>CAZWAM010000030.1:0-24507 GCA_964631855.1 uncultured bacterium | reverse complement strand
TATTACGATAGTCTCGAGCGGGTACGACGCGCCGTCGAGGGAGGCGAGCGTCGCGGCGAGCGAATCGTCGCCCGCCGACGCCATCCGCGGTAATATCAACAGGTCGCGCGCGCGCGTAACCGCGACGTAATCGAGGCGCCGCTCTTCCGCTCCGCCGAAGCGGGCCTCTTTGTCCGCCGCCGCCTCGTAACCGGGCGTCAACAATTGCGTCCCGGCACGCTCGCGCCCCACGCGAACGTGGACGAGGCCGGTCCCCCGGTCGACGAATACGGCGTCGCCCTTACCCCGCCGCGCGCCCCGCGCCCAATCGGCGAACACGACGGCGTTGAACTCCAATCCTTTCGCGGCGTGGATCGTCATTATGCGGACGAAGTCGTCGCCCGCGTCGAGCGCCGGCGATTCGTGCTCCGCTTCCTCGCGGCCCTCCATCTCGGCGAGCCATCGCGCGAACGCGCGCAAGCCTATCCCGCCCGTCGCGACTAAGCTGCGGGCCGACGCCAAGACCTTACGAACGTTGGCCGCGGCGCGCGGGCCGTCCCCCCACAACGCCGCCTTGTTCAAAAGGCGGGTCCGGGCGACCAGCTCGGCCAACGTCGCCGCGGGCGGCCTGTCGCCGCGGCCTTCGTGCAAGCGCGCGAGCAGCGCCAACGCGTCGGCCAGACCGGCCGGCGCGCCGGGCGGAACGGGGGCGCGGTAATCGAAGGCCCCGCCCGCCAATTTGAACCGGAGCAATTCGTCCGCGTGGAACGAGAACAACGGCGACGTCAACGTCGCGACCAACGCCAACTCGTCCGCGGGATTGTCCAGCGTCCGCGCCGCGGCGGCCATGGCCTTGACCTCGGGCCGCGCGTAAAAGGCCTGGCCGCCGAGCGTGTAGAACGGCACGCCCCACCGCTCCAAAGCCGCCTCCCAAACGCCCACGCTGCGCCGCGTCCGCAGAAGCAACGCGAAATCGCGGTACGCGATAGGCCGCAAGGCCCCTTCCTCTTTATCGTAAACGTCGAACTCGCCTACGTCGACCGCGCGCCTTATCAGCGCGGCTGCCGCTTCGGCCGCCTCGTCCTCGGCCCCAAACGCGCCGCCGGGCCCTTCCAACACCGTCGCCGCCGGCGCACCTCCTTGCCTGAGCGACGTATCCGATGACGGCCTGAGCTCGCCGTACGCGGGCTGGTACGGCGGCTCGCCCCCGCCGAAGACGGCTTCGAAAACGCCGTTCACGAAAGACACGAGCCTGGGTGCCGCGCGGAAGCTGTCTGTTAGGCGGAGGACCTCGCCGCCGTTGGCCTCGATTACCCGCCGCGCGGCGTCGTAAACCTCGATGTCGGCGCGCCGGAACCGATAGATGGACTGTTTGGGGTCGCCGACGACGAAGAGCTTCCCCGGCACGAGCGCGACGTCCCGCCAGTCGGTCGCGACCGCGCCGTCCTCGGCCAAGTAGAATATAAACTCAACCTGAAGCGGGTCCGTATCCTGAAATTCGTCTAATAGGATATGGCGGTAGCGGCGCTGGAAATATTCGCGGGCGCCGTTCTCTTTTCGCGCGAGCAGGCGCGCCGCCCTGAGCAGGAGGTCGTGAAAATCCAAGAGGCCGGCTTCCTCCTTGCGGCGCTCGAAGGCCGCGGCGGCGGCGCCGAGCCACGAGACCAGCGGCGGCAACGCCGTCCGCCGGAGGACGTCGCAAACCCGCGCCAAGGCCGCGGATACCGGCTTCAAATAGAGCTCGTTCAATTCGTCCTTCAGCTCGGGCGGGCGCCAATTACTTTTATTTCCGCCTAACTTCACCGTCGCCGAACAAACCTCGTCGAGGTCGCCACGCTCGAGCGCGCGCGACAGGTGCTCGAGCGCCGCAAACGCGCGGTAACACGCGTCGCCCGGGTCCTTGCATCGTTCGCGCACGTCGTCGAAACGCAACAGCGCCGCGCGGACCGCGGCGCGGAGCCCGTCGAGGTCAACGGCCGCGACCTCGTACGCCTCTAAGCGGACGACGTCGCGCTCGCCCACTATTTTGGACACGACCTCGGCCAGGCAATCGACACGCGGCGTGCCGAAGTGGGCCCACAACGACGCCCAAGGGGCGGCCGCGTCCGGCCGGTCCGCCGCGGCCACCAGCCACTCCTCCCACACCTGTTCAAACAACAGCGCCGCGACCACCTCGTCGACGACCTCGAAAGCCGGGTCCACGCCGGCCTCCACCGGGAGCTCCTTCAACAGCGAAGCCGCGAAGGAGTGTATCGTGGAAATTTGGGCCTGGTCGAAGCGCTCGAGCGCTCGCGTCGCCTGTTCGTCGAGGGGGTTGTCCTCGAGCCAACCCTCGAGCCCGGCCCGGAGCCTCGCCGAAAGCTCCGCCGCGGCCTTCTCCGTGAACGTTATCGCTACGAGCCAGGCCGGGTCGTAGCCCGGCGTCAGCAGCGCCTGGAGCGCGCGGTCGCACAAAAGGCGCGTCTTCCCCGTGCCGGCGCTCGCCTCCACGAAGAAGGTCCGGCCGAGGTCGCGTGCCGCCCTACGGGCCTCGCCGTCGAAGAGCTCTTGCACCATCGCCCTCGCTTATTTGATTTCCCTCAGCTCGCGAAACCGTAACGCCTCCGGCGACGCCCACTTCTTCTCCGGCAAGTAACTACGCCCCGCGTCGCAGGCAATTCTAAAATCGCAATACCGGCAAACCTCCTCGCCGCCGGCGACGAATATCCCGTCGCGCGCCAGCGCCAGCACCCCGCCCACCAGGCGTCGGACCGCCGCGGCGTCCAAGCCCTTCCTCTCGCTCACGACGTATTTGTATTTCTCGCCGTCCTCGAGCGGGAAGCAGTAGCCGGCAAGGGACGAGCCGACTTCGGCGCCGAAAAGCTCGTAGTAGGCCATCAAGTACAGCGGCAGCTGGAGCTGGCGCCCGCCGGCGAGGTGCCCCACGTATCGGTCGCGCCGGCCGGCCTTATAATCCAAAATCCTGACGCCGCCGCCCCGGACGTCCACGCGGTCGATTCGGCCGTGAATCTCGGCCGCCGGCCCGCCCTCGCCTTCGCGCGCGCCTTCGCCGAACTTTAATACGAACGGCCTTTTCGTCGATTCCGCGTCGTCGCTTTCCGCCGGCCGCCGGCCGAAGCGGAGCTCGAAAAACGTGGGCCGCCAACCCTCCGGGTCGCTCGCGTCCTCGCGTACGAAGGCCGCCAGCTTGAGCGAGAGGAGCCGGCGTTCCATCTCGAAGGCCAAAGGCCGCGGGAGTTCCCCCTCCTCCTTGAGCGCCGCGAGCGCCGCCGCCGTACGCCGCGCAATTTCCGCCGAGAGCCGTTCGTCGTCCAGGCCGCGCGTCACGCGTTCGCGGTAAACGTCGCGCAGGACGTCGTGGACCGCCTTCCCCAGGGCGACGGGCGACGGCGTTAACTTCTCCCGGGGTTCTTCCCAACTCCTCAGCCCCAAAATTCTCTCGTAAAAAAACTTGCGGGGGCAAGCCGCCAACGCCTCCAGGTCCGACGTACCTACGGGTACGACCTTCCCCCCGAACCGCCTCGCGAGAAAATCTCTCCCCGGGCCGGAAACAATTACGCCGTCGAAAGGCGTAAGCCCCGCGGCCCGCGCGGACGCGGCGGCGTCCCGGGCCGCGGCGCACCTCGCATCCACGGCCGCCAGATACGCCGCTACGCCGCCGTTACCCGCGTCCCGCGCGCGGCCCGCCCAATACTCGCCGTCGTCGAGAGCCGCGTCCGGAGCCGGCGCCGCCGTCGCGCCGACGCGCCGAAACCAGGGGTAAGCGGAGGCGGCGCGGTCGAAATCCTCGGCGCCCAACTTCGCGCCCGCGAGCGCCCCCGCCACCCTAAGAAGGTAATAGGAGGGGAGACGGTCCCGGCCCGCGGCGTCCCGGCGGTGATACGAGATACACAAGAACTCGCGCGCGGCGCCGAGGGCGAGGTGGAAGATGAGAGGCTCTTCCGTAACGCGCGCCGCTCGGACGTCGAAGCGCCACCGGCCGTCGGCGCGGTCGTTGAACTCCGCCCTCTCGCCATCCAACAGCACCGGGTCCTGCGAGGGGCGAATCGGGTAAACACCCTCGGCCGCGCCCGTAATGAAGACGGCGCGGAAGGCGAGGTTTCGAGCTTTATCCAATTTTATCAGGTTAATGCCGCCGCGCTCAAACCGGCCCACCGGCACCGTCTCCTCGCGCAATCGCCGGGTCAACGTTTCGACGAAAACCTTAAACGGCGCCGGTTCGGCGACGACGTCGTCGTACGCGGCGACGTTCCGGACGAGCGAGAGGACCGCGTCCCTCTCCTCGGAAGGCTCGAAATACTTTGCCACGACCTCGTCCAGTACGGCCGCTAAATCGCCCCACCGTCCCTCGGCCGGGAACCTTTCCATGTCCGCGAACAGCTCGTCCGCGAAAGCCGCCAGTCGGCGCACGTCCGCGGCGGCGTGGCGACGCGGCCCCTCCCCCGTCGCGCGTTCGCACGCCGCGGCGTAACGCTCGAGCCCCTCCGCCCACTCCTCCCGGCCGTATACGATGCCCGCGGCCGCGGATACGTCGTCCCATGTCGCCGCCTCGAGGCCGCCCCCCGGCCCGGAAACCTCGCCCGACGCCAAAGGCGCCGCCGCGGCGAAATCCACGACCTCGCCCCGGGCAAAGGGGCGCGGCCCCGCCTTCGCGTGCCACGCGAGCTCGAGTAGGCGCCGCGTCCCGTCTCCCGCGCGCGTGGCCGCGAGCGGCCTGCCCTCCGCTACGTAGTAAGGGCCGCCCCCCTCCCCTCTCCCGAAAACGCGTTCGAATACCTCCGTCAACGCCGCGAGCATCTCCTCGCCCCGGTACAGAACCGCCATCTCGGCTAAGCGGACGCCGTCCTCCCGACTTAGCCTGAGCGCCTCGCGCGCGACTTCGCGCGCCTCGCCCTCTTCGTCGGGCGCCGAAATTATCCGAACGCCCTCGGCCGGAGCCGCCCCGTCCCGCCGGTCGAACCAACGCCGGCACACCTCCGCGCGGAGGGACACCTCGGCCGCGGCAACGGCCTCGACGCGGGTCCCCATTGCCTCGAGCCAGCGGACGGTGGCGCGGGCGAAGCGGAACTGCGGCCCCTCGCCGAAGGGCATATAAAATTTCAAGCGGACGTGCTCGCTGAGAGCTCGCAACAGGCGCCGTTGGATTTCGTTAAAATCGTAAAACCCGAACGCGAACAGCTCGTCGGTCCCGAACGCATCGGCGAAAGTCGCGGCGCGCGCCCCCGCCCCGGAAAAAACGTCGTACTCGTCCCGGTAACGACGGCGGCCGTCGCGCCCCAGGAGCCCTCGATACTCGTCGTAAACCTTTCCGAAAAGGGTCAGCTTATCCCCCAGGTTGAGGTCGACGTGCCACGAGCCGAGGCCGGCCTGGCGGACGTCCTCGGCCGCGGCCCGAAGGGTCTCGGCGAAGCCGGCCTTCTCCTTCACGGGCCCGAAGTAGGAGGCCGCCTCCATATCGGCGGCGAGGGCGGCGAAGATCACCCGTTCGCCGCCGGCGGGCAAAGCGCCGGCCGGCCCCGCGAGGCGCCGGGCGAGGTCCACGAACGTCAGGAACCGGACGTTGGCGTAGCCGCCGGCCTCGCGCGCGAGTCGGCGCGAGAGCTGGAGGGCCACCAAATTCGAGCGCACGAGAACGACGGCGGGCGCGAGCGGCCAGCCGGCCTGGGCGCTCCGCACATCGCCGAGTAAACGCGCGGAAAGGGCCGCCTCGGATGTCGAAAAGTTGAGTAAGTGTCCGGCGGGCAAAATTACTTACCTTCCGGATTACATTACTACAAACGCGGAAAATGACAAGGAATATTTGCCGCGGTCGCGCTTACGGAAAAGTCTAACCGAAAATGTATTTGACACGTTCTTATAAATCTGATAAATTTTACCGACGTACCGTAGGAGGATTATTATGCTCAAAAAAGTCTCGATTATCGCCTCCGTGGCCGTCTTGAGCGCGACCCTATGTTACGGCGCCCCCTTCAAGGTCGGCGAAAAGCTGGTGTTCTCCGTGTCCTGGTCCGACATCGTAAAGGCCGGCACCGCGACGTTGTCCGTCCCGGGCGTCAAGGTCTTCAACGGCCGCAAAGTCTACCATATTATATCCACGGCCGCCTCCGGGCCCCAGGTCTCGGCCTTCTTCTACACGCGCGACCGCATCGATACCTACCTCGACGTCCAGGACTATACCATATGGAAATCGGAGAAACACCTCGTCGAGGGGACGTACAAAAAGGATGAGGTCATCTATTTCAACCCGCCCAAACGCACCTCCACCCGCGGCGTCGCCACGATGCGCGTCCTCCCCAACCCGCGCGACGCGCTCGGGGGGTTCTACTACGTCCGTTCGCTCGAGCTGCCCGTGGGGGGCGAAATAACCGTAAACTACGCCGACGGCAAAGTCTCCAAGCCCATCGTCGTCAAGGTCCTGCGGAAGGAGCGCGTCGAGGTCCCGGCCGGGACCTTCGACACTATCGTCCTCGAACCCGTCCTCAAGGAGACGGAGGGCATCTTCAAGCAAGAGGGCCGCATCTGGATCTGGGTTACGGACGACGAGAAAAAGATGCCCGTCATCTTGAAGTCTAAGATCGCCATCGGCGAAATTTTCGTTCAACTCGAGACGTATACCTTAGGGAAGTAGGACGCGGACGGCCCTATGGCCGCGGACGAACTGGACCTCGCCGGGGTTAAAACCTATCCGTTCGACGAGCGCGTGAGCGTCGTCCGGCTCGAGAACTTTCGACGGCCGGCGGAAGACGCAGCGGCCGCGGTTCCACTCTTGTCGTCGCTGCCCGACGTCCTGGGCGCGCGCAACCTCCTCAAGCTGGCCCGGGCTATGGCGCGGGCGCGGCGGGAAGGGCGGGGCATCATATTCGCCCTCGGAGGCCACGTCGCCAAGACGGGCGCGGGCCTCCACCTCATCCCCCTCCTGCGCGAGGGCCTGGTTAGGCACCTCGCCGTCAACGGCGCGTTCCTCATCCACGACTACGAACTGGGGCGGTTCGGCGCGACGTCGGAGGACGTGGGCGCGGCGCTGGCGGAAGGCCGCTTCGGCCTGGCCGAGGAGACCGGCGCGGAGCTGAACGAGGTCGTGAGGGAAGCGGCGACGCGCGGCGAGCCCCCCGGCACGCTCGCCGGGATCGCGGTCGCCGAGCGCGGCGCGTACGCCGACGCGAGCGTGCTGGCCGCGGCCTTCCAAGCGGGCATCGGCGTAACGCTCCACGTCTCGCTGGGCGCCGACGTAATTCACCAGCACCCGGCGACGGACGGCCGCGCCTGGGGCGAAGTAGGCCTGGCCGATTTCCGAAGGCTGGCGTTCGCGCTCAAATCGCTCGACGGCGGCGGCGTCTTCGCGAACGTGGGCTCCGCGGTGCTGTTGCCCGAGGTCTTCGTCAAGGCCCTCAACCTCGTCCGGCACCTGAAGCCGCCGGTCGAAAATTTCACCGCCGCCAACCTGGACATGATACAACACTACCGGCCCCTACAGAACGTGCTCGCCCGGCCCACGGCGACGGGGGGCGAGGCGCTCGCCATAACCGGCCACCACGAGATAATTATACCGCTACTTTCGGCGGCGGCCCGGGCGTTTGCCGCGGGAAAGGCTTAGGGCGGCTCGCGACCCTTAATTATTAAAAATTGATTCGATGTTACACGTACTCATAACCAAAAACCATTTTCTCAGGTGCCACGAGGCGGCGCTCTACGGCGTGCGGCCGTCCTCGGTAAACCAACTCGCGCAGGTACGCGACGGCGACGCGGCGTACCTCTACCAACGGGTCGCGGGGGCGCTGTACGGCCCCTACCGCTGCCGGGGGCCGGTGCGGTACCTGGGCCCGACGGTACCGGCGCCGGTGTGGGAGGCCGCAGGACCGGGTTCGGCGCGGGAGAAGTTTCGGTTCGTGGTCCGGCTCGAGGCCGCGCGGGAGGTCTGCCGCTTCTCGGTATCGCAATTCTACGAGGCGGCGCGGGAGGCGGCGGTCGAGCTCGTCCCCGCGGACTTCGTAAAACGCAGCGTCTATACCTTCCTGCCCGGGGACGGCGTGCGCTTCGCCGACGCCCTAGCGCGCGCGCCGCGACAGGTAGCCATGCCCTTCCTGCCGCAGCCGCGGCCTTATCCCGTCGAAGGATACGTACCGTTATATGGTAAACACCTGGAATTTATATTAAAATATGAACGGCTCGACGAGTCGCTGCTCGAGTTCGTCCTCGCGCGAGAGGAGACGGCGCTCGCCCGCGAGATGCAAGCCCGGCCGGCGTTCAACCAGTTGCGCATAGACGAACGGGGCAACCGCATCGACCTGGTTTACGCGTCGCCCGAGGTCCTGTTCATAATCGAGCTCAAGCGCGGGCGCCGCGACGCCGAGGCGCGGCGGGACATAATCCGCTACGAGATATGGGCGCGGGGGCGACGCGAACGTTTGGCCGCCGCCCTCGGCCTCGGCGAAGTGCGGCCGACGGTCGCACCGGTGCTGGTCGCCGCGGGCGGCCCGCCCCGACCGGCCGATTGCCGAATATACGATTGGCAGCTGTTAAAAAACCCGGCACGCCTCGCGTTCAATCGCGTCCAATAAGGCGGGCGACGACACGATATGACGCTAATCGAGAAAGTTCACGGGCAATTCCGCGAGGCCGCGGACCTGGCTACGCGGGCGCTCCCGGTTATTGACAAGTACCTCGTCCAACTCGCCCAGGAGACGGCCTCCCGCGTAGTCGTCGGGGGCAAGGTCCTGCTTATGGGCAACGGCGGCTCCGCAGCGGACGCTCAGCACATCGCGGGCGAGTTCGTGGTTAAACTGAATTACGAACGCGCGGCCCTGCCGGCTATTGCGCTCACCACGGACCCGTCCGTCGTAACCGCCGCGGCCAACGACTACGGATACGCAGAGATATTCGCCCGCCAGATACAGGCCCTGTGCAACGTAAGCGACCTCGTCGTAGCGCTCTCGACGAGCGGAGAATCGCCCAACATCGTACGGGCGCTCGAGACGGCGCAGGAACGCCGCATCGCCACCGCGGCCTTTCTCGGCGCCGACGGCGGCGAGGCCGCGCGGCACGCCGACATCCCTATAATCATCCCCTCCGACGACCCTCAACGCATCCAGGAACTACACGCCATTATGGGCCACGTCTGGGTCTCGCTCGTAGAAGAGCTCGTATTCCGGGAAAGCCGCTGAGTAACCGATGGCCGAAACGACGGAACTGCTCAAGCTGCTCGAGCGCGCCTCGTCGGCGCGCGTGCTGATAGTGGGCGACGCCATCCTCGACCACTACGTCTTCGGCGACGCCGCTCGCCTGTCGCCCGAGGCGCCGGTCCCCGTCGTAAGGGTGGAGCGGGACGTGCTGCGGCCGGGCGGCGCCGCCAACACCGCGGTCAACGTTCAGGCCCTGGGCGCCGCGGCGGAACTTGTGGCCGTGGCGGGCGACGACGAGAACGGCCGCGCCCTCGCCCGGATGCTCGAGAAAGAGGGGGTCGGCGGCGACGGCTTAGTCGTCTCCGCCGAACGGCCCACGACGTGGAAGGGCCGCGTCATCGCCCGGCATCAACAGCTCGTCCGCCTGGACCGCGAAGTGGACGGCGACATAAACGCCGAGCTGGAAGACGAGCTATTGGGACATTTCGACGAAGGGCTCGCGCGCGCCGACGGCGTCATCCTCTCCGACTACGGCAAGGGTACGGTCACGGCGCGCGTCGCCGCGGAGGTCATCTCCCGGGCCGGCGAGGCCGGTAAAATAGTATGCGTCGACCCGAAGGAGGACCATTTTTCGTTATATAAAAACGTGACCTCGGTAACGCCCAACCACCACGAGGCCGCCGCGGCGACGGGCATCCGCGAGGCCGACGACCCGACGCTCGAGCGCACGGGCGCCGCCCTCCTCGACGCCCTCCGGTCCGATTCCGTGCTCATAACGTGGGGCGAGCGCGGCATGGTCCTGTTTTCCGCGGACGGCTCGACGGACCGCATCCCGACGCGGGCGCGGGAGGTCTTCGACGTCGCGGGCGCCGGCGACACGGTCGTCGCGACCTTCGCCGCGGCGCTGGCCGCGGGGGGAAGCCACCTCGCCGCGGCCCAGCTCGCCAACTTCGCCGCCTCCGTCGTCGTCGCCAAGGTGGGCACCGCGACCGCGACGCCGGAAGAAATAAAAAAGGCCGTGGAGAGATATTACGAGGCGAACGCGTCGTGACTCGCACATCCAATTTCGCGGACCGCCTGGTCGAACGCATAATAAGGACCAAGAGCCGCGTATGCGTCGGCTGCGACCCGGACCCGGCGCTGTTCCCTCCCGAACTCGCGGAAAGGGAAGACGTGGTCGCGGCGACGGCCGCGTTCGGCTTCGAGTTGACGGCGGCGGTGCGCGAAGTAGCTGCGGCCGTTAAGTTCCAGGCCGCGTTCTACGAACGCTTCGGCCCGGCGGGGGTCGAGGTCCTGGCGGGGCACCTCGCCTCGGCGCGGAAGGCCGGCCTTATCGCGATCCTCGATTGCAAGCGAGGGGACGTAGGGCACACGATGCGGGCGTACTGCGAGGCGTACCTAACACCCGGCGCGCCGCTGGAGGCGGACGCGGTTACGCTCGCACCTTATATCGGGGCCGACGGCCTGGCGCCCTTCAACGTATGCGCCGGCCAACACGGTAAGGGCTACTTCGTCGTCGTGAAGAGCTCCAATCCCTCGACGGCCGACGTGCAGGACGTCCTGATGGAGGACGGCCGGCCCGTATACCACCGCGTCGCGGAGATGACGGCGGCGGTCGGGCGGCACCTGGTCGGCGAGAGCGGGTATTCGGCCGCGGGCGCCGTCGTCGGGGCGACCTATCCCGACGTCGTAGCGGGGCTGCGCGAGCTCATGCCGCAACAATTTTTCCTGATGCCGGGAGTAGGGGCCCAGGGCGGCGACGTTTCGCTCCTGGGACGGGCCTTCGACACGCGGGGCCTCGGCGCCCTCGTCGCCTCAAGCCGGGGCGTGGCTTTCGCGTGGCGGGAGCGCGAAGGTACGGATTGGCGGGAGGCGGCGCGGGAGGCGGCGCACGAACTCCGCCTCGCCGTCAACGCGATATTGCCCCTTTGGTGATAGAAAAACTCCTCGGCGAGATATGCCACCAGCTACCGGCCCGCTCGCTCGCCGTAGCGGGCGTTACTATGCCGGTGTGCGCGCGCTGCGCGGGGACCTACTTGGGCGTCTTGCTGGCGTGCGCGTTTTACGCAATCCCGGGTAAAAGGAGAGTCTTCTTACATTACCCGAGCCGGGGCGCCGCGGCGCTGGCCGCCGTCGTGGTTCTCCCGTGCGTCGCGGACTACGCCCTTGCGCGGGTGGGAAGCCCGCTCGCCGTCGGCAACGGCGCGCGCTTCGTTATGTCGCTCTTCGCGGGGTGGGGGGCGTGGGTCCTGCTGGCCGGGCTCGCGACCGGCCTCCGCTGGGGCTTCGTTGAAGAGAGGCGCCTGGGCTTCGGCGAGCTAGTCGGTTCGCTCGCGGCCCTGCTTGCGCCGGGCCTCCTCATTGCGACGCCGTACGCGCTCGCGGCCCGGCTTTTCGCCGGCGGCATCCTCGCCGGCGCGATAGCGACCTACGGCCTACTCAATTACCTCCCCCTCGCGCTATTCCTGCCCAAGCGGCGCTTCGGCCTTATTATCAGGGCAATAATAGTATTCGGCCTGATATGGCTCGCGGTCGTAGAGATCAGGTGGGGGTACATAGCTTACGAAGCGCTCGAGAACGTTTTTACGTAAAGTTTGGTCTATCGCCGGGTAACGGGAATCGAGGCCGCGTATTTTTTATCTGCGCAGGCCCGGCTTTGTTATAATAAGGGCGGCGGCGTCATCGGCTTAGTCGGGTCGTTGCCGGTATCCGTCTAACTTGTAGTGACGCCTGACGGCCTTGCCGGCTCCTTGATGTTCGAGCTCTTCGGCGGCTTTTGGGGCTTCTTGATCGAGCTGGGCGCGTTGGCGGTCGGCGCCGGGAAGGCGTGGAGCCACATCCCACGTACGGGGTATGAAGAAGAGAATGAAAACCGCCCCGCGGGGCGATATCTTTAAATAACTTCCAATAGGAGGGCACGACTATGACGGGAAAACGGGTACTCGCGTGCACGCTCTTCGGCATCATCGCCGGCATCTTGTGTTGGCTTGGGACGCAGTACGTAGGCAAGGCCCCGATTACCTTCACCACCGCCATTATCCTGGGTTTTATATTAAACCGCGCATTCATCGGCTTCACGCTGGGCATCTCCGGCTGGCGGACGAACTGGGCTTTCCACGGCGTCGTCATAGGCCTCGTGGGTTCGCTACCGCTGTCGGTATTCGCGCTCGGCGGCCGCGAGGGCCTTACGGGCTTCCTGCTCTTAGAGATCGCCGGCGGCATTTGGGGATTACTTATCGAGCTGGGCGCGCTCGCGGTGGGCGCCAAGAAGAGGGGCTGAACGGCCGGAGGATCGGTCGCAAAAAAAGCGGCAGGCAATAACGCCTGCCGCCTTTGCGTTCGCCCCAAGGCGCACGGCTTATCCTTCCCCTCTCTGTCTCTGCGCCGCCTCGACGACCTTCTTCGCGACGTCGGGGGGCGCCTCCTCGTAGTGGGATAGTCGCACCGTAAACGAACCTTTGCCCCCGGTCATGGAGCGCAGGTCCGAGGAAAAGCGGAAGATCTCGGCCTGAGGCACGAGCGCGCGGACGTCCTGGAAGATGCCCGCCGGCTCCACCCCCATCACGCGGCCGCGCTTGCCGCTCAGGTCGCCGGTGACCGCGCCCATATAGTCCGCCGGGACGCGCACCGTGACCTCCATTATAGGCTCGAGTATTGTGGGCGACGCGTCGGCGAAGGCCTTCTTGAAGCCCAACGAGCCGGCTATCTTAAACGCCAGGTCCGAGGAGTCGACGGTGTGGAACGAGCCGTCGCGGAGCGTGACGCGTAAGTCGACGACGGGATACCCGGCGAGGACGCCGCCCGCCATCGCCTCCACGACGCCCTTCTCCACCGACGGTACGAATTTCGAGGGAATGGCGCCGCCGTAAATTTTGTTCACGTATTCGAAGCCGGCGCCGCGCTCGAGCGGCTCGAGCTCGAGCCATACGTCGGCGAATTGGCCGCGGCCACCCGTCTGCTTCTTGTAGCGCCCCTGCGCCTTGGCGCCCTTGCGGACCGTCTCGCGGTAGGCGACGCGCGGGACCTTGGCGTCGACCGCGACGCCGAAGCGCGACCCCAACTTGGAGAACATCACCTGGAGGTGCTGCTCGCCCATCCCGGAGGCGACGAGCTCCTTGGTCTCGGTATTGCGCTCGACGTGGAACGTCGGGTCCTCCTCCGCCAACTTGCCCAACGAGGAGGTTAGCTTATCCTCGTCACCTTTGGAGCGGGGCGATATCGCGTAGGGCATTACGGGCTCGGGGAGTACGAGCTCGGGGTATTGGACGGGGTCGCCCGGCGCGGCGACGGTGTCGCCGGTCCTCAAGGGCTCGGCCTTCACGACGGCGCCGAGCTCACCCGCGGAGAGCTCCGAAGACGGCTTCTGGGCCTTGCCGTTAATTTCGACGAGCGTAGAGACCTTGAATTTTACGTCGGCGTTGACGTCGCGGATTTGCTCGTCGGCCTTTATTTTACCGGAATATATTCTGACGTACGAGAGCTTGCCCGCGAAGGGGTCGTTTACGGTCTTGAAGACGAAGCCGCTCAACGGCGCGGCCGCGGCCGCGGGCCGCTCGAGCTCCTTGGTGCCGCCGGGCTCTACGCCGACGCGCGAGGGAACGTCCGCGGGCGAGGGGAAATATTTCAGCACCGCCTCGAGTATGGCCGCGCCGCCTACGCCGTCGTAGGCGTCCGCGCAGAAAACCGGGACCACTTTCCCGTTCGCGATTCCCCGCAACAATCCGCGCGCGACTTCGTCGTCGGAGAGCACGCCCGCGTCGAAATATTTCTCCAATAGCCCGTCTTCCTGCTCCGCCGCGGCCTCGACCAATTCGTTCTTCAACGACGCGAACGCGTCGGCGAGGTCCCCTCCGACTTCGGCCTCGGTCGGTTCTCCCGTAAGGCCCCCTTCCCACAGGACCGCGACGCCGCGCGCTACGTCCAGGTAACCCTTAAACGCGGCCTCGGCGCCGACCGGATAAGCCATCACGACGAAGTTGACGCCCGCGAAAGCGTCGCGCAGTTGTTGCAAAGCGCCGTCGAAGTCCGCACGCTCGCGGTCCATCTTGTTTATCACCGCCGCCCGGGCGACGCGGTTCGCCTCGGCCTCGCGCCACGCCCGTTCCGTGCCCACCTCCACGCCCGCGACCGCGTTGACCACGACGAGCGCTACGTCCGCGACGCGAATCCCCGCGATGAGGTCGAAGACGAAGTCGGCCGAACCCGGGATATCCAACAAATTGATACGGTAGCCTTTATAGTCCGCGGCCAAAAGTGCCGCGCTCACGGAGAAACCCCGTTTGATTTCTTCCTCGTCGAAATCGGCCGCGGTGTTCCCCTCCTCTACTCGACCGCGCCTCTTGAGCGCCCCCGCCCGGAAGAGCAAATCCTCCGCCAACGCCGTCTTGCCCGCGTCGCCGTGTCCCACCAGCGCCACGTTGCGAATCTTTTCTATTTCGACTTTAGCCATCTAACGGTTCCTCCTAAAAAATCCGTCGCCCGCGTACAATTCCCGCGACAAAAAACCGGCGCCGCTCGCCGCGGTCCTCACCGCCGGGTGCCGTACGTCTTAAAGGGGAATTTTGGAAGCCGCTCTCTCTTCGGGGGAGGTCGGGCGCCCTCCCGCGGCGTAGGCCGCGGCCACGAACGCCGCGAACAGCGGGTGAGGCGCCAAAGGCCCAGACTTGAGCTCAGGGTGGAATTGGACCGCGACCATCCAGGGGTGGTTCGGCGCCTCGACGACTTCCGCGAGCGAACCGTCCGGGGAGTTGCCCGTAACCTCGAGGCCTGTCTCGGCCAAGACCTCACGGTATTCGTTGTTCAGCTCGTAGCGGTGGCGGTGCCGCTCGCTGACTTCCGACGTCCCGTACGCCCGGGCCGCGCGCGAACCCTCCACGAGTACGCACGGATAGGCGCCGAGGCGCATCGTCCCCCCCTTCCGCGTAACCTTCTTCTGTTCGTCCATCAGACAGATAACCGGGTGCGGACACTCGACGTCGAACTCCAAGGAATAAGCGTCCTTCAGTCCCGCGGCCCGCGCCACCTCCACCACCAACACCTGAAGGCCGAGGCAGATGCCGAAATAAGGAATGCCGTTCTCGCGCGCGTACCGCGCCGCCGCTATCTTGCCCTCGATGCCGCGCTCGCCGAAGCCGCCCGGCACGAGGATCCCGCCGACGTCGCCGAAGCACTTCGCGGCCTCAACGCCCCCCTCCAGCTCCGCCGATTCCACCCAAACTATGTTTACGCGGACGTTGGAGGCGATGCCGCCGTGCGTGAGCGCCTCGATTATGCTCTTGTACGAATCCCGCAGGCCCGTATATTTACCCACGACCGCGACGTCCACCTCAGCCGAGGGCTTTTGCATCCTCTCGAGCATAGCCTCCCACGCGCTCAGGTCCCCCTCCCCGGCCGCGAGCCCCAACCGCTCGAGCAACAGGCGGTCGAGGTTCTGCTTGCGGAATCTGATCGGAATGTCGTAAATGTTGTCCGTGTCGACGGCCTCGACGACGGCCTCCGGCGCGACGTTCGTGAAAAGCGCGATCTTGGCTCGAGCCGAGGCGTCGAGAGGCCGGTCGGTTCGGCATATGAGGACGTCGGGTTGAATACCGATGGCGCGCAATTCGCGGACCGAGTGCTGCGTCGGCTTCGTCTTGAGCTCGGCCGCGCCCTCGATATAGGGGACGAGCGTCAAATGAATAAAGGCGCAGCGGCTTCGACCCACCTCCAGCGCGAACTGACGGATGGCCTCCAGGAAGGGGAGCCCCTCGATGTCGCCCACGGTCCCGCCAATCTCCACGATTACGACGTCCGCGCCCGAGGCGTCGGCGAGCTTGTGGACGCGGGACTTTATCTCGTCCGTGATGTGGGGAATGACCTGGACCGTCCCGCCCAAATAGTCGCCCCGGCGCTCCTTCTCGATGACGGCGCCGTAGACCATACCCGTGGTGGCGTTCGACAACTTTGACGTAGGCCGGTCCGTGAAGCGCTCGTAGTGCCCCAGGTCGAGGTCCGCTTCCGCGCCGTCGTCGGTCACGTAGACCTCGCCGTGCTGGTAAGGGCTCATCGTCCCCGGGTCGACGTTGATATAGGGGTCGAATTTGAGCATCGCGACGTCGAGGTCGTGGGCGATCATAAGGCGCCCGAGGGACGCGGAGGCTATTCCCTTCCCAAGCGACGAGACGACGCCGCCGGTTACGAATACGTACCGCGTCTTACTTTCTTCTTGTGATGGCACGATAAATATGACCTAACCTCCAGAATATAACAAAAACCCGGACGCCCTGTCAAACCAAATCCCGGCGCCCTACGAAAACGCGCGGTTTAACAACGTACTAAGGTAAAATGAAAGGGCTGCCCAGGCTGGGGCCGCCCGTAATGTAAAATATTATTTCCACTTACGTCGCCGACGAATCGCCCGAGGGGGCCTTAATGTTGTAGCCAATTAGCAGCCTTTGCGAGGGTTTTGGGCCTGCCCAGGCTTTCCACTTAACCCGTAGACTTATGAAACGCATTCGGGCCAAATTTAACCACGTAAAGCGACAAAGCGTTTTGGGATATTACCCATTTAGTCATAATTAAAAAATACTTGACACGTAAATTTATAATATGATAAATTAACCTAAAACCGTCGTTTGCGATTTATAAAATGAGGAGGTCCGAAGAGTGAAAATGATAATCGTACTCGCGGTTGTACTCTCGGCTTTTGGCACGGCTGCGGAAGGCTACCTTGGCGAGGTAGTAAGCTATTGGCAGGCACCGACCAGGGGCGTGCGGGGCTTAGCCGTTGGCCCTGATTACATCTACTTACTTATACGTAAGGACCCTAATTATAGGGTATGGACGTGCAACCTTACTAACGGCTCGGTGATACGGTCGTGGGCCGTAACCGTTTACGAACGCGGTTTAGGTTACCAAAACCCCGGGTATATTTGGACCCGTTGGAATACCTCTATGGCCTTTAAACGCCGCGAAAGTGACGGTATCATACTAGCTTCCTTCCGCCTTAACCTTCCCAATAATACAGGCGGCTTAGATTGCCAAGGCGACCCCGACGTTCCAAACAGCGTTACCGCTATTATTGCGAATATTACGGATTGGGCCAATCCGACGGTGTACCGATACACGACCGTCGGTTCTTTCATCAGTTCTTTTCGTCATTACAGCGGGCCCAATTACACGGATTGCGCCTGGGACTACGGTAATAACCTCATATGGATTACCGACTCTCACGACAACGGCTACGTTTACGCCTTCACTACCGCTGGTTCGCGATCCGCGTCTTTCCCCGGACCCCGTCGCGGGACCACTACTACCAAGGCTTACGCCTCGTGTTACAAGAGCGGATACTTATATATCGGCGGATTTTTAGTGGGTACTGCAGTCGACCTCATATGGAAGGTACATTGTCCCGCCACCGTTAACGTTAGGCCCGCGTCTCTCGGCAAGGTAAAAGCCGTTTACCGCTAACGCGTCAACCATTAAACCCGAAGCCGCCTTTCAACGCGGCTTTTTTATTATTTCGTCACCCTAAGCTTTTGACTACGGTTTTGTATATGTACCCGCCGGAATCTAACACGACTTTAGCCCCGGCCTAGCCCTTAGTTAGAGTTATTTATATTTGTTGCCAAAGACGCGCCGTAGCGCCGCGACAACGCCAAATTTACCGCCCACGAACTAACCAAGCCTTATCATATCCTGGTACGTACCTTTTCACTTTACTATGCGATTCCCGGCGCAAGCGGTCGTTTTAGGTTGATAACGTCTCCCGATTAGATAAAATATAACGGCGTTGCGAAAGTCGAAGGCGCAGATGAAAAGAAATTTATTTCGCGGCCTCGCCTGGGCGACCGCGGCAAAACGAGCACGTCGTTCACTATAACACGTTAACCCTCAAGGCCGCGGAAGTTAAGGGAAAATTATGAAAAAGATAACTGCCTTTGTCGTTTTAGGTTTTGCCGCGGCGTCGACCTTTGCCGCGGAGGGCCCGGCGGCCGTAACCGTCGCCGCCTACGACATAGCGGGCCGGCGCGTCGCCGCGAGCGGGATGGAGGCGGCCGCGGGCGCCAACGCGTTCGAGCTCGACGCGAGCTTCCTGGCGCCCGGCTGCCACGTCGCGGCCGTAAAAGCCGGCGAAGAGGAATCGCACGCGTCGTTCGCAACGGCGCGTTGACCTTGAAAGGTCGCGCGTATTTTAGTAAAATTATGAAGAAAATGCTAAAGCTCGTCGTTACCACCCTCGCCGCGACCGCGGCGACGTTCGCGGCCACCGCAGACAAGCAACCTCGCGGCGTTACGGTAGGCGCCTACTACCGCGCGTCGATACCGGCGGCGGGCGAGGACGCGGGCGCGTCGTGGGCGGGAGGCGCCGCGCGCCTGAGGTACGAGTGGTCCGACGCCCTCGCGATAACCGGGGCGTTCGGCTACGACCGCCACGAATTCGGCGTGCTGCCCCTGGCGGAACATTTTACCGTACCCGTAGAGCGGCAGCTGTTGTCCTTCCGCGGCGGCGTCATCTACAACATACCGCTACCCTTCACGTACCCGTACGCCGGCGGCGGCGCGGTGCTCGCGCGCGAGAGGACTTACTACCGGTACGGCGACATCGAGCCGAAGGTCCTCTATCACCCGGGGTTATACGGCGAGGCGGGAACGTACGTACCGTTGATAGGGCCGCTGGTCGTGGACGCCGGGCCGGAGTTGGTGGTTTTGTTCGGCAAGCGCGCGGCCGCGTACAACTGGCACACCGAGGAATACGAGTACGACGGCGGCGCGGCGCTTTATTTCGGAATTAAAGGGGGGCTCGGCATATTCTTTTAGCTTCAAAAACGAGCCGTTTACGGGTTGACTTGGTATTTTAGCTTATTACAATCCGCTCAGCGCGTCGCCTCTGAAGGAACTATGCCACCCGAAGAGAGTAAACTCGTAATCCTCGAAATCCTGTCGGACGACGAGAGCGCCGCGAAGGAGCTGGCGGAAAAGGCGGGCATCTCCGTCGCGGACCTCGTGCTGCTCGCGTTGCGCTACTGCTTGCGCGCCAAGGGCGGCGCGCCGTTCCGGGAGCTACTCGCAAAAGGGGGCGTGCCGCCGCCGCGCGGGCCGGATTTAATAGAGGTGGAACCCGAGCCTTCGGAAGAGAACCCGGCTTAGCGGCCGGTTTTTTCGCTCGGGGCCGGAATTGACCGCGGCGCCGACGCGTGGTAAGATGCCCTTCACTCTCGGACGGCCTTAATATTGACCTTCTATAAAAGATACTCCTTCTGGGCGGCCGTGCTCGTCGTCCTCGCCGTAGGCCACAAGTTCTACGGCTTCGGCCGGCCGCTTCTGGGGCACCACGCCTGGCGGCAGGCCGACACCGCGGCCATCGCACGCAACTTCCACGACGGCGGCATGAGGTTCTTCTACCCCGCCGTCGACTGGGGCGGCCCGGGCCCCAACTACTGCGAGACGGAGTTCCCGCTCTACTCGTACGCGGCCGCGGCCCTCTACCACGCCCTCGGCGTACGCGAGTGGCTCGGCCGCCTGCTCTCGCTCACGGCCTATATTCTCCAACTATTATTGGTTTACAAAATAGGCCGGCGATTAATAGGGCCGGGCGCGGCGCTGGCGGCGACCTTCCTATTCGCCGTCTCGCCCGTCGCCGGCTTTATGGGGCGGGCGTTCATGCCCGAGAGCTGGGTGCTCGCGGCCTCGCTCGCGTCGGCGTTTTTCTTCCTGCGCTGGCTCGACGACGGCCACGCGAGCGACTTCTTCGACGCCGCGGCCTTCCTGGCCGTCGCGGGCGCGCTCAAGCTCACCGCGTTCCACTTGTTGATATGGTTCGCCGCGTTGGCGCTGCGCTACCGGCGGCTCGAGCTGCGTTCGCCGGCGCCCTGGTTCGTGCTCGCGGGCGCGTTCATACCGGCGGCGATGTGGTACTGGCACGCGCACCAAATTTACTTAAAGACGGGGCTCACGTTCGGCATCTGGGTCGCCGGGGACAAGTGGGCCACGCTGTCGACGCTACTGTCGGGCGACTTCTACCGCAAGATGCTCAGCGAGAACCTGGCCGCGAACGTCCTGACGTGGCCCGGGCTACTGCTTGCGCTCGCGGGGGTGGCGCTGCTCTTCGCGAGGCGGGCCGATTTCCGTTATAAAATATTGACGTGGCTCGGCGCCGTCGCCCTGTACCTGCTGGTGCTGGCGCGCGGCGCTTACTATCACGACTATTATTCGCTACCGCTGGTAGCGCCGGCGGCGCTGGCGGGAGGCTACGCGGCCGCGGAAGCTTTTAAATTGTTTCGCTGGAACGTCTCAGGAAAAGTCGTAGCGGCCTTAGCGGCGCTGCTTCTGGCCGCGGCGGTGCCGTCGTTCACGGGGAAGTTCCGCACGTTCGCCCGGGTGAACGACGCGCCGGCTCGAGCGGGCGCATATCTTAATTCCATAGACAAGACGGCTACGCCCCTAATCACGTTCAACGACGGCGGGCCCCAGTGGCTCTACTATTGCGGCCGCAAGGGTTGGATATTGTCGCCGAAGGGGCCGCTGGCGGAGGACGCCGCGGTATTCGCGGGCTTCATAGAAAAGTACCAGGCCGCGGGCGCTCGGTACCTGGTGGTCGATATGCGCTACCACGGCGTGATGAGCGGCGACGTCCAGCGGTACCTCGCCTCGAGCCACGAGCGGCTGACGACGGCCGAGGGCTTCGCGGTGTGGCGGCTATGCGACCGATTCGCCCGCTTCGATTAACCGCCCAAGACCCCGATAACAGAACGCCCCTCATAAGAGGGGCTTTTTGCGGCAAAATTTACTTGCCCAAAGTAAATTACTATGTTATGAAAATAATAATATTATTAAAGTAGGCTCAGGTTCAAACATAAGGAGGAATTAAAATGAAGAAAGTAGCAACCGTCTTAGTAGTGCTTTTGGTAGGCGCGATTTTAGGTCCCGCCGCGGCCGAGGACCACGGAAAAGTAGTAACCATCGGGACGCACGGCTCGGCCAATCTTATACCCTGGCGGGGCTATAGTTATAACTCGTGCAGGTTCCAGTGCCTGTGGTTAAAAAGCAGCATCAACTACGCCGGTTACATAAACGTCGTCGAGTTCGAGAAGAGCGGCCACGCTTCCGGCACGTACAACGACGTGCGCGTGTGGCTGTGCCACTCCACGAAGACCCAGCTGGAAGAGACCTATAATAACAATTACACCGGCAAAACGCCCGTCCAGGTCCGCACCGGCAGCAACCTAATTTTCAGCGGGTCCGGCTATTTCGACATAGGCATAACACCCGACAAGTTCAACTACAATAATTCCGATAACTTACTTATGGAGATCCGCTGGAACGGCGATAGCGGGACCGATATCGCCTGCTGGCGGTCTAACGACAGTACCGGCCGCGTTTACGCCTGGGACCATAAAGCGACCCGCGGCTCGGTCGAAATTGTCGGCCAATGCATACGCCTACACATCGACACTATGACCGGCGTTACCCCCTCCAGCCTCGGCCGCGTTAAAACCCTCTTCAGGTAGTTAACGAAAGCCTTTTCGCGACGAAACGCCCCTCGCAAGCGAGGGGCGTTTTCTTAGCGCTTAGTTTCGGCGAAATTGAAAAAGTATTTAGAAACCGCCGGTAGGCATTCGACGACGGATTTTTGTTGCATTACTAAATAGCTTATGTTTTAATACTGACGAGAAAAGTCAGGAATAAATTCCAACTCTTTCAAGGAGGTAATATCGTGAAGAAATACGCACTTTTAACGATGGCGCTGGTCGTCGCCGTATCCACGCTAGCGGCAGCCACCGGTGAAGTAAAACTCATCGGCAACAGGGCGCACGGCAACTATTGCCCGTGGTGGGGCGTGGGTCACCCCGCGCTCCGGTACATGGCGCTCTGGGAAAAATCCGAAATCGGCCTAACGTCGGGCGGCTACATCAACAAGGTCGAGTTCGAGAACTGGGCCACTAACAACGCTACCTTCTACCTCGTGCGGGCTTACTTCGGCCATTCGACTAAAACGTCGCTCGACCTGACGTTCGCCAACAACTATTCGGACACCCCGGTACAGGTCCTCAACGCAGCGAGCAAAACCGTATCCGGTGCCGCCAATACTTGGTGGGACATGGGCATCGACGCCAACAAGTTCAAGTACAACAATACCAATAATTTGGTGTTTGAGATCCGTTGGCGCGGCACCAGTCCGAATGCCCCTTGCTGGAGCGGCGTCGGCGGCCTGAAGCGTATGTGGGCGTTTGACGACGCCGCGACCGTCGCGGTATATCGCTTCGGCCAAATCCAGTACTTGCGAATAACCGTCGGTACCGCCACCGGCGTCGAGCCCACGAGCCTGGGCCGCGTGAAGTCCATCTTCAAGTAAACCGGACATACCGAAACGCGAAACGCCCCTCTCGCTTGAGGGGGGCGTTTTTATTTGGGGTGGAGGTAGCGTAAAAGGGGGGCCGCGGTAAAATACCTTCCAAGCCGCTTAGGGTCCTTGGAAGGCGATTTCGATAATTGTCCCGCAAAGGGATTTCCTAAAAATATTTCCCTCTTCTAAGCCCAGTTTTTTTTTGCCACGGTAAGTTACCAGGGAAAATGGCCGTTTGCAATACGCTATATATAAGAACTTAAGTGGGACCGGAAGTGGGACCGAGCTAATAATTAATGTGACTTAGCTTAGAGCGATTATTTGGAGGCGGCGGAAGTAGTTATGGTGAGGACGTGTTTGCCGACGACTTTCAAGTTGCGGGCGCGGGACTTCGGGATGAACGTCGGGGTGTAACAGGGGTTGGCGGGTTGGAGGATTATATATTCGGGGTGGCGGTAGAAATATTTGAGGGTGGCGTCGCCGCCCCAGATGACGGCGGCGATGTCGCCGTTCTCGACGGTGGGCTGGTGGTGAACGACGACGACGGAGCCCCGGACGATGCCGGCGCACGTCATACTTTCCCCGGCGACGCGGAGGGCGAAGAACGGGCCGGAGGCCGTGGGTAGAAGGTCGCGGGGTATCCGTATGTCGTCCTCTTTATTTTCGATTGCCTCCTTTAAGGGGCCAGCCGGGATACAACCGAGCAAGGGTACTATTTCTATATGGGCGTTTTCTTGGCCTATGAGGAGATAATCCACAGAGACACCCAAATTCGTAGCGAGAGCCACTAACGTTTCCGGTTCGGGAAGGGTACCTTTTAAATAGCTATTAATATACTGGGGTTTAACGCCGACCTCTCGGGCGAGGTCGGCTTGTTTTATTTCCCTATCAGCCAATAGATTAAGTAGCCGTTCGGAGAACCTGGTTTTTATATTTTTCATCACCTATCGGCTTATTTTTTCCTTGACATGTATCAGGTAATAGGTTATAATAGTATTTGTAACCATTACAAAAAATATATCACAGATGGGGCAGGATTTCAAAGGGAAATAAGAATCGTTATAAAAATAAATTTAACGCTACGGGCGGTGAGGATTAAGGGTATGGCTAAGAAGTATAAAGTCGAAGGGCGTCCGCGGGACAAGGGAGGCGTTACGGAGACGGAGGTAATTATTCGTAAGGCCCTTCTCGACCTCGGGATGGACGTCTTGGACCTCGCGCGGAAGATAAGGTGTAAGCAGTCTTACATATACAACGTGGTGAAGGGCCGGCATGGTCGCGGCCGCAAGGCGAAAATAATCAGGCGGCGGATCGCGGAGTTTCTGAAGATCCGGTACGACGAACTTTGGGCTAACGGCAACGGCTCGCGTAATAACCGCTAAGGGCGATGCGCGTAACGTCGACGCGAGAGCGTGAGGGAAAAAGTTTTACCTCCTTGTAAAATGAGGGGCCTGGGTTGGTCCCCCGGCCCCTCTTTCGGTGCGTTTATAGTTTCAAATATATAAGGTCAACGGACCATATCAATAGCGTTTCTTAACTTTTAACGGAGGTAAAAAACGGAGGTAAAAAAATGAAGAGGTTCGTACTTCTAACGGTGGCGCTCGTCGTTGCGGTTCCGGCTTTTGCGAGCGATGACGTTCTCGTCGACAACCTGTGCACCTCTGTCGGCCAAATTACCAACGGTTTATGGGGAGCCGTGGCCGTATTCAATGCCTGGGTCGCCTTCGACTACACGCCGGATAAAGCTGTCAAGGTCAATAAGTTATGGTTCCACTACCTGTACAATACCACCGCTACCAAGAGTACCTTGAATTTCCGTTTATACAAGGGTGCCGACCCCGGCACGGGCTCGATCGTCAGTTCCTGGAACGTTTCTACGTCCAACTATAACGAAGTCAACACCGGCTGGATGTTCGGTACCCGCGCGGTATACCGCGCCGAAGTAACTACCCCGGACCAAGACCTCACCGCCAAGATTAAATATTGGTTCGCGTACAGGTCCGCCACCACGTCAGCGCCTAATGGCCTCTACTGGTGCGTCCGCAAAGACTCGATCAAAGAGGAAGAGGTCTGGTGGTACTTATA
>CAZWAM010000029.1:7975-25279 GCA_964631855.1 uncultured bacterium | reverse complement strand
ATGGCCGGCCTTATGCACGGCGTCCATTTGTGGGACGCGTGGAGCACGCTCACCGATGCGGTGCGCGCCGGGACCTCCGTCTTCGAGCGGCCCGGCGGCGAGGCGGGCGAGCGCCGCACCGAGGCCTTCATCGCCGCCATGCACTACAACGCCGCCTTCCGCGCCGGGCGCTTAGTCGAGATGTTGGACTTAGGACGCGTCGCGCGCGTGCTGGACGTGGGCGGCGGCTCGGGCATATACGCGATGGCGTTCGTGCGTGCCCGCGAGGGCATAACGGCTACCGTCTTCGACTTGCCGCACGTAACGCCCCTCACGCGGGGATACGTCGAGGCCGAGGGGTTGTCCGACAAAATAGATATCGTAGCCGGCGACGCCAACGCCGACCCGCTACCCCGCGGCTACGACCTCGTCCTCGCGTCGCAGCTCATCCACAGCAACTCTCCCGAAGAAAACGCGGCGCTAATCACCAACTGCGGAACGTCGCTGAACGCGGGAGGCCGCCTCGTCGTGCAGGACTTCGTCGTCGGCGAGGGGCGCGCCGGGCCGCCGCGGCCCGTCATCTTCGCGCTTAACATGCTCGTCAACACCGAGGCGGGCGACACGTACACGGAGGCCGAGATCCGCCGCTGGATGGAGGCCGCGGGCCTCGCCGACGTCGAGCGAATCGGCACCGACTTCGAGACGACGTTGGTGATAGGAAGTAAAACGCGGCGTTAGCTCAGAGTTATAGTGGGCCGCGATACGAGTGAAAAAAGCACCGGGTAAATATACTAGACGGGTATTGGTGGTCCCGGGGTTTCTCTTCGTCGGCCTCGGCGTCGCGGGTATCTTCGTACCGCTACTGCCGACGACGCCATTCCTCTTGCTAGCGGCGGCTTGCTTTGCCCGGAGCTCGGAGCGTTTCTACCGGTGGCTGTTGGGCAACAGATGGTTCGGCGCCTACGTACGCGACTACCGCGAGGGAAGGGGCGTCCCGGCCCGGGTCAAAATATTTTCGGTCGCGCTCTTGTGGGTGGTTATATTATTATCGGCGACGTTCGCCGTTTCCAACCTAGTCGTCCGCGTCATTCTGATAGCCGTCGCGGTTGGCGTTACGGTCCACATAGTTTTGATTAAACCGTCAAAAAGATAACGCCGTACGTTCGCCGATACGTCGTGAAATATATCCGCTTACTTCTTCACGGCTTAGCGTTGGCCGCGGTCAACGTCGGCGCCGGGTGCCGTAATATGATGACGCCTTGGGACACCCGCTATCCCGACGCCGCCGTGCTCCGGCGGGAAGTCGAGTGCATGGTGGGGGCGTTCGTCGACGCTCTATTTCGGAAGGTCCCGGAATCGGAGCTCGCCGGCGTGTATTTCAAAGGGTCCGCCCAGAAGGAGTGGGACTCGGCCCTCGACTACGTCCCGGAGCTCAGCGACGTCGACGTCCACCTCCTTTTCGACGACGACGAGGCCGCCGAAAAATACCTCGGTTCGGTCGAGCAGGCGCTCGAGCTCCAGGCCGCCGCCGAGGTGAATTATTTCGCAAGAGTACCGCAGCCGGTCCACGTGCCGCGTCCGCAGCTCCTCGTTTTGAATAACGTTGTCGACGCCGAGGAGTTCGTCCAGACGCCGCTCGAGGCGATAACGGTTGTATACGGCCGGGATTACCCCGAGGGCGCGCCGCTCGAGCCGGAAAAAGTAAAAGCCCTCGACGCCAAACGGTTGTCGGGCGAGGCGGAGTACGTGGCCCGGTTCCCAACGCGGGTTATCGATAAGCCCGCGAAGTATCTATGGGAGGCGTTGCGGGGGATGGTGTGGCGCGTGTCGCCCGCGGGGCCGCGGGTGCTAAGCCTTTTGGGCGTCCCATTCGCGGAAGCTTGGACCGCGAACCGGACGAAAGTCGTGGCGCTTTTACGGGACTTGGGCGAAGATGTCCTTGCGGCGCGTTATTCTCAATTCTATTTATCCGGTTGGGATTACTTCTTATCCGCGTACGGCGATCACGACGCCGGCCGGCGCTCGGTCCTCGCGGGGGTCGACGTTATCAGGAGAGGGATAGAGATAGGCAACTCGTGGAGCCCCTGAGCGTAGCGTTGGCTGGCGGCGAGCGTTAATCCTCCCGGCCGGCAGTGACGCTCAACGCGGCGGGAGCGAAATTATGGTCGAAGAAAAAGGCGATAAGCGATCGACTAAGTTGATACTTCTCGGGACCGGCACGCCCAACGCCGAGCCCGCTCGAGCCGGGCCGGCGGCGGCGGTGGTCGTCGGCGAGCAGCCGTACGTCGTCGACTTCGGCCCGGGCATCGTGCGCCGCGCGGTCGCCGCGGGCCTTGACCCTAAACGCCTTACGCGCGCTTTCCTGACACATCTCCACTCGGACCATACGGCCGGCTACCCGGATTTATTATTAACGCCCTGGACGCTCGAGCGCGCGGAGGCGCTCGAGGTATACGGCCCCCCGGGCCTGCAGGCCATGACGGACCACGTTCTGGCCGCGTACGGCGCGGATATAAAAGAACGCCTCGGCGGCCTCGAGCCGGCCAACGAAACCGGTTGGCGGGTGGAGGCGCACGACGTCGAGCCGGGCGTCGTCTACCGGGACGACGACGTCGACGTGGAGGCTTTCGCCGTCGACCACGGCTCTTGGGACGCGTTCGGTTATAAGTTCCTTACGGCCGACCGCGCGATCGTCATATCCAGCGACACGGCGCCGACGGAAATTATCGTCGAGAAGAGCCGCCGGTGTGATATCCTCGTCCACGAGGTCTACTCTACGGCCGGGTTTGAAACGCTGACGCCGGCGTGGCAGAAGTACCACGCCGCGGTCCACACCTCCTCGCGCGAACTCGCCGCGCTCGCGGCTCGAGCCGAGCCGAAATTATTGGTCCTGTACCATCAACTTCTATGGGGCGTTACTTACGACGAGCTGGTGGCCGAGGTTAAGGAGTCGTACGCGGGCGAGGTCGTCTCGGGCCGCGACCTCGACGTCTTCTAATAGAAACGGAGGGGAAGCCTTTGAGATACGACGCCGTTATATTCGACATCTTCGGTACGCTGGTCGACATATTCTCGCTCGAGGAGTACCGCGTATTTTTAGACGAATTGTGCGCCGTCCTCGGCGTTACGCCGGCCGGCTATATAAGCTTGTGGGACGAGTCGGCCGACGAGCGCGCGCTGGGCCGGGTCCCGGTGGCGGAGCAGATGGGCGCCCTTTGCCGCGAGCTCGGCGTGGACGTTTCGACGGCGCAGCTCGAGCGGGCCGTCGAGGTCCGCGTCGACTTCGTGAGGGGGGCCCTCGTCCCGCGAGCGGATGCCGTCGAAACGCTTAGCCGGCTCAAGGCCGCGGGTCACAAAATAGGCGTAATAAGCGATTGCTCGGAGGAGGTCGTTAGGGCGTGGCCGGATACGCCGCTCGCGCCGCTGGTGGACGAGGCGGTGCTGTCGGCCGCGGTGGGGATGAAGAAGCCGGACCCGCGCGTCTACAACCTGGCGTGCGAGCGGTTGGGCGTCGCGCCCGAGAAGTGCCTTTACGTCGGCGACGGCGGCAGCCGCGAGCTGAGCGGGGCCGCGGCGGTCGGTATGGACGCCGTCCTCATCCGCGTACCGGGGGACGCCGGCGACGACGCCTTCCGCCGCGACGCCGAGGAGTGGGCCGGCACCAGGGTGTCGGCGCTGCAAGAGGTCCTCGAGCTGGTCGAATAACGTCACGCCGGGAGATTCATTATGAAATTGACCGAAGACGTACTGCGCGAGCTCGCGCGCCTGGCCGAGACGGACCGGACGGTCCTTTCGGCGTACCTCGGCCTCACCGACGGGTGGGATGCCGTGACGGGTTTCGTGGAGAAAGAATCATCTCGGCTGACGCCTTTTCTGGACGCCGGGGAACGCGATTATTTCGAGGGCTCGTTGTCGTTTTTATCCGATTATATAACCGAGAAAAAAGCCAAGGGTTACGCCGGCCCGGGGCTGGCCTTCTTCGCCGACCTGGGCGCCGATTTCGTCCGGGGCGTCGAGTTGGTTATGCCGCCGGCGCCGCTGCTCGCCGTTGACGACGAGGCGGTCATCGCGCCGCTGGCGCTGCAATTAGACGAGTACCAACCGGTTGGCGTAATTACGGTGGATGCGGCCGGCGCGAAGATTTATATCGCCGCGGGCCGCGTCGCCGAGGAGGAGACCTCGCTGCGCGAGAAGATACACCACCTGTCGAAAGTGGGCGGCTGGTCGCAGATGCGGTACCAGCGGCGCCGGGATAAAGAAATAAAACATTTCGCTGGCGAAGTAGCGAGGCGGGCGGAGGAGGTTTTCGCCGAGGCCGGCGTGGACCGCGTCCTCCTCGCCGGCCGCGACCGGATGGTGGCCGCGGTGGAGGAAGAGCTGCCGGGGGCGTGGCGCGACAGGATTATCGGAACCGTACGTTGGGACCTGGACGCGGGCGACGACGAGCTGCTCGCCAAGATCAGGCCCGTTCTCGAGGAGGCGGAGCGGAACGAGGAGGCGAAGGTACTCGAGCGCTTCGCCGGCGAGCTAAGGCGGGGCGGCTTAGCCGTCGCCGGCGCCGTTGCCGCTGAGCGGGCGCTGCAGATGGGCGCCGTCGATACGTTGCTCATAGGCAAAGGTTTTTACGAAACGGCGCCCGGAGCGCCCGAGGTAGTCGAGAAGCTGGCCAGCCTCGCCGAGGCGACCGGGGCCCACGTGAGCTTCGTCCCGGAAGTGGGCGGCGCGCTGGCCCAAGGCGGCCACGTCGGCGCGCTGCTGCGTTTCAAAATTGATTACTGAGGCCGAGTTATTGTGGAGCGTGAAGGTGAACGCCCTTTGGGCGGAAGCGAATGATCGAGATTCGGACCTCTGAGGAGTATGACGAAGGCGCCCCGGCGGCCGCATACGAGTCGCGACGTCGAGAGGAGCGGGGCCGATGCTGAAGGGAATACATTTTCTTTTGACGTACGCGTGCAACTTCGAGTGCGACCACTGCTTCTTGTACTGCGGCCCGAAGTCGGAGGGGACGTTTACGCTCGAGCAGATCCGGGCGGTTCTCGACGAAGCGGCCAAATTCGGGTCGGTAGAGTGGATATACTACGAGGGCGGCGAGCCGTTTCTCTATTACCCCTTGATGGTCGAGGGAATCAAATTGGCGCAGGCGCGCGGTTTCAAGGCCGGGGCCGTGACCAACTGCTACTGGGCGACGGCCGCGGAAGATGCCGCGCTTTGGCTGGACCCCCTCCGGGAGGCCGGCGCAGACGACCTCTCCCTTAGCGACGACGCCTACCACCACGGCGAGGAGGAGGAGGAGACGCCGGCCCGGGTGGCCGCGGCCGCCGCGGCGGAATTGGGCGTACCGTCCGGTTCGATTTGCATCGACGAGCCGACGCTCGAGTTCGGCGTCGAAAAGGGCGAGCCGGTGATAAAAGGAGGCGCGGTGTTGCGGGGTCGCGCCGTCGAGAAGCTGGTGGAGGGTTTGCCGACGAGGCCGTGGGAGGAGTTCACGGAATGCCCCCACGAGGAGCTGCGGGAGCCGAAGCGGGTACACGTCGACCCCTTCGGCCACGTCCACCTCTGCCAGGGACTTAGTATGGGAAATATGTGGGAGAGGCCGCTGTCGCGATTGGTCAGAGAATATAATCCGGACGCCCATCCGATTTGCGGCCCGTTGTTGCGCGGCGGCCCGGCGGAATTAGTCCGGGCGTACGACCTCGACCTTCGCGGCGAGTACGTTGACGAGTGCCACCTCTGCTTCCTCGCGCGTAAGGCCTTGATAGACAGGTTCCCGGAGTACCTCGCGCCGCGGCAGGTTTACGGCTTAGAGAACGAGTAGCTATTAATAACGACGTCGAGAGAGAGGAAAGGCGATGGACAAGATAATCTACCGGTCCGTCAAATTACCGTGCGACGCCGCGCGGGCGTTCGAGATGTTCACCTCGAGCGAGCTGCTGGAGAAGTGGCTCACGGCTAAGGCCGACGTGGAGCCGGTCGTGGGCGGTAAGTACGAGCTCTTCTGGAACGCGGCGGAGCGCGAGTTCGACAACACGATCGGCTGCCGTATCACGGCGCTCGACGCGGGCAAGCTCTTGGCCTTCGAGTGGAGGGGGTCCAAGCAATATTCGGCCTTCATGAGCGACGCCGACCCTCGGGGAGGAACCCGGGCCGCGCGGCCGGGGTTTTTATCCTCCGGCGCGTACGGTAAAAGGGGGGAGATTACATTCGATAATATATTCAAAATAGTCAAAAAGAGTACTTGACATAAATACTGAAGTATGTTAAACGGCGAGGGTAAAAAGGGGTGACATGAGAAAAGAAATAATTGCGGACGCCGAGCGTAGGCCTTCTTGGCTTAGGTTCGGCGTCTTTAGTTTTTTAGGAGGGTTTCGAATAACAAACAGGCTTCGTGAACGCGACCTAGCGCGGCGGTCGAAACGATAATTTGTTACGAGACTAGGTTTCGTTTCCCAATGGCATAACGTTACCCGCTGTGGGTGGAGCTGAAGATCGACTTCAGTGAGGATTATTTGAAGGAGTTGGCGGAATAAGGTTGCCTCGAGCTAAGCTTTAGAACCGGCGGGTAAAGCCTTTTCCCGGCGAAAAACTAAGCGAAAGTTAAAACCCCGGCCTCGCGGCCGGGGTTTCTTTATATTGATGATGTTTTGTAGGGGCGCACGGCTGTGCGCCCCTACGGCGCGTCCCTTCTATTCGTAATCGTAAAAACCCTTCTTCGTCTTGCGGCCCAGGTAGCCGGCCAGCACCATCTTGCGCAACAGCGGGCAAGGCCGGTACTTCGAGTCCGCGAAGCCGTCGTGCAGGACCTCCATGATGTCGAGGCAGACGTCCAGGCCGATGAGGTCCGCCAGCTCCAGCGGCCCCATCGGGTGCGCCATCCCCAGCTTCATAACGCTATCGATCGCCTCTTTGGTCGCGACCCCCTCGTACAGCGCGAAGCACGCCTCGTTGATCATCGGCAGCAGCACGCGGTTGGAGATGAAGCCGGGGAAGTCGTTGACCTCCACCGGCGTCTTGCCCACGGCCTTGGCCGCCTCCTCCGCCACCTTGTACGTGTCGTCCGAGGTCGCGATGCCGCGGATGATCTCGACCAGCTTCATCACCGGCACCGGGTTCATGAAGTGCATGCCGATGACCTTGTCGGCGCGTTTCGTGACGCCGGCGATCTCGGTGATGGGGATCGAGCTCGTGTTGGACGCCAGGATGGCTTCGGCCTTGCACTTCTCGTCCAGCTCGCGGAAGATCTTCTTCTTGAGGTCGCGGTCCTCGAAGACCGCCTCGACGACCAGGTCCGCGTCCTTGGCGTCGCCCAGGTCCGTCGACTTCTTGATGCGCCCCAGCGCCGCGTCGGCGTCCTCCTGCGTGATCTTTTCCTTCTTGACCATGCGCCCGAGGTTCTTCTTGATGGTCGCGAGCGCCTTCTCCAGGAAGTCGTCCGACTGCTCAATTAGCGTCACGTCGAAGCCCGACTGCGCGAAGACGTGCGCGATGCCGTTGCCCATCGTTCCGCCGCCTACGACGGCGACTTTCTTTATCGCCATGTTGCCTCCCTTGCGTACGGGTTATTATTAAACCGTTATGCTCATCGCGACCGCGCCGCCGCCGCCCAGGCAAGCGGTGGCCAGGCCGCGCTTGCCGCCGCGGTCCTTGAGCGCGTAAACCAGCGTCGCCAGGATGCGCGCGCCCGAGGCGCCGATGGGGTGGCCCAGCGCCACCGCGCCGCCGTTGACGTTGACGCGGTCCCAATCCCAGCCGAGCTCCTTGCCGTCCGCCAGAACCTGCGCGCTGAACGCCTCGTTGATCTCGATGAGGTCGTAGTCGCCGATGGACTCGCCCGTCTTGGCCATCAGCCTCTTGACGGCGTCCACCGGCGCGTAGAAGAGCATCTTGGGCTCTACGTGCGCCGACGCGTACCCGACGATGGTTGCGTCGGGCGTGACGCCCAGCTCCTTGGCCTTAGCCGCGGTCATGACCACCGTCGCCGCGCCGCCGTCGTTAAGGCCCGGCGCGTTGCCCGCGGTGACGGTGCCGTCTTTGGTGAACGCCGGCTTGAGCCTCGCGAGCTTCTCCGCGGTCGTCTCGCGCGGCCCCTCGTCGGTGTCGAATATAATCGGGTCGCCTTTGCGCTGCGGTATTTCGACCGGGACGATCTCGGCCTTGAATTTACCGTCCTTAATTGCGGCCAACGCCTTCGCCTGGCTCTTCGCGGCCCACTCGTCCTGTTCCTCGCGGCCGATGCCGGAGTTCTGCGCGGTGAAGTCGCCCAGGCAGCCCATGTGTTTGTCTTCGAAGGCGCACCACAGGCCGTCGCGGATCATCCCGTCGACGAGCTCCATGTTGCCGAACTTCTGGCCGCTCCGGCCCTTAAAGAAGTAGAACGGGACGTTGGACATCGACTCGAAGCCGCCGGCGACGACGACCTTCTCGTCGCCCGCCTTGATGGCCTGCGCCGCCATCGATATGGCCTTCGCGCCGGAGCCGCATACCTTATTAATCGTTACGCAGTTCACGGACGCGGGAAGGCCCGCGGCGATGGCCGCCTGCCTCGCCGGCGCCTGGCCCATACCCGCGGAGACGACGTTACCCATGATCACTTCGTCGACTTGTTCCGGCTTAACCCCCGAGCGCTCCAGCGCGCCCTTGATCGCGGCGCCGCCCAGCTGCCACGCCTTGACGGGCGCGAGCGTGCCGAGGAACTTGCCGACCGCGGTACGACAAACGCCCGCGATTACAATATCGTTAGCCATTCCAACCTCCTTTACGATTTAGAACGGGCGCGCGCTTACCACTTCGGCGCGCGCTTCTCTAAGAACGCTTTCATCCCTTCGTTGCCCTCGCCGCTCTCGAAGCACTTGCCGAAGACCTCCGCCTCCAGCTTGCAGCCCTCCTCGACGGTGAGGGTTAAACCTTCGCGCACGGCCTTCTTCACCATCGCCAGCGACGTGGGCCCTTTTTTGGCTATCGTTCCGGCGACCTCTTTTACCTTCGGCAAAAGCTCCTCCGGCTCGAAGACGCCGTTGACTAAGCCAAGCTCGAGTGCCCGGGCGCCGTCGACCTGTTCGCCCGTCGTCAAGAGGTACATCGCTTTGCCCGGGCCAACGAGCTTCGGCAGCCGCTGCGTCCCGCCGAAGCCGGGCGTTACGCCGAGGCTGACCTCCGGCTGGCCCATCTTGGCCTTGGTGGAGGCGAAGCGCAGGTCGCAAGCCAGCGCGAGCTCCATCCCGCCGCCCAGCGCGAAGCCGTTAACCGCGGCTAAGGTTACGAAGTGCGCGCGCTCGAGCGCGCCGAATACGCGCTGGCCGTTCTCGGCGAAAGCCTTCGCCTGTGCCCCGTCCATGTCCGCCATCGCGGCGATGTCCGCGCCCGCGACGAACGCCTTCCCCTCGCCGGTCACGACGACGACGAGGACCGCCTTGTCGGCGTCGAGCTCTGTGATTGTTTTCTCAAGCTCGGCCAAAACTTCGTCGTTGAGGGCGTTCAGCGCGTCCGGCCGGTTGATGGTAACCGTCGCGACCCCGCCTTCTTTAGTAACGTTAATGAGTGCCATATCGTCTCCCTTTACGTTTAGGGTTAAAGAGCCGGCTAGTTAATCTTCCTGCAGTAACTCTACAAGCACGCCGTACGTGCTCGACGGCTTCATAAAAATTACGCGCGCGCCGTGCCCACCCTCGTACGGGGCTTCCGTCACGAATTCGTACCCGTCCGCTTTGAGCGAGGCCACCGCCGCTTCCACGTCGTCTACCTTGAAGCATAGATGATGAATACCGGGGCCCCGTTTTTCGATAAACTTCGATATCGGGTCTCCGCCCAAGCCCTCGAGCAGTTCGATTTTTACGCCGCCGGCGTCGAAGAAGGCGAGTTTGAGGCCGCGTTCCGCCAGGACCTCCTCGCCGCCGAACGTCAGGCCGAGCGCCTCCTCGTAAAACCGCCTCGCCTCGGCTACGCTTTTGACCACGACGCCGACGTGCTCGAGCTCCACGCCCTTTACCGTCACGCCGGTCCTTTCATTTTATCGTATTCGCCCCATACCTCGCGCAGCGCGTCGGATATTTCGCCCACCGTCGCCGCGGCCTCGACGCAGGCGATAGTGGGTTCCATCAGCGGCGCGCCGTCGGTCACGGCGGCTTCGCGCAAAGCGGCGAGCGCTTCGGCGAACTTAGCGCCGTCGCGGCGTTTGCGGTAAGCGGCAAGCTCTTTCGCCCGCGCGCGCTCGAGCTTCGGGTCCACGCGCAGCGTCTCGAAGGGGGGCGCGCCCTCGGCTAAGTATTCGTTCACGCAGACGACGATTCGTTTTTTCTCCTCGACGTCCTTTTGGTACCGGTACGCGCTCGAGGCGATCTCGTCGGCGAAGTAGCCGCTCTCCACCGCCTTCAGCGCGCCGCTTAAGGCGTCGATTTCTTTGAGATATCCTTCGACCCTCGCCTCGAGCTCGCCCGTCAACGCCTCGACGTAGTACGAGCCGCCGAGCGGGTCGGCCGTATCCGCGACGCCGCTCTCGTGGGCGATTATCTGCTGTGTGCGGAGGGCGATGAGCGCCGACTCCTCGGAGGGAAGCGCCAGCGCCTCGTCGCGCGAGTTGGTGTGCAACGATTGCGTCCCGCCGAGTACCGCGGCCAGCGCCTGCAGCGCGACGCGTACGACGTTGTTCGCCGGCTCCTGGGCGGTGAGCGTGCAGCCGGCCGTCTGCGTGTGGAAGCGCAGCATCATCGAGCGCGGGTTCTTGGCGCTGAAGCGGTCCGCCATAAGGCGGGACCAGACCCGCCGCGCGGCGCGGAACTTCGCCACCTCCTCGAGCAAATCGTTGTGCGCGCCGAAGAAGAAGCTGAGGCGGGGCGCGAAGTCGTCAACGGCCAGGCCCGCGGCCAGCGCCGCCTCGACGTACGCGACGGCGTCCGCGAAGGTGAACGCGACTTCCTGCGCCGCGGTCGCGCCGGCCTCGCGGATGTGGTATCCCGAAATGGAGATGCTGTTCCAGGACGGCATGTTCGCCGCGCAGTAGCGGATGAGGTCCGTCGCCAGCCGCAGCGACGGCGCCGGCGGGTAGATGTAGTTGCCGCGCGCGAAGAACTCCTTGAGGATGTCGTTCTGGACGGTGCCGCGCAGCTTAGCCGGGTCCGCGCGCTGGCGTTTCGCGAGTACGACGTACATGGCCAGCAGCGTGGGAGCGGTGGCATTTATGGTCATCGACGTCGAGACGTCGGCCAACGGTATGCCGTTGAAGAGGGCGGCCAGGTCGTCGAGCGTGGATATCGCGACGCCGGTCCGGCCCACCTCGCCGCGGGCGAGCGCCGCGTCCGAGTCGTAGCCGCACTGCGTCGGGAGGTCGAAGGCGACGGAGAGGCCCGTTTGGCCTTGCGACAGAAGGTAGCGGTACCGTTTGTTGGTCTCCGCGGCGGTGGCGTAGCCGGCGTACTGGCGCATCGTCCAAAGGCGGCCGCGGTACATGTCGGCGTACACGCCGCGCGTGAAGGGCGGCGCGCCCGGCTCGCCCAGGTCGCGCGCGTAATCGACCGCGGCGTCCTCCGGTTTATAAACCGTTTTCACCTTTACTCCAGAGGTGGTGGTGACCTCGCGCGCGGGAGTGGTTTCGTCTCTTGCCGTCATTCTATGATTACCATAACGTCGTTTAGGCCGACGCCCTTACCCTTTTCAATTTTAACTTCTTTCACGACGCCGTCGCGGGGCGCGCGCATCAGGTTCTCCATCTTCATGGCTTCGATGACGCACAACCCCTGGCCTTCCGTAACCCCGTCGCCCGGCGCCACCATTACGTCCAGGACGACCGCGGGCATAGGTGCCCTCAGCTCGATCGCGCCCTGCTCGCCCACGCCCGCGGCGCCCTTCAGCTCGCGGATGCGCCGTTGCCGCTCGTCCTCCACCGACACCGCGAGCGTGTGGCCGGCGACGAAGACGACGTAGCCGCCGTCGCCCGAGCGCACCCACAACTCGTACGAGCGGCCGTCGAGTATCAAGGAGTATATCGCCCCGCGCGCGACTTCGTAGTAGTCCAGCTCGAGCCGCGTCCCGTCAACCGCGACGGCGAGCGAGGCACCCTCGCCCTCCACCGCCAGCTCGTAGGAGCGGTCGCCGATCGTCGTCCAATACTTCATTCGCTTCCCACGCCTTCGCGGCGGGCTGCGAGGCGCCACGGGTCGACGGCTAAGGCGCCGTCGCGGCTCGGGGCGCCCGCGGCCGGCGCCCCCCCTTCGCGGAAATGGCTGAGGAGGGTACACAAGACCGCGGCCGCCTTTTCCAACTCTTCGACGCGCGCGGCTTCCGGTCGAAAATACTCTTCTACGAAAGAGGTGTCGAAGTCGCCTTCCCGGAAGGCATCCGACGCCATTACCCACCGGTGGAAGGGGATCGTCGTCGCCACGCCGTCCAACACGAATTCGTTCAGCGCGCGGTGCATCCGCTCGATCGCAAGGGGCCGGCTTTCCGCCCACGCGACGAGTTTGGCGATGAGCGGGTCGTAGTAAATCGGGACCTCGTAGCCCTGAGCGATGCCGCCGTCGAAGCGGACGCCCGGGCCGGACGGCAGGCGGAGCCGGGAAATCGTCCCCGTCGCCGGGTAGAAGTTGTTAGCGGGGTCTTCCGCGGAGATCCGGCACTCGATCGCGGCGCCGCGGTGCCTTATATCCTTTTGGGCAAATCTTAACGGCTCGCCCGCCGCTATGCGCAATTGTTCCTTGACGAGGTCGACGCCCGTAACCAACTCGGTCACCGGGTGCTCGACCTGAAGGCGGGCGTTTACCTCCAGGAAGTAGAAGTTGCGGTCCGCGTCCAACAAAAATTCGATCGTCCCGGCGTTGGTGTAGGAGGCGGCGCGGGCCGCGGTTACCGCGGCTTCCGCCATCCGCGCGCGCAGCTCGTCGTCGAGCGCGGGAGAGGGGGACTCCTCGATGAGCTTCTGGTGGCGGCGCTGGATGGAGCACTCCCGCTCGAAGAGATGTACGACGTTGCCCTGCGCGTCCGCGAGGATCTGGAACTCGACGTGGCGCGGCTTCGCTATGCACTTCTCGACGTAAACCGTGTCGTTGCCGAAGGCGCTTTGGGCTTCGCCGCGAGCTTGCTTTAGGAGTTCCGGGAAATCTTCGGCGCGCGCGCAGATGCGCATACCTTTGCCGCCGCCCCCGGCCGCGGCCTTTATCATCACGGGCCAGCCGATCTCGGCCGCAGCCGCGGCGATGGCGTCGTCTTCGCGCAGTTCCGGAGGCGAACCCCGTATCACCGGTATCCCGGCCGCGGCCATCGTCGCCCGGGCGCCCTGTTTGTCTCCCGCGGCACGCAGCGTCTCCGGCGACGGCCCGACAAATGGGAAACCCGCCTCGCGGCACGCTTCGGCGAAGTCGGCGTTCTCGGCCAGGAAGCCGTAACCCGGGTGGATGGCCTCGGCGCCGGAGCGCCGCGAGACGTCGATGATTTTATCTATATTTAAATAAGATTCGCTCGCCGGCGGCGGGCCGATGTTGTAGACCTCGTCGGCGTAGCGGACGTGGGGCGCGGGGCGGTCGGCGTCGGAATATACGCCCACGTTCGCGACGCCCAGCTCGCGGCACGCCCGCATCACGCGGACGGCTATTTCGCCGCGGTTGGCTATGAGGATTTTTTTAAACATTACCGGCTCACGGTTGTTTTAGCTTAACTTGGGACGGAGCGTCGAAGTCTTGCTCGCCGGCGTTACAACGGAATATTCCCGTGCTTCTTGGGCGGGTTCTTGTCGCGTTTGTTGGCGAGCATCTCGAGCGCCTGTACGACGCGAGGCCGCGTCTCCCGCGGCATTATCACCTCGTCGACGTAGCCCAGCTCCGCGGCTATGTAGGGGTTCGCGAATTTTTCGCGGAACTCGGCAACGAGCTTTTCGCGCAGCTTAGCCGGGTCCTTAGCCGCGGCCAGCTCCCGCCGGTGCAGGATGTTCACCGCGCCCTCCGGGCCCATCACCGCGATTTCCGCGGTGGGCCAGGCGTAGACCGTATCGCCGCGCATGTGCTTGGTTGAGGTCACGGCGTACGCGCCGCCGTACGACTTGCGGACGATGACGTGGACCTTGGGGACCGTGGCCTCGCCGTACGCGTACAAGAGCATCGCGCCGTGCTTGATGACGCCGCCGTACTCCTGCGCCGTCCCCGGCAGGAAGCCGGGCACGTCCGAGAACGTGAGGAGCGGTGTATTGAACGCGTCGCAGAAGCGGATGAAGCGCGCGGACTTGCAGGCGGAGTCGATATCCAGGCAGCCGGCCAGCACCAGCGGCTGGTGGGCGTTGATGCCGACGGTCCGGCCGGCCATGCGCGCGAAGCCGCATATCATATTGGGCGCGAAATCTTTGTGGACCTCGAAGAAGTCGCCGTTGTCGACGACGAGGCGGATTACGTCTTTCATGTCGTACGGCTTGGTGGCGGCGTCGGGCAGCAGCGCGTCCAGCTCGGCGTCGGCTCGAGCCGGGTCGTCGCCGGTCTCGACGTACGGCGGGTCCTCCAGATTGTTTTGCGGCAGGAAGGAGAGGAGGCGGCGGATCTCTTGTAGGCACTCGACCTCGTTGGCGGCGACGACGTGGCAGCAGCCGGACTTGGTGGCGTGGACGTGGGGCCCGCCCAGCTCCTCGAACGTTACGTCTTCGTTCATCACGGTCTTGATGACGTCCGGGCCGGTGAGGAACATATACGACGTCCCCTCCACCATGAAGGTGAAGTCCATAACCGCGGGCGAGTAGACGGCGCCGCCGGCGCACGGGCCCATGACGGCGGCGATCTGCGGCACGACGCCCGAGGCGAGCGTGTTGCGCAAAAAGAAGTCGGAGTAGCCGGCCAGCGAGTCGACGCCGTCCTGGATGCGCGCGCCGCCGGAGTCGTTGAGCCCTACGATGGGCGCGCCGACGCGCATGGCGTGGTCGCAGACTTTGCAGATCTTCTCGCCGTGCGCCTTGGAGAGGGTGCCGCCGAAGGAGGTGAAGTCCTGGGCGAATACGAAAGCGAGGCGGCCGTTGACGTTGCCGTAGCCGGTGACGACGGCGTCGCCCGGGACGCGGCGTTCCTCCATGCCGAAGTCGTGGCAGCGGTGGACGACGGCCGCGCCGAGCTCGCGGAACGTCCCCTCGTCGAGGAGGATGTCGAGGCGCTCGCGCGCGGTGAGCTTGCCGGCCTCGTGCTGTTTCTTAACGCGCTCCGCGCCGCCGCCCTCGAGCGCCCGGGCGCGTGCGCGGGTTAAACGTTCGTAGAGTTCTTCGTTGGCCATCAACCTACCTTTTACCGTCGTAGTTTTAGTTCTCGGACGGAACCGCTTCTTTAACGTAAGCGACGATATCGTCGGTCGTCGCGCCGGGCGTGAAGAGGCGGCCTACGCCGATCTTTTGCAATTCGGCGATATCGTCGTCGGGGAGGATGCCGCCGCCGGTGACGACGACGTGTTCGGCGCCCTTCTGTCGCAGAAGCTCGAGGACGCGCGGGAACATCGTCATGTGGGCGCCGGACAGGATGGACAGGCCGACGACGTCGACGTCCTCCTGCAGCGCCGCTTCCACGATGGCCTCCGGCGTCTGGTGCAGGCCGGTGTAGATGACCTCCATGCCGGCGTCGCGCAGCGCCCGCGCGACCACCTTGGCGCCGCGGTCGTGGCCGTCGAGCCCCGGCTTTGCTACCAATACGCGGATGCGTTTTTGTCCCATAAACTACCTCGCTCTATCAAGAGCCGGCCCGAGCCGACCTAAAACACCGGCGTTTCCTTGTACTCGCCGAACTCCTCGCGCAGCACGTCCAGCGTCTCGCCCAACGTCGCGTACGCGCGCGCGCACGCCACGAAATGGGGCATAAGGTTCGTGCCGTCGCGTGCGGCCCGGCGCAGGCCCTCGAGGGCCTTCTTACAATCCTTTTGCGGCCGCTCGGCGCGGACCTTCGCGAGTCGCTTCTTTTGATGCTCCTCCACCGCCGGGTCTACTTTGAGGAGGTCGATTTCGACTTCCTCGTCTTCCAGCGCGAACTCGTTGACGCCGACCTGGATGCGCTTGCCCTTTTCGATCTTCTTCTGGTACGCGTACGCGGCGTCGGCGATTTCCTTCTGGAAGAATCCCTTCTCGATAGCTTTCAGGACGCCTCCCAGGGCTTCTATCTTGTCGAAGTACTCCTCGGCCTCTTCCTCCATTTTATTAGTCAGATACTCGACGTAGTACGAGCCGGCGAGCGGGTCGATGGTGTTGGCGACGCCGGACTCGTACGCGATTATTTGCTGCGTGCGGAGCGCGATGAGAACCGCCTTCTGGGAGGGCAGCGCGTGCGTTTCGTCCATGGAGTTGGTGTGGAGCGACTGCGTTCCGCCCAGCACGCCGGCCAGCGCCTCGATGGCGGTGCGGACGATGTTGTTCTCCGGCTGCTGCGCCGTGAGGCTGCATCCCGCCGTCTGGGTGTGGAAGCGCATGAGCCAGCTGCGCGGGTCCTTGGCGCCGTACTTTTCCTTCATGTGCCTCGCCCAGATCCTCCTCGCCGCCCGGTACTTCGCGACCTCCTCGAAGAAGTCGAGGTGGGCGTTGAAGAAGTGGGACAGCCGCGGCGCGAAGGTGTCGACGTCCATCCCGGCGGCGATGCCGGCCTCCACGTACGCAAAGCCGTCCGCGAGCGTGAAGGCGAGCTCCTGCGCCGCGGTCGAGCCGGCCTCGCGGATGTGGTAGCCCGAGATGGAGATGGTGTTCCACTTCGGGACCTCTTCGGCGCAGTAGGCCATGATGTCGGTGATGATGCGCATCGACGGCGCGGGCGGGTAGATCCAGCTCTTCTGGGCGGTGTATTCTTTGAGGATGTCGTTCTGAATGGTCCCGCGCAGGACCTTGGAGTCGACGCCCTGCTTCTCGCCGACGGCGACGTAGTAGGCGAGCAGGAGCGCCGCGGGCGCGTTAATCGTCATCGACGTCGAGACTTTATCGAGAGGGATGCCGTCGAAGAGGACCTCCATGTCGGCCAGCGACGATATCGCGACGCCGCACTTGCCGACCTCGCCGTGGGAGTACGGGTGGTCGGAGTCGCGGCCCATGATGGTAGGGAGGTCGAAGGCGACCGAGAGGCCTGTCTGGCCTTGGCTCAGGAGGTACTTGTTGCGGGCGTTGGTGTCCTCCGCGGAGCCGAACCCGACGAACTGGCGCATCGTCCAGAGTCGGCCGCGGTACATGTTGGCCTGGACGCCGCGGGTGTAGGGGTACTCGCCGGGGACGCCGAGGTCGTCGTCGTAGTCGAGGCCGTCGACGTCCGCGGGGGTGTAGAGCGGCGCCACCGGCCGGCCGCTCACAGTTTCGAACAGGGCGTTCCGTTCCTCGCACGCCGCGGCCTTCTTGTCCCATTCCGCCTTGGC
>CAZWAM010000029.1:3067-7875 GCA_964631855.1 uncultured bacterium | reverse complement strand
GAGGAGATGAAGATCTTCTCGCCGTTGAGGACGTAGTGGTCGCCGTCGAGGGTCGCGGTGGCCTGTTGCGCCGCGGCGTCGGAGCCGGCGCCGGGCTCGGTGAGGGCGAAGGCGCCGTGGACCTCGCCGGAGTTCAGTTTCGTGAGATATTTTTGTTTCTGCTCCTCGGTCCCAAACTTCTCTATGGGATACGAGGCCAGCACCTGCACGGCCATTACGATGCCGAGTGCGGCGTCGGCGTACGAGATCTCTTCGATCAATGTGGCGTAGAGCAATTTGTTTTTACCCTGGCCGCCGTACGCCCGGTCCGCCGGGTAGCCCAGGAAGCCCGCCTTCCCCATCGCTTTGAAAATATCTTCCGGGAACTCGGGCGGCCGCCGGTCGAGCTCCTGGCTCACGGCGTCGATGTGCTTCTCGGCAAAGGCGCGAGCCTTTTCGCGTACCTCTTCTTGCGCCGGGTCCCAGTTCCAGGCCATCTTCTCTCCTCCTCGACGTTACATTTCGCGAGAGACTTCTTTAAAGAGCCTCGCCGAAGCTTCGTAGGGCGTAAGACGTCCCTCCTGGACCTCGGCCGTTAATGATTCCAATAAATTTTCGTAGGCCGGCGCGGCGGCGCAAACGCACTTGAACTCGTACGCGAGCAGCTCCTCGAGCTGGCGCCGTACGCGCGCGCGGCGCCGCGACGTTAAGCCGCCCGATTCCTCGAGGTGTACCCGGTGTTCCGCTACCGCCTCCAATATTTCGTCGACGCCCCGGCCCTCCGTCGCCACGGCCATGACTATCGGCGGCCTCCACCCGTCCCCGGGCTTAAGCTCGAGCGTGACTTGGATTTCGCGGGCCATGAGCTCGGCGCCTTCGCGGTCTGCTTTGTTGACCACCAGCACGTCGGCTATCTCCATCAGGCCGGCCTTCATCGCCTGGACTGCATCGCCCGACTCGGGAACGACGACCACCGCCGTCGTGTCCGCGGAGTTGGCGACGTCGAGCTCGCTTTGGCCTACGCCCACCGTCTCGATGAGCACGGCGTCGAAGCCGAAGGCGTCCATCGTCAGCGCGACTTCGCCCGTTGCCTTAGCCAGGCCGCCCAGGCTGCCCCGCGTCGCCATGCTCCGGATGAAGATGCGCTCGTTGCCGGCCAGCTCATTCATCCGGATGCGGTCGCCGAGCAGCGCGCCGCCGGTGAAGGGGCTTGTCGGGTCGACGGCGACGACGCCGACGTTTCGGCCCGCGGCGGCGTAGCGCTCCGCGAGGTGCGATACCAGCGTCGACTTGCCCGCGCCGGGCGGGCCCGTAACGCCGATGAGGTACGCGTTGCCCGCGCGGCCGTATATTTCCCGCAGGAACTCGCGGTAGCCGTCGGCCTCGTCCTCGACCGCGGATATCGCCCGCGCGAGCGCGAGCCGGTCGCCCGCCAGGAAGCGCTCGAGGAAGTCGGCCGTGGTTACGGCCGCGCCACCCCTCAAAACTCTATCCCTTTCCTGGCCGGGATGCCGATGCGGTAATGGTGTTTTATCTCTCGCACGTCGCTCACCAGGTCCGCCGCGGCGACGAATTCGGCGGGGGCGCTTCGACCCGTCAGGACGAGCTCCATCTCTCGCGGTTTTTTCGCAATAAGGTCCAGGACGTCTTCCGTTTTTATTAAGCCATAGTCGGCGGCGACGTTCACCTCGTCTAGTATGACGAGGTCGTATTCGTTCGCGTTGACGACTTGCCGCGCCCGGGCTAGCGCCTCGCGCGCCAACGCGACGTCCTCCGCCGCCGGCTCGTCGCGATCGACGAAGGTCTCGCGGCCGTATTGTTCTATGTCGAAACCGTCGAGCCTTTGCGCGGCCTCGAGTTCGCCGTAGTTTATCCGCCCCTTCATAAACTGTATGACGAGGACCCGGGCGCCGTGGCCCCAGGCGCGGAGGCCGAGGCCGAGCGCCGCGGTGGTCTTACCCTTACCGTCGCCGGTATAGACTTGGACCGTTCCTCGTGCGCCTAACATGTTAGCGGGAGGTCGCGGCGTAAATTTACCCTCGTTCCGGCGCCTTCTCTCGAGTTGGCGCCTCTTGGTCCCGGAATAGGCGAATAACGAAGGACTTTTTTATAACATCCGGCTTTTAGCGTGTCAATAAATCTTTTGAAATCGCGCCGTTCGGCGTCAAAGGCCGTCGCGTACTATTTTTGACGCATTAGCTACAACGCACGTTGCGGCGACGCCGCGGCGAAATGCCTTGTTTTAAACGTGCGGTTATGATAATCTTAAAAGGGGTAAGTTACGAAAATGTCGGCCGAATGATATTCATCTCGGCTTTCGGAGGTATCGATGAAGCGTGCGTTACGGGGATTGCTCCCGTGGTTAATAATAATCCTGGCCGTCGCTTCGGTCTATCAGTTCTTCGTGATGAAGGCCGAGCGGGTGGCCAAGATACCATATTGGAAATTTACGGACCTGCTCGAGAAGCGCGTCGTAGCCACGGTAACCCTTCAGGAGAATAAGGTCACCGGCGAGTTGAACCGCGAGGCGCGCACCGAGGGCGACGCCCAGCCCTTCACGAAGTTCAAGACGCAGGCGCCGGTGGTGGACTCCGAGTTCGTCAAAAAGCTCGAGGCCGCGGGCGTCAAAGTCGATACGCAGGAGGCGAGGTCGGCCTGGTTTACGATCCTCGTCTCCGTAGGTCCCTATATCCTGTTGTTCGTGTTTTTCATCTGGCTCTTCCGCCGGATGCAAAGCCCCAATAACAAGGCGCTCCAGTTCGGCAAGAGCCGCGCGCGCCTCTTCGACGAGGGCAAGCAGAAAGTGACGTTCGAGGACGTCGCCGGGGCCGAAGAGGCGAAAGAGGAGCTCCAGGAAATAATCGAGTTCCTGAAGGACCCGCGCAAGTTCCAGCGGCTCGGCGGCAAGATCCCGAAGGGCGTCTTGCTCGTGGGGCCGCCGGGCTCCGGCAAGACGTTGATGGGGCGGGCCGTCGCGGGCGAGGCCGGCGTGCCGTTTTTGTCCATCTCCGGGTCCGACTTCGTCGAGATGTTCGTGGGCGTGGGCGCGGCCCGCGTGCGCGACCTATTCGACGAGGCCAAGAAGCGCGCGCCGTGCATCGTGTTTATAGACGAGTTGGACGCGGTGGGGCGGCTGCGCGGCGCCGGCCTCGGCGGCGGCCACGACGAGCGCGAGCAGACCCTCAACCAACTCCTGGTCGAGATGGACGGCTTCGAGAGCAACGAGGGCGTCATATTGCTCGCCGCGACCAACCGCCCGGATGTCCTCGACCCGGCGCTTCTCCGCCCGGGCCGCTTCGACCGCACCGTCGTCGTCGACCGGCCGGACCTCAAAGGCCGCCTGGGCATCCTGCAAGTGCATACCCGCGAGATCCCGCTCGCCGACGGCGTCGACCTCGAGACCATCGCCCGGGGGACGCCGTACTTCTCCGGCGCGGACCTGGCGAACCTCGTCAACGAGGCGGCGCTGCTGGCCGCGCGCAAGGACCGGCAGGCGGTAGCGCAGGCGGACCTGGAGGAGGCCCGCGACAAGGTGATGATGGGGCCGGAGCGCAAGAGCCGCGTCATCGGCGAGAAGGACAAGAAGATCGCCGCCTACCACGAGGCGGGCCACGCGCTGGTCGCCAAGCTCACGCCCGGCTCGGACCCGGTGCACAAGGTCACCATCATACCGCGCGGTATGGCGCTGGGCCTGACGCAATCGCTGCCCGAGGAAGAGAAGTACATGTACTCCAAGGAGTACTGTGAGACATTGTTGGAGCACATGCTGGGAGGCCGGGCCGCGGAGATGCTGGTCTTCAAAGAGGAGACCTCCGGCGCGGGCAACGACATCGAGCGCGCCACCGAGCTCGCGCGCCGGATGGTGTGCGATTGGGGGATGAGCGAAACGCTGGGGCCGGTGGCGTTCGGCAAGCGGGAGGAGGCCATCTTCCTCGGCCGCGAGATAGCCCAACACCGCGACTACTCCGAGGAGACGGCGCAGGCCATAGACGCCGAGATAAGGCGCCTGGTGGACGAGGCCTACGACGCCGCTTTCAAGTTGTTGAAAAAGAGCCGGAAAAAGCTCGAGCTCGTTGCGAGCGAGCTTTTGGAACGCGAGACGCTCACCGGCGAGGAGATAGATACTTTGCTCGCCGGCAAGAAGTTGCCGCCGTTTTCGAAGCAGCCGGCCGCGAAAAAGAAGAAGCGGCGGGACGAGGGCCGCGCGAAAAAGGCCGCGAAGAGGACGCGGGGGATGCCCGACGCCGAGCCGGCCCTCGAGACGGAATGACGGACGATAGCGACGGCCCCCTTTCGGTCCGAAGTTTAAATTTCGACTCGCCGGCGCCGGCGCGGGAGCTAATGGCGGCCATCGGCGTGCACCCGCGGGGCGTCGACATTATGGCGGCCAAGCTTACCGCGCGGGCGATTTACGTTAAAAACGTCAAGGCGGTTGCGGCAAATATATTAAAACAAGAGGCGTTGTCTGCAGGCGCGGAGGCCGCGGTGCATAGGCACGTTATAACCTGCCGCGTAGCCCGCAGCGACGCCCTTTTGTTCGGAACGGCCGCGGCGCTCGAGGACGTGGCTCGCAAGCTCGTCGGTCAGGACTTCGGCCTGGACGCCTTGGCTAAGGAGATATCGCGCGTCTTGGCGACTTGGGACGCTACGCCTTCGCTCGAGCTGAAGGGCCGGACGTACTCGCTCGAGCGGCCGCTGATAATGGGGATATTGAACGTCACGCCGGACTCGTTTTCGGACGGCGGCGAATTCGACACGCCCCGAGCCGCGATAGCGCGCGCGCGGGAATTGCTCGAGCAGGGGGCCGCGGTCGTCGACGTCGGCGGCGA
>CAZWAM010000029.1:0-2967 GCA_964631855.1 uncultured bacterium | reverse complement strand
ATGCAGCTCGAGCCGCGCTACGACGACGTCGTCGGCGAGGTGCGCGACTTTTTGGCTGAGCGCGCGGCGTGGGCGAAGGCACGGGGCGTGGAACAAGTAATAGTCGACCCGGGCATCGGCTTCGGCAAGACGCTTGAGCACAACCTGGCGCTCATCAACAACGTTCCCGCGCTGGCCGATTTGGGTTATCCCGTAATGGTCGGGCACTCGCGCAAATCCTTTATCGGAAAGCTAACGGGCGCGGAGGTGGACGGCCGGCTGGCCGGCTCGTTGGCGGCGGCGCTGGTTGCGGCCCGGCGCGGCGCGCACATCCTGCGCGTGCACGATGTCGCCGCGACGGCGCAGGCGCTAACTGTAACGGCCGCGGTGTTATCGGCGTCGTAATGGAAGCTTTATTAATAAGGGAAGTCGCAGGCCGTATTGTACGCCAAATCGCGGATGAAGCGGGTAATTGGAAGGTAAAGGGCTTTGTAGATATTGACGAGCGCGTTTATTCGTTAACCGGTGATACAAAAGTTTTATCTAAGGCGCTTGAATTAGTATTTTTACCCGATTTAATTAATTTCTTCTGTGGCAAGGATTACCGGATTGAATTGGCCGATTACCAAAATCAATACCCTGATATTACTCTAGTCAAAAAGAATAGAAAAGTAGCCTTAGATATAAAAACTACTTATATCATGCCGGCTAAGCCCGACCAAGTTAATGGCTTTACGTTGGGTGCTTTTACTGGTTATTTCCGGAACCGAAGTTCCATTAAAAATATAAAATATCCCTACGAGCGGTATAAAAAGCACATAGTATTAGGTTTAATATACGAACGAAATACTGAAGCTAAGCTGCCAAGAGTTTTCGAGTTAAAAAGGCTACGAGAAATACTGTCCGCGATCAAAAACATAAGGTATTTCGTCCATGAGAAATGGCGCGTCGCGAGCGATAAACCTGGGAGCGGGAATACTAAAAATATTGGCTCGAGTAAAAGTGTTGATAAACTTTTGAGGGGGAGAGGAGTATTCACAAGATTGGGCGCGAGGCACGGTAAACGTATATTTGACGAATATTGGCAAAATTATTTGGCTAAGGATATGGCTCGGGCGGCGGAACTTTACGAGCGCCCTTTTAAAGACCTCGAAGGTTATTTAGCATATCGGGGTTACAGTGAGCTTTTGGAAAAGTTTTCCGCTAGAGATTAAATATGGCTGAAGTACTACCTTTCTTGAGAAGTTTCGATTTAAATGAGCTCCCAACTACCCGTTACCAAGGGAGTAAATCCAAAATAGCTTTTTGGATTTGGGAAAATATTAAAGACATAGCTTTCGATAAAGTTTTGGACGGTTTCGGGGGTACGGGCGTTATTAGTTACCTTTTTAAAAAACAGGGTAAGGAAGTTACTTATAACGATTACCTAAAATTCAACGCGGTTATTGGGCGGGCGATTATTGAGAATAAGGAAACTAAATTAAGCGAAGACGAAATCAAAAAAGTAGTAATTAAAGAACCCCGTTCTGATTACGAAAGTTTTATTAGCGAAGTATTCGATGGAATATATTACAAGAAGGGAGAAAACGTTTGGTTAGACGTAGCGGTCCAGAATATTACACGATTATTGAAAGGATTTAAACAAGATTTGGCCTTTTACGGTTTATTTCAAGCCTGTATTATTAAAAGGCCTTATAACCTATTCCATAGAAAGAACCTTTATATAAGGGAATCTGAAGTGGATCGGTCGTTTGGTAATAAAACGACGTGGGATAGACCTTTCGAGGAGCATTTTTTTGATTTTGCAAAAGAAGGGAACCTTTTGGTTTTCGATAACGGGCGGGCGAATAGGGCGTTGTGTTACGATATTATGGTTTTGACAGGGGATTACGACCTCGTATACTTAGACCCTCCATACACTTCGAGGAAAGGGGTTTCGGTTAATTACTACGATTTTTATCATTTTTTGGAGGGTATGACGGATTATTATAGTTGGCCTATTAAAATAGACTACAAAACTAAGCATAGGAAATTGAAGAAGAAAGAAAATATTTGGAACGATAAAAAGCGAATCTTTCGCGCCTTCGCAGAAGTTGTAGAAAAATTTTCGCGTAGTATAATTGTAATTTCGTACCGTTCGGACGGATTGCCGCCCATAGAGTATCTGTACGATTTACTAAAGCGTTTTAAAGGACACGTAAAAGTTGCGTCCTACGAAAACTATAGGTATGTACTGAGTAATTCTAAATCGGCCGAGGTACTCCTTATCGGTTATTAAATTATGTTCGGCCTAACTTTCAGGGTTCAAGACGCGGTCGACATTCTGGTGATGGCCTTCGTCATCTACCGGTTGATGCGTCTGGTCAAGGGGACGCCGGCGGCGCCCATGGCCGCGGGCGCCGTAATCGTCGCTTTGGTCGCGGGCGCGGCGTCGCTTCTTGGTCTGCACTCTATCAATTGGTTTTTCGAGAACTTGCGGGGTTTATGGTTCCTGGCGGCGATAATCGTTTTTCAGCCGGAGCTCCGCAAGGCGCTGGGCCTCGTCGGCAAAAACCCGCTCGTGCGCGCGGTCCTGGGCCGCAAAGAGACTACGATAGATATCGTCGTAAATACGGCGTTCGAGTTCGCCGCCCGGCGCGTAGGCGCGCTCCTCGTCTTCGAGCGGACCGTCCCGTTGGGCAACTACGTCGAGCGGGGCGTCCGCCTCAACGGCGAGATTTCGCGCGAGCTTTTGGGGGCCATATTCGAAGCCCACTCGCCGCTACACGACGGCGCGGCCATAATCGAGGGTGACCGCGTCACCGCCGCGGCCGTGATGTTGCCGCTTACCGAAAACCCCGAGGTGGCAAAGAGCCGCGGCGCGCGCCACCGCGCGGCCCTCGGCATCACCGAGGTTACGGACGCCGTCGTCGTCGTAGTATCCGAAGAGATGGGGCGAGTGGCCGTCGCCGCCGACGGCGTGTTGAAGCCGGTAACGGGCGTGGAAGA
>CAZWAM010000028.1:11641-27121 GCA_964631855.1 uncultured bacterium | reverse complement strand
TCGCGAGCGTATTCCGCCCCGCCGTTGCGTACGCCGCGTGCGCCGGGGCGTTGTCGCTTTATTTCTTCGGCGAGGGCGCGCCCCTACGCCGCTACCGGACCGACCTCTTCTGGGCCGGCGCATTCGCGGGCGCGGCCGCGGCCTTTTGCTCGAGCGCCGTCGCCTTAGCGGCTTTCTACTTTTTATACTCTATATACAAAACGTTCCGGAAAGCCGGCCCGGGGGCGCGGGCGTTCGCGTGGCTGGGGGGCTTCGTCCCGGTAATCGCCGTCGCGGCCGGCCTGGAATACTTCCGCGCGGGCAAGCCCCTCGCCCATCTTAGGGAGACGTTGGCGGCGCCGGCGCACGTTTACGCCGAGACGAATTTATTGATAAAAAGGCTCGCGGCCGACGCCGCGGCGATGCTCTGCTGGGACCCGCTGGGCTTCGGCTTCGCGCTCGTCGTAGCGCTCGCGGCCTCGGCTTATTTACTCAAAGAGCGGCGCGCGGGCGCCCTCTTCTACGGCGGCCTACTCGTCTTCGCGCTCGCGGCGTTCAATTTTATGACGACGTCGTTGGAGGGTTACGCGCCGATGGGGCTCGAGCCAACGCGGTGGCTCCTGGCGTCGCTGCCGGCGGCGGTCCTCGCGGGGGGCGCTTTCGGGCAGCTTTGGTCGCGGGGAGGCAAGGGGGCGCTGAGCGGTTGGGCGGGGCCGCTGGGAACGGCGGCGGTCCTGGCGACGCTGTTCATAAACGGCAACATGCCCTTCGCGCCGCTGAGCCTGTTAATATTGGCATTAGCCGTAATTATTACGATAACGCTCGCGGGTTTGGGCCGCCGGGCGCCCCAAACGGAGCGGCTATTAGCGCGGGTCGCGGGAGCGCTTATTATTTTAATATCCGTCTACCCGATTGTTATATTATACTTATGAAACGCGAGGGGTGAATGCCATAGCGATTATCCCGGCCTTCCGGGAGGAGGGCCGGGTAGGAAAAGTCGTCGCCGCGGTTAGGGGGTACCTGGCGGACGTGCTCGTCGTCGACGACGGCTCGCCCGACGGGACCGGCGCCGAGGCAGCTGGCGCCGGCGCGTCGGTCGTCCGGTTGGAGCCCAACCGGGGGAAGGGCGCGGCGCTGCTCGCCGGCCTGGCGGAGGCGAGGCGGCGGGGCTTCGACGCCGCGGTTACGCTGGACGCGGACGGCCAGCACGACGCCTCGGCCATCCCGGCGATGCTCGAAGCGCTCGCGCGCGGCGCCGACGTCGTAATAGGAACCAGGATGAAGAACGTACGCGGCATGCCGCCGCAGCGCATCTTCTCCAACACGTTCACCTCCGCGGTGATTTCGGCGCTCGCGGGCCGGTTGGTGCGAGACAGCCAAACCGGCTACCGGGCGCTCAGGCTCGCCGCGGTCGAAAACCAGCCGCTCACGCGCCGAGGTTTCGATCTCGAGTCCGAAATGTTAATCCGGGCCGCCCGGGCCGGCGCAAAAATCGCCCACGTATCCGTACCCACCATCTACGGCGACGAAAAGAGTAAGATAAACGTCCTGGCCGACACATACCGCTTTTTCCGCGTCGTCTTCGCCGACCTCGTAGCCAGGCTCGAGAGATAACGGGCTGTGACGCCAAACGTCGAATTCGAGCGCTTCCCCATAATGGATACGGCCATCGCCAACGTCTCGATGGCCGAGACGCTCGACATAATCGACGCCTTCGTCGCGGAGGGCTCGCCCCACGTGGTCGTGACGGCGAACGTCGACCACCTTATGCTTTTGAGAAAGGACGCGTCGTTCCGGAGAGTCTATGGGCGGGCCGAGCTCGTGACGTGCGACAGCGTGCCGCTGAAGTGGGGGCTGGCTTTCCTGGGAACGCCGGTGAAGGAGCGCGTCGCCGGCGCGGACCTGTTCCCGGCGGTGGCGGCGCGCGCGGCCCGCGTGGGCCACCGCCTCTTCTATTTGGGGGCGGCGCCGGGGGTAGCGGCGAAGGCCGTGGAAGTGCTGAGCGGCCGCCACCCCGAACTCGAAGTCGTCGGGACGTACGCGCCGCCCGTAATGCCGTGGGAGGAGCTGGCCGAGGACGAAGAGACGTTGGAGCGCATCCGCGAGTCGAAGCCGGACATCCTCTTCGTCGCCCTCGGCGCGCCCAAGCAGGAGTTCTGGCTCGACGCCGTGCGCGAGCGTCTCCGCGTCCCCGTGGGGATCGGCGTGGGCGCCGCGTTCGACTTCGTCGCGGGTACGGTCAAACGGGCGCCGCGCTGGATGCAAAAGGCGGGCCTGGAATGGCTCTTTCGACTCTCGCAAGAGCCGCGCCGACTCTGGCGGCGGTACCTATTCGTGGACTCGCGGTTTGCTTGTTATATATTGAGGGAAAAATTCCGCGGCCGAAAAGCCGCGGCCCCGCCGAAGCAATATTAAATAAAAAAAGGCCGCCGCGACGCACGCCCCTCCTCGCGTTTGCGGCTTCAATAAAAACCAGATCATTACCGCTTTTCGTCGTCGAAGTAACGGTACGCGACGCCGAAGCGGACGCCCTGCGCCGAGACGACGGCGCTTTTCGCGCCGAGTTTCGCCAAGATCTCAGCTATAACGAGCGCGCCGCCCGGGAAGACGTCCGCGCGACCCGCGGGCATCCCCACGAGCCGCTTCCGCTCCCTCACGGGCATAAAATAAACCCGCTCCGCGAGCGCCGCGATCGAGCTGGTCGCCACGACGTAACCGTGGACGCGTGCGGCGTCGTACTCTGCGAGCGCCAACTTGAGCGTCGCCACCGTGGTCGCGGTGCCGCCGGTTACGACCACTTCGCCCGCGGCCGGGCCCACCGCGGCCAGTTCGCCTTGGACGTAACCGCGCGTAATCTCCCACGCCTCCGCCGAAGACGCTCCGCCCAAAAATTTTTCCGTAAGCAAAACGGACCCCACGCCGTAACTCGCCACCGCGAGCGGCCCGCCGTCGCCCTCGCGCGCGAGCTGGACGCTGCCGCCCCCCACGTCGACAACCGCCAGCGGCCCCGCCTCGAGCAAGAGGCTACGCCGCGCCGCGAGCAGGGCCGTCACTCCCTCCTCCTCGGGCGAGAGGACTTCGACGGGCAGGCCGAGGCGAATCCCGACCGCGGCGGCGAAATCTTTCCGCCAGCCGCCGTGGCGGAGCACCTCCGTGCCGACGACTTTGAGTTCGGCCGGGCCTCGCCGCCGGACGCGTTCGACGAACGACGCCAACGCCTCGACGGTTCGCGCTATGGCCTCGGCCGAACGCTCGCCACGCGCCAACCCCTCGCCCAGGCGCGTCGGCGCAAAGCCCTCGTCCAAGACCACCAACTCGCCGTCGGCACGGCACGCCATGAGCAGGTACAATACCGTGTTCGTACCTACGTCGAAAACCGCTACCGCGTCACGTCCGGCCTTACTTGATAACCGCGACTTTTCCCGCACGACGTTCGCCGTCCCGCTCCAATAAATATAGATAAACGCCCGAAGCCACGTGGGCGCGCCACGTCCACGCGCCCCCCGAATCCGGCGCGCCCGCGGCCACTTTTACCCCCGCCAGGTCGTAAACGACTATCGAGGCGTCGGAGGGTACGTTATCGAAAGTAACGCCGACGGCGCCGGAGGTTGAGGGCTTGTAGGGGTTGGGGTACACGCGGGCCGCGACCAGCGATAAAACGGGGCCCTTGTCCGTCAGCCCCGCCCACGCCGCCGCGGTCGCCGCCGCCAGGCGCGCGTTCATCGCGATAAAAGGCACCGATAGACGGTCGGGAGTATCCGTAACCTTATGGTAGTGGGGATACACGCCGTTGCTGTCGTCCTCCGTGAGGAGAACCGCGGCGTAGCCTTTCTGCCAGAAGGAGTAGTGGTCGCTGTTCGCCTTGAACGCGTTGTTCTCGCCGCCCAATATTAGTTCCGGGACGTAGAGGCGGCGGCCCTGCGCCGCGGCCGAATACATCCAGCTCGAGTCGTCTTTGTAAAACAAAGTAGAATCGTTCGGGCCGCGGCCTACGTAACCTATCATGTCCGCGTTCCACACGCCGCGAATGTCGTCGCCGCGGTCCTTGGCGCGCCGCGCGTAATCGCGGCTCCCGACCAACCCTTGCTCCTCGCCCGCGAAGAGCACTATCCTCACCGTCCGTTCGAACGCCGCCTCGGCGAACACCCGCGCCACCGCGAGCGCCGCCACGACGCCCGAGGCGTTGTCGTTCGCGCCGGGGGCGAGTTGCCGCGGCTCGTCCGAGATGCTGTCGTAGTGGGCGACGACGAGGTACTGCACCTCGCGCTCCTCGCGGCCGGGAACGTCGCACACGACGTTATACCACCCGAGCTCCTCCGGAAGGTTGTCGCGCAAGCTCGCCCAGCGCGCGCCGCCGTCCGCGGTGTAGTCGACGCAGGAGCCGTAGCCGCAAGCCCAACCGTCCGCGGCCGAGGCGAAGGAAACCGCCGTCAACGGGAAGTCCGCGGGCGCGTCTATCTTGCGCCAACTCGAGCCGCCGTCCGTCGTCCGCAGCACGGCCCCCCTCTCACCCCCCACGGCTACGCCTTTTTTATTATCGAAGAAATGGACCGCGCCCAAGTACTCGCCCTTGGCCACGTCGTAACGCTGGACTTCCCAACTCACGCCGCCGTCTTTCGTACGCATGATGACGTCGTAGTGGTTGCCGACCACCCAACCCTCGTCGCGCGAGACGAAGCTTAAGCCCGTCAGCTCCACGACCTCGGACGGCTGCTGCGGGTCGGAAAAGGGCGTCCGCCGCCGGACCCACGTCGCGCCGCCGTCGTCGGTGCGCCGAACCTCGCCGTGCCAGCCGACGGCGTAACCACGCAACTTGTCGACGAACTGAATCTCGAAAAGGGTCTCGGCCATATTGCTCGGTTGTTTTTCCCAGCTCGAGCCGCCGTCGACGGTGTGCAAGATGACGCCGCCGGTCCCGCAAGCCCAACCCTCGCTCCGACTCTCGAAGTGTACACCCGTCAGGTGGCGGTCCGTCGGCTTTGGTAGCCGGCGCCAGCTCGAGCCGCCGTCCACGGTTCGCAGGACGGTCCCGTTCGCGCCAACGATCCAACCGTACGTCGCGTCGTAGAAGAAAACGTCGACGAGCTCCTCGTCCGTGCCGCTTTTTTGGATGACCCAACTCGAGCCGCCGTCGCCGGTGCGCAGAATCAACCCCGAAGCGCCCACCATCCATCCCCGCTTCGCACCCGGAAGGAAGAAGCACGAGTCGAAATCGTGCGCGGTTATGAAAACGTCGTAGCGCGGCGAAAGGCCGAAGGAGGTGAAGCGGTCGTAGAGGAGCTCCGCGGCCACGTCGAGGTAGGGTGAAAACGAATACCGCGTCGGCAGCGCCGTCAACGCCGCGAGGTCGTCTTCGATATCCTCCACTTTGATGCGGCTCAGGAGGTATTGAATGCGGCCGTCGGCCAGGTTTATCGACGGCGCGCGCGTCGGCTTCCGTTCCGGCAAGCGCGCGGGCACGAGCTGCCGCCACGCCGCGCGGAGCGACTTCATCGGCTCGTCGTAGACGAAGCCGTATTGCCGGCTGAGCAAGACCTCCCCCGCGTCCGCAAGCAGGACCTCGCCGAAGGACGCGAGCGCAGCCGGCGGGACGCCCTCGACGCGATAGTAGAAACGGCCTCCCGCATAAGGAAGCAGCGTTTCGCCGAGGCCGCCGGCACCGGCGCCACAGAACAAGTGGAGGTCCCCTACCCGCCCCAAGTAATATACCTCGGCGTCCCTTCCGAAATCGAAATCCGCGGCGCCGGGCGAGGCGACGACCAGAGGGCCGTACGCGGCGCCGGCCGCGCCGGCCGCAATTAGAACCGCTGCCCAGGTTACCCTCATCGGACCGCCCGCACTTCGCCTCGCGCCTTGAGCTCCTCGACGACGGCGTAGGAGTTATGTTTTAAGTCGCCCAACCGGACGTGGGGTTTGACCGCGGCGCCGTGGAAGTCCGAGCCGGCGGTCGCGACGAGGCCGAGGCGCCGGGCGAGCGCCGCGAACGCGCGGCTTTGCCCCTCGGTATGGTAAGAGGTATAGGCCTCGATGCCCGCCATCCCCGCCGCGGCGAGCTCCTCGAAAACGGGCTCGTCTTCCGGGAGGCGGAACCTGTCGCCGGGGTGCGCGAATACGGCCACGCCCCCCGAAGCCCGTATCACGCCGACAGCCTCCCGCGGCGACATACGGCGGACGGGGAAGTAGGCCGGCATACCGTGGGCGAGCAAGTCGCGGTCGAAATGGAAGTAGGGTGCCGCGGACTTGGGTGGCCGGCGGAGCGGCTCGAGCAGCGGATGGCCGTCGTTGGCCGGGTCGTTCAACGCCACGCGGCCTATGACCGGTCCTACGGGCGGCCGGCCGCGGGCCTCCTTTGCCAGTTCATCTTCGTCGACGACTATCCCCACCTCGCGCAAGTTGGCCAGGCGCCCGACAGCCTGCCGCCGCCGTGCCTCGGTCAACGTCTCGAGCGCCCGCGTGAGGGCTTCGGCCTCCCAATCGATGAAGTAACCGAGGATATGCACCCACCGCTCGAGCAGGTCGCAGGTCAGCTCGACGCCGGGAATGGTTTCGACGGTACTCGACGCCCCGGCGTCCATGAACTCCGGCAGGCCGCCCACGTCGTCGTGATCGGTGAGCGCGGCCGCGACCAACCCGTTCTCCCGGGCGAAGCGGACGAGGTCCGCCGGCGGGTACTGGCCGTCGCTCGAGTAAACGCTGTGGAGGTGCAAATCTACGGGCCCTTTGCGGCGCATCTAAGAATCACCCAACTCCTCGGCCTTAACGAGAATCGTGTCGGGTTTGACTTGTCCGCCCGCCGTCGCGACGCCGACGCCGACGAGGCCGCCGTCATCCGAGAGCAGGCGAACCGCGCCCCCGGGGGAAATCGGCTCGAGCGCCGGTACCGGGCGTCCGTGCACGGCGGCCTTCACCTCCGCCGCGGAGAGCCTCGCCGCGGGCAGCTCCGGCAAAAGGGCCGCGGCGGGCGTGAAATGCGGGGGCCGGAGTACGGCGTCCAGGTCCGCCTCCTCCAACCGGCCTTGGGGCAGCGCCTGCGCGAGGACGAAAGGCCCCACGGCCAAACGCACTAAGTCCACGACGTGCGCGCCCACGCCCAGCTTTCGGCCCATGTCGCGGGCGAGCGCGCGGACGTACGTGCCGCCGCCGCACTCGATGAGCGCAGTAAACGTAGGCGGCGTCACGTCGACTACCTCCAGGCGGTAGACTCTGACGGTCCGGGAGGGCGCGGCCACCGCGTCGCCGCGGCGGGCTTTGCGGTAGAGCGGCTCGCCGCGGTGCTTGACCGCGGAGAATGTCGGGACCCTCTGCACGATCTCGCCGACGAAGGAACGCGCCACCGCGGGCAACGCGCCGTACGTATCGGCGGGGACCGCGCGCTCGTAAAGGACTTCGCCCTCCTCGTCGCCGCTCGAGGTCTCCGCGCCCAACTTGATAACCGCGCGGTACTCCTTCTTATAATCTACGAAAAAGCGCGCGAGCCTCGTAACGCGGCCGAAGAGGATGGGGAGCACGCCGCGCGCCGCCGGGTCGAGGGTCCCGGCGTGGCCCACGCGCCTTATGCCCAACGCGCGCCGCGCCACGTCCACCACGTCGTGCGACGTCGGCCCACGCGCTTTATCCACGTTTATGACGCCGCCTATTGTCGGCGCAACCATTCCTCCACCTCGGCCAGGACGGAGCGCCGAACGTCTTCCAGCCGACCTTCGACGAAGCAGCCGGCCGCGGCGGCGTGGCCGCCGCCGCCGTGCCCGACGGCGAGCTCGCTCACGTCCAACTCCTCCGCGGCGCGGAAGGAGATCCTGACGCCGCCCTCCAATTCGCGGAAGAGAACGCCCACGCGACACCCATCGACCCGCCGCGCGTAATCGACCAGCCCCTCCGTATCTTCGACGAGCGCGCCGGCGCGCGCCAACGCGTCGGCCGTTATCGTCATGCTAACTATGCCGCCCCGCCGCTCGAGCGTGCCGAGCGCCGCGCCCAAAACGTTCATATACGATACGGGGTAACGTCGGTAGAGCTCGCGCTCAACCTCGGCCGGCGAGACGCCCCGCCCTACGAGGTCCGCGGCCATATCGAAGGCCCAGGCGTTGGTGTTGGAATAGGTGAAATTGCCGGTGTCGGTAACGAGGCCGACGTACAAACACAGCGCCGTCTCGGGGGGCCATTCTCGGGCCAATTCTTTGAGTACGACCCAAACCATGGCCGCGGCCGCGGGCGCAACCGGTTCCACCCAATTAAGCGTCCCGAAGCCGCAGCCCGCGGCGTGGTGGTCGATGTTGACGACGACGCCGTTTTGCGCGAACGCGGCAACCGGCGCGGGCAGGCGCCCCGCGTCCGCGCTGTCGAGCGCGACGACGACGTCGGCTTCCCGCCACGCGGGCGGCTCACCCGCCGCCAACTCTTCGAATCCGGGGAGAAAACCGTAGCGTCGCGGCGGCGGGTTCAGCGGCCACGCCACCGCGGCCCGCCCCAACGCCCGGAGCGCGTGAGCGAAACCGAGAACGCTACCGACGGCGTCGCCGTCCGGCTCCGCGTGCGTCACGAGGACGACCCGCGGCGCGGCCTTAACCACCTCCGCTATTTTCGCCGCCGCCGGGTGAATCATCGGCTTCCAATTCTTTTAGTATCTCGAAGACGCGAACCGCCGACCGGTATTGTTCATCGAGGCGGAAACGGACGCGAGGCGTCCGGCGCAACCGGACCCGGGCGCCCACCAACTTTTGAACGAAAGGACGGCACCGCGCCAAAGCGTTCAGGCACTCCGTCACCTGCTCCTCGTCCCCGTAGACGCTAACGTATACGTCGGCAAACTGGAGGTCGGGCGATACCTTCGCCCACAACACGGTCACGGCGCGGGCGGCTGGCTCCGTAACCTGCGAGGCCAAGATATCCGCGACCTCTCTCTTAATCAACCGTTCTACGCGCGTTATACGATTGCCGGCCTGCACGTCGATCACTGCCCGGGAGTCGGCCCGGGTCCGCGCGCCTACAGCTCGAGAACCTCGCCCTCGAAGGTCAGGTCGAGGTCGCCGAAACGCCGCTCCAAGTGATGTTCGAACTTAGAGAGCAACGCGTCCGCCTGAGGCCGGGCCGTCGCGAGGCCGGCGAAAGCGACGACCGCCCGCGTCCGTTCCTTAAGGCCGTCGACTTCGGCCACGGCCGCGCCGAAGCGCGAGCGCATCCCGTCCTTCAAACTCCGAACCACGGTCCGTTTATCTTTCAAAGTACGCGCGCCCTGCAAACGGACCGTGACGGTTAACATTACCAAATAAGGCCTTTTGCCTTCCGTCATTTGCGCTCGAGCCGGCGGGCGATCTTACGTTCTTCCAGCACCTCGATGACGTCGCCCACCTCTACTTCCGTAAAACCGCTTATCACTATGCCGCACTCCAGGCCCTGCTGAACCTCCCTCACGTCGTCGCGGAAACGGCGCAGCGAGGAGACGGCGCCCTCGTGCACGAGCTGGCCGTCCCGCAAAACCCGGGCGCGGGCGCCGCGGAAGACGCGGCCGCTCTTCACCAGGCTGCCCGCGACGCGCGTCGAGCTGGTAACGTCGAATATCTGACGGACCTCCGCCGTCCCCACGACCTCGGTAACGATCTCGGGCTCGAGCAGGCCCTCGAGCGCGGCCCGGACGTCCTCTATGGCCTCGTAGACGACGTCGTAATTCCGGATTTCGACGCCCTCGCGTCGCGCCAACTTCCTGGTTTTGGCCTCTACGCCGACGCGGTAGGCCACCAGCACGGCTCGGGAAGCACTCGCCAGGAGGACGTCGCTCTCGCTGACCGTTCCCACGCCGGCGTGGAGTATTTTCGGCGTCACCTCGTCGCTTCCCAAACGGCTAAGGTGTTCTACGAGAGCTTCGACCGAGCCGGCGACGTCCGCCTTTACGACCAGGTTCAACTCCGCCTTCTCGCCCTCCTCGAGCTGCTTGTACCAATCGTCCAGGGAGAACGCGGGCTCGACTTCCTCCTCAGCCTTGGGCTCGAGCGACAAGAGCTCGGCCAGGCCACGGGCGCCCTTATCGTCGGGCATCGCGATTAAAACGTCGCCCGCGGCGGGAATGCCCTCGGCGCCCAGCACCGAGACGGGCGTGGAAGGTCCGGCCTCCTTTACCTTCTTCCCGGCAACGTCGAACATTGCCCGCACGCGGCCCGCCCATTTGCCGACCACGAACGGGTCGCCGACCTTCAAGACGCCCCGCTGGACGAGGACCGTAACAACGGTCCCCCGGCCGCGGTCGAGCGTGGACTCGACGACCACGCCCACCGCGCGCGCGGCCAAGTCGCCCTTCAACTCCATTATCTCGGATTGGAGCGAAACCGCCTCCAATAATTTATCCAAACCTTCGCCCCCGAGAGCGGAGACCTCGGCGGAAAGTACGTCGCCGCCCCAATCCTCCGTCGTAACGCCGTGTTCGGCCAAACCCCTCTTAACGCGTAAAGGGTCCGCCTCGGACTTGTCCATCTTGGTAATGGCCACGACGATGGGGACGTGCGCCGCCTTGGCGTGGCTTATGGACTCCAGCGTTTGGGGCATTACGCCGTCGTCGGCCGCAACCACGAGTACGACGATGTCCGTAACCTGGGCGCCGCGCGCCCTCATCTGCGTGAATACTTCGTGGCCGGGCGTATCTATGAAGACTATTTCGCCGAAACGGCCCTCCACGACCGACGCGCCGATGTGTTGGGTGATGCCGCCCGATTCCGTAGCCACGACGTTCGTATTCCTTAGGGCGTCGAGGAGCGTGGTCTTGCCGTGGTCGACGTGCCCCAGCACGGCTACCACCGGCCTACGCGGTTCGATCTTGGGCTCGGTCGGCTCGGTTTCGGCGTCGAGGCCGAGCTCCTGGGCAGCTTCGGCCTGCTCGTCAACGTTCAAAATGCTCAACGCCGTCAAATCGCGACGTCCCTTTTTCTCGAAAAACTCCTGGAGTTTCTCGCCGGGTGCGTCGAGAGCTAAGGCGAGTTCCCCCATCGTTTGCTCGCACCGGAAGCGTATTTTTTTCTTGGGAATTACCTTGGGCTCCGCCGCCGGTCCGGCCTTGCCCCTGCGGGCGTAGGCGCGCGACCTCTCGGGCACGCCCCTTCTGGCGCGGCCTCCCCTCTCGCCACGGGCGCGGCGGCCGCGGTGCGAACGGGGCCGCGTCGTGGGGCTCGACTTCGCCAATCGGCGCAAGGCTTCCGTCGGTACGGTCGCGCCCCGGTCCTCCTCGATCTCTTTGATAACGCGTTCCCGGGCATCCTCCTTGACGACGCGCGGCGGACCCTTCCTCCGCGCGGCTTTCGCCTCATCTTCGGCAGGGACTACTTCCGCCTCCGGCGACGCGGCTTCGGGCTGCTTCACTTTTACCTCTTCGGCGCGCGGTTCCCCTATTGCCTTTTCGGCTTCGGCCTTCTTTTTCGCCGGCTTTTTTCCCGCGACCTCGACCGCCTCGGCTACGACCACCTCCGCCTTTTCGACCGCCTCCACCACCTCCGCCTCAGGCTCTTCCTTCTTCTTGCGCGGCGCCTTCTTCCGGAGGCGCACTTTGCCCGGCGAGGGTTTTGCCATCTCCGGAATGATAACGCGTTTCTCCTCCGCCGCCCGGTCCTTTATGCCGAATAAGTACGCGCGCAATTTCGCCTCGTCTTCGGGCGAAACTACGCTGTTCGCGGCTTTCACCTCGACACCGATCTCGCGCAATATTCCGATCAGCTCTTTGCTGGTCCGGTTAAGCGCTTTGGCTATCTCGTGGACCCTTCTTTTGGCGGCCAAAGCTTAACACCTCGCTCGGTTGCAGCAGCGGAGGGAAATTTTCGCCAAGCCTGGAATCAATCAGACTTGGAATCCTCGCCGCCTTCGCTTTCGCTTGCTCCTTCGGGCGCCGCGGCCGGCGTATCGGCCTGCGAATCACCTTCGACGATTTTTCGCCCGGCGTCCGCCGGCTCTTCACGCGCGGGGGGGGGCTCGGCGAGCTCGGCCCCGGCCTCCCCGGCCTCTCCCGGCGGTTCCTCCTCTTCTTCCGCGGCCTCCTCCGCGGCCGCAGCTTCCCCGCCCCCGACCGCCTCCTCCTCTCCTTCCGCGGCAGGTTCGACCTCGATGTAATCCTCGGGTTTGGGGGGCTCGAGGCCTTGCTCTGTCAGCTCCACCAGCTGGGCCGTCACCTTCCGCTTAAGCACGGCGGCGGTCTTAAGGCCGATACCGGGCACGACGGCCAACTCCTCGGGCGCCGCGGCCAATATCTCGTCGGCGCTGCCGAAGCCGCTTTCATATAACGCGAGCGCAGTCTTCTCGCCGACGCCCGGGAGGCTGATGAGGAAATCGTACGAGGCGGCCGCCTCGGCCTCTTCCCGCGTCGCTAGTTCCTCGCGCTCTCGCTCGCTGATTATGTCGAGGTGCCAGCCGATGAGCTTTGCGGCCAAGCGGACGTTCTGGCCGCCCCGCCCTATCGCGAGCGACAACTGATTCTCCGGAACTACGACGACGACGTGGTGGGCGTCTTCGTCGACCTCTATCGCCGTTATTTGCGCCGGCGCGAGGGCGTTTCGCGTAAACTCTTCCACCGACGGCGCAAACCTCACGATGTCGACCTTCTCGCCCGAGAGCTCGCGTACGACCGCCTGGACGCGATACCCGCGCATCCCGACGCAAGTGCCGACCGGGTCTACGTTCTTGTCGCGGCTTGAGACCGCTATCTTCGACCTCGAGCCCGGCTCGCGCGCGACGACGTGTATCCTGACCAGACCCTCGTATATCTCCGGCACCTCGAGCTCGAACAGCTTGTTTAAGAACTCGGGGCGCGCACGCGAGACGATTATCTGCGCGCCCTTGGTGGTCTCGCGGACTTCGGTAAGATAAGCGCGGACGCGGTCGCCGATGCGATACTCCTCGCCCGGGAGGCGCTCCCGATAAGGCATAACGGCCTCGGTCCTCCCGAGGTCGATGACGACCGTCCCCTTGGATTCGCGTTTGACTACGCCGCTAAAGACCTCGCCGATGCGCTTCTGGTACTCCTCGAGGATGACGCCGCGTTCGGCTTCGCGCAGGCGCTGGATTACCACCTGCTTCGCGATCTGCGCGGCGTTGCGGCCGAACACGGAGGGCGAAATCTCTATGTCCATTTCGTCGCCCACCTCGGCCTCGGGGTCCACCGCGCGCGCCTCCGCCAGGCTTATCTCCAAACCGGCCTTGGTCACTTCCCCCACGACCGTGCGGCGCGAAACGATAACGAGGTTGCCGTCTTCATCCAGCAGGTGGATGTCCATCTCGGGGATATTGAGGTGGCTACGGCGGGAGGCCGAGTTCAACGCCGCCTCGAGCGCCTCGATGACGACTTCGCGGTCGATATCCTTGGCCCGCGCGAGCTGTTCCACCATTTCGTTGAGTTGTATTTCTTCCATAATTCTTTCGCCGCCCTAACGCCGTCGCCCGGTGCCCGGAACAAGGCGGGCCCTTTTCTTCGGCGGTGCACTTTTTTCGAAACCGGGGAGCTCCGGCTCGAGCTTCGCCTCGGCCACGGAATCGAACGCGAACGTCCGCCGGCCGCTTTCCGTATCGAGCTCGAGCCCCCCTTCCCCGACGCCCACGATGCGGCCCACGACGACCTCGGGCCTGAGGCCGCCCTTGACCTTAAGCCGCGCGAGCATGCCACGGAACCGCTCGAAATCGCCGGGGCCGCGCAGCCGCCGGTCCAATCCCGGCGACGAGACCTCGAGGTCGAAAGCCCCGGCCAACGCGTTCTCGAGCTCCAAGCGCGCGCGCAAACGCTTGTTGACGTGGGCACAATCGTCCACGCCGACGAAACCCTCGGGCCGGTCGAGGGTAACTTTTACCACCCAACCCTTGGGCCCGCGCCCGAGCGAAACGTCCCATACGTCGACGCCGCGCGCCGCGGCCACCGCGGCCGCGATGTCGGCGACCTTCTCCCTTAAGTCCTCGAGCAACATCGGATTCAAAGCTCCAACTTATCCAGTTCCTCAAGCAACGCGGCCACGAGGTCCGCTTCGTCGGCCGCGCGCACGACCCGGCCTTTGCGGTAGACCACGCCCCGCCCCTTTCCGCCCGCGATACCGACGTCGGCCTCGCCCGCCTCGCCCGGGCCGTTCACGGCGCAGCCCATGACCGCCACCACGACGTCGCGAGAGTCGCCGTTCAGACTCTCGGCCACGCGGCGCGCAAGCGCCCCCACGTCCACCTGCGCCCGGCCGCACCCGGGGCAAGAGATGAGCGTCGGCCCGCGGCTCCGAAGGCCCAACGCCCGAAGGACCTCGTAGGCCACGGCGACCTCCCGCTCCGGTTCGTCGGTGAGGGAAACCCTAATCGTGTTTCCCAGGCCGGCCGCGAGAAGAAGGCTCAACCCCGCTACCGCGCGCACCACCCCCGCGTCGCCGAAACCGGCCTCGGTTACGCCGACGTGAAGCGGATACGAGAGCTCCTCGGCGATAAGGCGGTTGGCCGCGAGCGTCACGGCCGGCGACGTGGCCTTAGCCGAGACGACGATATCCTCCAACCCCGAATCCTCGAGCCTTTTTACGGCGTCGAGGGCGCTCGCCGCCATAGCTTGGGCCGTGCGGCCGCCGTGCCGTTCGACGACGGCGGCGTCGAGCGAACCGGCGTTCACGCCCACGCGGGCCGGCACGCCGCGCGCGGCCATCTCCCGGCCCACCGCGGCCCAGTGCTCCTCCCGTTTGATGTTACCGGGGTTCAGGCGGATGCTGCCGGCACCCGCGTCGAGGCAGGCCAAGGCGAGGCGGTAATCGAAATGTATGTCCGCCATAAGCGGCAAGGGCGAGCGGCGCGCCAACTCGCCGAAGGCCGCGACCGCGCCGAGGTCCGGAACCGCCGCTCGCGCCAACTCGCAACCCGCCGCGGCGAGCCGCTCGAGCTGGGCCAACGTCGCGCCGACGTCCCGCGTATCGGTCTTGGTCATGGACTCGACGCGCACCGGCTCGTCGCCGCCCAGGGCGACGGACCCGACTTTCAACACTTTAGTTTCGCCGCGCGTAAACATCGACCCTTAACCCGGCTTCGTAAAAACCCGCGTAAAGTCGGCGACCAGGGCCAGCGCCACGATAGCCGCGACGAGCGCCAGGCCGACGAAGGTGATAAGCTCTCGCGCGCGTGCGGACAGGTTCTTGCCCCGCACCGTCTCGTACGTGCCGATCAAAATGTGGCCGCCGTCTAACACCGGCACCGGCAAAAGATTCACCATCGCCAACATAACCGATAACGAGCCTATGAATGCGATGTAGGGCAAGATGCCCGCGCGCGCTCTCTCGCCCGCGAAAAGCGCGATCGATATAGGGCCGCCGAGCGCCTTCGTGACTTTGATCCGGCCTTTGAAAACCAACGCCATGCCGCGCGCGATCCCGGTCGCCGTCTCCCAAGTCAGCCGCCAACCCGCCGGCACGGCGCCGAGCCAACTTTCGGACCGTTTCACCTTCGTCCACCCGGGGATTACGCCCAGGTCCTCGAAAAACGCCGTAAGGCCTCCTTCCCCGTAGTCGACGGTGACGACCTTCA
>CAZWAM010000028.1:9957-11541 GCA_964631855.1 uncultured bacterium | reverse complement strand
CCGCCGCGCCTTACGTCGAAGCTGAGGCGCTTGCCCGCGTTCGGGAATACGACCCTTTGGATGTCGACCCAGTACGGCGTCGCCTTGCCGTTTACGGCTACTATTACGTCGCCCTCCCTGAAACCGGCAAGGCGGGCCGGCGTCGGGACTTCCCGCCCGTCGAGCTCGACGGTCTCGAGGACTTCGCCCACGCGGTTGGACGCGGTAAAGGTCTCGTACCCGACTTTCGCGATTACGGCGAAGACGACTATCGCCAAAACGACGTTCATCGCGGGCCCGGCGACGGCGACGGACATCCGCACCCAGGGCGGCTTGGCCAAAAATTCGTCCGGCCTTCCCTCGCTCTCGCGCTCGTCGCCGCCGGCCATCTTGACGTAACCGCCCAAGGGCAACATGGATAACGCGTACTCCGTCCCCCGCCACGTAAAGGCCGCGAGGACTTTGCCGAAGCCGAACGAGAAGCGGAGGACGCGAATGCCCATAAGTTTCGCCACCACGAAATGACCCGCTTCGTGCGCGAAGACCAATACTCCCAGGACGAATATAAATGCCAGTATCGTAACCACGCGCCCGCCACCTAATGGACGTAATCGCCTTCCGGCTCGAGATAAAAGAACGTCGAGGCTTCCGCTGCGCCGTCCCATTCGGACTGAGATAACGACAGGGCGAAACCCTCGCCCGCGCCGGCGAACTCCTCCGCACTCGCCCGGTAATCGGCGAGCGCGGTCCTTATCTCTTCGCCCAGGCCGTCCAGGTTCTCGCTGAAGCAAACGATGCCCGCCGGGAATATATGGGCCACGTAGCCGCCCGCTTGAGGGCGTATCAAGGCCACCAGCCGCTTACCCTTCGCCGCAGCCATATTTAATCGCCGTAAACCTCCTTGCGCAATTTACGCACGTACTTCTCGACGTCGTCGCTCGTGCCGAAGTCGCCGATCTTGCCCGCGGACGCGTAGGGCCCGGTACTGTAATCCAAAATCTTCTCGTATACTTTGAGCGCGTCCTCCTTGCGTCCCACGCGCTCCAACGAACGCCCGAGGTACCAGAGGCCGTTGAAATCGTACGGCGAGACCTCCAAATATTCCTCAAACGCCGCTATGGCCTCGTCGTATTGCTTGAGGCCGAGGTAGGCCCGGCCCATCTGGTAGCGGGCCGTTTTGAGGCTTTCGTCGATCGAGAGCGCCTTGCGGTACGCGTCGATCGCCGGCCGGAACTTGTCGACGGCCAGATACACCTCGCCGAGGCGGAAGTGGAGGCTGGCGTCGTTGGGCGCGAGCGCTATCGCCATCAAGTAGGCGTCGGCGGCGTCGCGCCAATTTCCCGCCTCCTCGTATTCCAACGCGAGCTCGAAGTAAAGGTCCGGGTCGTTCGGGTCGGCCTCGATGTCGGCTTTTATCTCGTCAATAACGCCGGCGTGCGCGGCGCCGGCCAACAACGCCCAGACGCCCCCGAAACGAACCACGCGAGTTATCGTTCGAAACGACATCGCTAGCGGCCTCCTACCCGCGTTCGGCTTACCACCTCCGCGGCGGCCTCGGCCGCACGCCGCCGGGTGCCGGCGACGTGCCCGCAGCCCGGCAGAGCG
>CAZWAM010000028.1:1969-9947 GCA_964631855.1 uncultured bacterium | reverse complement strand
GACTCCAACCGTTTCTCCAGCTTCGTCTTCTCCGCGACGACGTCGCCGTAGTCGCCTGCCTCACCGTCCGGGGCGTCGGCGAGCGTGGCCTCGATCACCCCCGCCAGGGCGCCGAACGGGATTTCGCTCGCCAGGAACTTCTCGACCGCGACCTCGTCCGCGGCGTTCATCACCGCGGGCTTAAAGCCCCCGGCGCGGCCGGCGGCGAGGGCCAGGCCGAAGCACGGGAATTGCTCGGCGTCGGGCCGGGCGAAATCGAGCCGGCCTATGGCCGCGAGCTCGAGCTTCGCCGCGGGAAATCGCAACTCGCGGCGGTCCGGGTACGTCAACGCGTATTGTATCGGCAGGCGCATGTCCGCCGTTGCGAGCTGCGCGAGGAACGAGCCGTCGGCCAATTCGACGAGCGAATGCACAACCGACTGCGGGTGGATCAAGACGTCGATGCGGTCCCAGGGCATGTCGAACAGCCAATAAGCCTCTATGACCTCCAAACCCTTGTTCATAAGCGTCGCCGAGTCGACGGATATTTTGGCGCCCATATCCCAGACGGGGTGCGCCATGGCCTGTTCCGGCGTCGCGTTCGCGACCTCCTCGCGGCTCTTCCCCAGAAACGGCCCTCCCGACGCGGTCAAGATAAGACGCCTAACGCCCCCCGGCCGGCAAACGTCGAGGCATTGGCCCAAGGCGGCGTGTTCGCTGTCCACGGGGAAAATACGCGCCGCCGCGGCCCGCTGCGCCTCCCGCACCAACTCCCCTCCCGTTACGAGCGATTCCTTGTTGGCGAGCGCCACGTCTTTGCCCGCCCTCAGCGCCGCGAGCGTGGGCGCCAGGCCCGCAAACCCCGCCAAGGCTACGAAGACGAGGTCCGCGGCGGCTAAGGTCGCCATCTCGTCGGCGGCATCGTCGCCCGCGCGAACGTCGACGCCCTCCGCGGCGAGCGACTTGAGCACGGAGGCTTGCCGGTCGTCGGCTATGCCCACCGCCGCGGGTCGAAACGCCCGCGCCTGCTCGAGGAGCAGCCGCGCGTTATGCCGGGCGGAAAGGCCGACCACTTCGACCTCTTCGCCGAGCGTGGCGACGACGTTGAGGACCCGCCTGCCGATCGAACCCGTCGACCCCAGTACGCTAACACGCTTCGCCATAACTCTCTACCCCCCCCGCCCCAAGATGACCAGCACGCCGAAGAAGAGGGGGGCGCTGTAGAGGACGCCGTCGAAACGGTCCAGGACGCCGCCGTGGCCGGGCAGAATGCTGCCGCTGTCCTTGACGTCGGCGTCGCGCTTGAGCGCGGATTCCGCCAAGTCGCCGAAGAGGTCGCCGCCCGCAAGGACCGCGCCCAGCGCGAGCGCGCCCAACCACCCCAACGCGGCCTGGGGGAAAAAGAGCTTCGCCATAAGGACCGGCGCGAGCAGGCCGACGACGACGCCGCCCACGCCGCCCGCCACCGTCTTGCCCGGGCTGATGTCCGGCGCGAGGCGCCGCCCGCCCCACGCCTTGCCCACGAAATAGGCGACGACGTCGATCAACCATACGGTGATAAAGAATATCAACAAAAACGCCACGCCGGCCTCGAGCTTTCGGACCAATATCAAGAAAGCCAAAAACACCGGCACGTAGGCGAAAGCGAGCAACGTCGCGCCCGCGTCGGCGAGGGCCCCCGCGGTCGTCCGCCGAAATACCGGGACCACGAGCGCCGCGGCTACGAGCGCCGCCGCCGCGGCGAGCGAGACCGCCGGCTCGTAAGCTATCGCCGCCACGTAAACGACGCCCGCGGCAATGGCCGCGAAGCGGTGGGGCCTCCGGCCCGTGGCCCTTAGCAGACGGAACATCTCCAAAAGCGCTACCAGCGATATCGCCTCCAGGTAAATCAGAAAGTGGTAAGGCCGTCCCCAAATAATAATCGCGAGATGCACCGGCACCCAAATCGCCGCGGTCAGGATGCGGACGCCCAACATTACGCCCAACCGCCCTCGCCGCCCGAAACCTTGCCGAAACGCCGCTCCCGCATCGAGTAGTCGAGCAGCGCCGCGTACATGTGTTTGGCGCCGAAGTCGGGCCACAAGACGTTGGTGACGTAGATCTCGGCGTACGATATCTCCCACAGGAGAAAGTTGGATACGCGAAGCTCGCCGCTCGTCCGTATCAAGAGGTCCGGGTCCGGATGGTCCGGCGCATAGAGGTACCGGCTCACGGTCTCCTCGTCGGGTTCCTCGATGCCGGCGGCAATGACCTTCCTCAGGGCGTCGACCAACTCCGCCCGGCCGCCGTAGCTGAGCGCGTGCGTCAGCGTCATCTTGTCGTATTGCGCGGTCAGCGCGACGGTCTTATCCAACTCGGCGCGGACGTCGGCGGGCATTTGCTCCAGGCGGCCGATGGCCCGAAGGCGTATCTGCTTCTCGACGAGCTCGTCGCGTTCGCCGACGAGGTAATCTTTCAAAAGTTTAATCAAAGCCTGGACCTCGGCCTTGGGCCTCTTCCAGTTTTCGCTGGAAAAAGCGTAGAGCGTCAGGTATTTTACGCCCACCTCGCGGCAGGCGGTCACCGCCTCCCGCACGGCTCTCACTCCCGCCTCGTGGCCGCGTATTCGCGAGAACCCGCGCTTCTCCGCCCAGCGACCGTTGCCGTCCATTATAACCGCGACGTGCGTCGGCAGCCGGGCGCCCTCCAATCGCGCGCGAAGCTCCTCCTCGCCGAGCTCCTCCAACGGATTCGATATCTCCATTTAACGCCGCCCTTTAACCCGCAAGGGCGCTTCCCTGCCCCGACTTCCTCCGTTCACTCTTTTACGTAAGAAAGGGACGCACACCTTCCCAAACTGAATGGCGGGTCCCCGGTCAGAAGCTATTCAGTTGGAGAAGAGTCAGGCCATAACTATATCTCCAGGATCTCTTCTTCCTTCGCTTCCAACAGGGTCTCAACCCGCTCGACATAACGGTCCGTCAACTCCTGGACCTTCTCCATAAGGCGTGTGGCATCGTCTTCCGATATTTCGCCTTCTTTTTGCGCACCCTTTATGGCCTTGTTGGTATCGCTCCGCGCCCGCCGGACCGCGACCTTACCCTCCTCCGCGAGCTTCTTCACCAGCTTCGCCAACTCCCGGCGTCGCTCCTCCGTCAGCGGCGGGATGTGAATCCGAATTATGTTGCCGTCGTTGGTGGGCGTCAGGCCGAGGCCGGATTGATAGATGGCGCGTTCGACGTCCTTGATGATGGACTTATCCCACGGTTGGACGACAACGGTGCGGGCGTCCGGGACGGAGATCGTGGCCACTTGCTTGAGCGGCATGCGTTGCCCGTAAGACTCGACGTGTATCCGGTCGAGCAAGGTGACGGACGCGCGGCCGGTCCGAATAGAAGCGAGCTCGCGCGCCGTGGCGGCCCCCGCGCTCTCCATCCGCTCTTCCACCTTCTCTAGGACGACTTTCGCTTCCACCGGGCCTCACCCCACGTACGTCCCGATCTTTTCTCCTCTTATTATTTTACCAATATTGCCCGCCTCGTTCAAATAGAAAACGACGATGGGAATGGCGTGTTCGCGGCACAACGCCGTCGCGGCGACGTCCATAACCTCCAGCCTGCGCGCGATTACGTCGTCGTAACTGAGCGAGGCGAACATCCGCGCGTCGGCGGCGTCGTCCGGGTCGCGCTCGTAAACGCCGGCGACGTCCGTAGCCTTCAACAAGGCCTCGGCCCCTATCTCGCACGCGCGCAACGCCGCCGCGGTATCGGTCGTGAAGAAGGGGCGGCCGGTCCCGCCGGCGAAGATGAGCGTGACGCCCCCCTCGAGCAACTCGAGCGCCCGCTCCCGCCGGTAACGCGGGCAACATTCGCCGACGTCGAAAGCGCTCATGACCTCCGCGCGCTCACCGCGTACCGCCAGGCTTTCCTTCAAGGCCAGCGCGTTGACGACCGTCGCAAGCATTCCCATGTAGTCAACCGACGCCTGCGGCCAGCCCAGCGCCGCCGCGCCACGCCCGCGTATGACGTTGCCCCCGCCCACGACGACCGCCACCTCCGCGCCCGCGGCCCGGGCATCGGCTACCTCGCCGGCTACGAACGACACCCGCTCCGGCTCGAGCGCCCCGCCCCCCTCGCCGGCAAACGCGCCGCCGGATAGTTTCAAAAGAATTCGCCGATATTTAGGGCCTCCGGCCATCCACCCTATTCGCCCAATTTGAACCGGGCGAACCTCGCGACGACGACGTTCTCGCCGAACTTCGCCACGGCCTCTTCCGCGTACTCGCGGACCGTCTTGTCCGGGTCCTTGACGAAGGGCTGTTCCAGCAGCGTGTTCTCGGCGACGAACTTCTTGAGCCGGCCCTCCACTATTTTCTCGATTATATTCTCCGGCTTGCCCTGCTCGCGGGCCTGCTCCGCGGCGATTTTTCTCTCGCCCTCGAGTATATCCTCCGCTATGTCCTCGCTCGCGACGGCGAGGGGGTCCGCCGCGGCGATGTGCATCGCGATGTCCTTCACGAACGCCCGGAACTCGCGGTTGCGCGCCACGAAATCGGTTTCGCAATTAACTTCGACCATCACGCCCAGCTTGTCGCCGGGGTGAACGTAGGAGGCGATAACGCCCTCACCCGTGGCCCGGCCGGCTTTCTTCTTGGCCGCGGCGAGGCCTTTGATGCGCAGGTACTCGACCGCTTTCTCGTGGTCGCCGCCGCATTCCTGGAGGGCCCGCTTACAATCCATCATGCCGGCGCCGGTCCGGTCGCGGAGCTTCTTAACCTCGTTCGCCTCTATGGCCATACTATATCCTTCCGCTTATTTCTCCGGGCTGACGTAGGCCGTGGCACCGGGCGCTTCCGCGGCTATGGCCTCGCCCTCTTCGCCTGCCCCTTCCCCCTCCGCCGCCTCGGCGCGGCCGTCGACGAAGGCGCTCGCCAACGTCGAGGCCATAATCCGGATGGACCGTATCGCGTCGTCGTTACCCGGCACGACGTAGTCCACGGGGTCGGGGTCGCAGTTGGTATCCACGAGCGCCACCACGGGTATGCCGAGGCGATTGGCCTCCCGCAGCGCTATCGCTTCCCGCCGGGGGTCGACCAGGAAAACGAGCTGCGGCAGCCGCCTCATATCGCGGATGCCCCGGTACAACTTGAGCAGGCGGTTTTTTTCCTTCTGATATCCCAACCGCTCCTTCTTGGCGTATTTGTTCAAGGAGCCGTCCTCTTCCATCTCCTCGATCGCCTTCAGGCGGTCGATATTCTTCTTGATGGTCTCGAAGTTGGTCAGCGTGCCGCCGAGCCACCGCGTCGTCACGTAAAAACAGCCCGCGCGCGACGCCTCCTCCTCGACCGAGGCCTGCGCCTGCTTCTTGGTCCCTACGAAAAGCCCCCGGCCGCCGGCCCGCGCCGTCTCCCGCGCGAACTCGTACGCCTCCTCCAAAAGCCTCATCGTCTTCTGCAAATCGACAATATAAATGCCGTTGCGCTCCGCGAAGATATATTTGCGCATCTTCGGGTTCCAACGGCGCGTCTGGTGGCCGAAATGCACGCCGGCCTCCAGGAGCTGTTTCATCGAAACGTCGAACACGACTATCTATACCTCCGTGACCTTAACCGCTTGGGCAAGGGGCGCGTCGCAAAATCGCGGCCCCTTTGGAGCGATAGTCCTGGATTTTATCCCGCCGCCTAAGCGCCTCCTCGGGCATTATCGACTGCGTTACCGCTTGGAGAATTGGAACCGCTTGCGCGCGCCCGGCTGGCCGTACTTCTTGCGCTCCTTCGAACGCGGGTCGCGCGTCAAAAGGCCGGCGCGTTTAAGCGTGGCGCGGTAGGACGCGTCCACCTGCTCGAGCGCGCGGGCGAGGCCGTGGCGCAGCGCGCCCCGCTGGCCCGTCAAACCGCCGCCCTTCACCGTCGAGAAGACGTCGAACTTACCCGCCGTCGCCGTGACCTCGAAGGGCTTGTTGACGTCCACGCGCCAGCTCTCGAGCGTGAAGTAACCCTCGAGCGGCCGCCGGTTGACGACGAACTCGCCTTCCCCCGGCCAGAGCCACACGCGAGCGACGGACGATTTGCGCCTGCCGGTCGCGTAATATTTTTTAACTTCCAACACAACTCCTTTGAGGCCGGCTAGACCTCGAGCGGTTGCGGGTTCTGAGCGACGTGGGGGTGGCTCGGGCCGCGGTAGACCTTGACCTTCTTGAGGAGCTTGCGCCCCAGCCGGTTCTTGGGCAGCATCCCGCGCACCGCGTGCAATATCACCCACTCCGGCTTGCGCGCCAGCATCCGTCCGAGCGGCGCCTCTTTGAGGTGGCCCACGTACCCCGAATGGCGGTAATAAATTTTATCCCGCAGCTTGTTGCCCGTTACGCGGACCTTGTCGGCGTTGACGACGACGACGAAGTCGCCCGCGTCGAGGTGGGGCGTGAAGTAGGGCTTCTCCTTGCCGCGCACGATCTGGGCGATGCGCGTAGCGAGGCGCCCGAGCACCTTGCCCTCGGCGTCGACGAGCCACCAGCGCCGCTCGATATCCTCTTCCTTCGGTATAAAAGTCCGCTCGCGCACCGACGTCGCTCCGCAATTATTATTCGCTCGCGGCTCGAGCCGCGAGTTTGTAAAATATAACAATTTTATTACCTAATGTCAAGTAGTATTCGGGGGAAAGATGAGAACGCCGCACGCCCCCGAAGGTCGCGCGGCCGAACCCGCGTTCGCCGTACGGCCCCGCGCCCGGGCGCTACGTTCTCCTGACGATGGACCAGTTCCCGAGGCCGCACTCGCAGGGCGGAAACGCCGCCCCCGCCTCGAGCGTTATCTCGGCGCCGCAGTTCGTGCAGCGGTAGACGCCCGCCTCGGGGGTTTCCTCTCCCGCTCGATACGCCATCGCTCCATACCACCTCTCGCGGAGAATGAGCGTTATAATCCCCGAACGACCTCTATCTCCCCCCCGACGGGCCGCGCCTCTTTCCCCCGGCGCCCCGGCCTACCGCAGGAGCGCCTTGACCTTGCCCAGCGACGCCGGCGCCACGGCCACGAAGTCGTACGGGCAGTGGACGCGGTATATGTAGCCGTTGCCGGTGCAGGCGACGTAAAGGTATTGGCCGTAGTAGGCGAGGCCGCGGGGGTAATACGCGGGCGAGCGGAACGACCCCAGCACGGTCCCGGAGAGCGTGTAGCCGTAAACGACGTTCGGACTGTCGCCCTGCCACAGGACTTTGTTGCGCCAATCGTAGGCGCAGTCGTAGTCCGTGGGGTTGGGCACCCGGACGGAACGGACGACGCTGCCGTTGGTCAACCTGTGCGTGAAGATGTCCGGGGGGCCCGAGTCCGAGGTGAAAAGGTAGGTGGTCCCGGTGCCGCCGTCGCCCGTGCACAACGGCGCGCAACCGAACGGGTCGTGGTGCGCGTTCCACGAACTATATAAGCTCCCGCTGGGGGCGTGGCACCGGTAGACGGTGTTGTTGGCGGGGCATCCGACCCAGAGGACGGCGGAGTGCGAGTACGCGAGGCCGGCGTTGGAACCGTACCACCCGAGCTGGTAAAAGTTCTGGACCGAACCGGTATTCGGGATTAAGCGGTAGACGAGGCCCCTGTTCCCCGCGTCCGCGACGAACAGGTACATTTTGGAGCGGGCGAGGCCCCGGGTCTGCGTGGCCGCGGGCGAGCGGAAGGAGCCGATGACCTGGCCCAGATAGCCCCAGGCCGCGACGCAGGTCGCCGTTGCCAGCGCCATAACTACAACCCTCTTCATAACGGGAACCCCCTTTGTCGCGGGTTATGTTCTTCGGTGAACTTTATTTAAATTTTACAAGATTTGGGGGGCAAAGTCAAACCGTTTCCGCCGCGGCTTCCCATCCCACGGGGGACGGAAAGGAAAGGTAGAGCCCAGCGCCGCGCTTAGCATAACACGAAACGGCGCCGTGTCAAGGAGGCGCCGCGACTTTTTTTAACCCCGAAAAGAACATATATATTTATTTACTTTAGTTACTTGTATTACCTTCTTTCTTTAGTGCGTGACCCTTGCGT
>CAZWAM010000028.1:0-1869 GCA_964631855.1 uncultured bacterium | reverse complement strand
TCAGCCGGGGATGACGCCGTGGTGCGCATCCTGCCGGGCGACGTAACTTAATATCCGCCAGGTGGTTCATAATATCCCCTGCTTCGTTCCCCGACTGAAGTCGGGGCTCGTAGCTTCGCCGCTCATGAACCGGCCTATGAATAGGCCGGTATCGGCTGCGGGGCTCGTAGCTTCGCGGCTCACGAACCGGCCTATAAATAGGCCGGTATTGGCTGCGGGGCTCGACGCTTCGACGGGTTAAGCACCGGCCTATGAATAGGCCGGTATCGGCTGCGCGACTCGACGCTTCGCCGGGTAGGGGCGACTGGCCAGTCGCCCCTACGACGACTCCACAATTTTAATTTCTTCGGGCGTCAGGCCGTACAGTTCGTAGACGAGCGCGTCGATTTTCCGGTCCGTAACCTTTATCGCGCGCTCGAGGCGCTCCTTGTCGGCGTCGGCTCGAGCGGCATTAAGGCGCTTGTGGAGCTCGAGCATGAAACCCGACTGGACGTCCTCCTCGGACTTGGCCCAGCCGTCGGCCTCTTTGAATCCCTCTACAAGTTTTCTAATCGCTCTTTTTAAGTCCGCCATAATCCCTCCTCGCGCGGACGTTATAATATACCCCCCCGTCAGGCGTTGTCAACTTATAAAATCGTGCGACGGTTTACAATAAAAAAGGGGCCTCGCGGCCCCTTCCCTGCGGCGTTCGCAGCGGTTAATGGTACAGGGCCTTTACGCGCCCCAGGCTCATCGGCACGACAGCGTGGGGATGCTCGTCGTCCATGACGACCCGGACCATAACGTTACTATATCCCGAGGGGCTATTAAACTTACGCCAGAAGGTGTAGAAGTAGATCCACGTGTGGCCCGTGGGCGTCCGAACATCATCCACCGCTATAGAGTCGTTATTGGGGTAGTCGTAGTACTGCTCGACGGCCGCGAGGAACGACGTTACGCCCTTCGGTAGGGTCCAGCCGATGTTGAAATCGTTCCAACCCTCCTTGGTCCCCACTACCAAGGTTGGGCCCCACAACAGCGACCCGGGCGCTCCACCGGCGAAGGCGTAAACGCCCAGCCGCGCGCCGTTCCACGGGCCGGGATTCGCCGAGGCGTTGAGGCGCACGGTCCGGAGGTGCGAGTAGGTCGAAATCGTGGCGATATCGAAGTCGTTACCGAGCCATAAGTTCTCGCCAACCGTTTGGTACAAGTACATCGAGACCGTCCCGCTATCCCACTTCAACTCGACGGTCGCGTCGGAATACGGCGCCCGCTCCACGACGTAGTCCGCGCCCCACGCGCCGGCCGCGAGCAGCGCCGCCAACCCTACCCATAAGGACATTCTACCCATAGGTTAACCTCCCAGGTCTCTTGTTTACGTTAACCCTCGCCGCCCCGGAGGACGGGCGCTTTTTACCTATATAACCTAACACGAAAATGATAAGAATGCAAAAAAACATATAAAATTTAACCTAACCCCGGACGAGAAGGCCGAACCTCTTCGCGTGCGGCGCGGCCTTTCGCCGGGTTTGCGCTGCGTGCTTTCCGCCCGCTAAGAAAAGGGGCCCCGAGGGCCCCTCTATTGCGGCGTTCGCACCCGTTAATAGTACAGCGCCTTTACGCGGCCTACGCTCGTGGGGGCTACCACAACCGCCTCGTTGGCCACGACGACGCGGAGCATCAGGTTGCGGTAGCCAAAGGGATGGCTAAATAAACGCCAGGAACCGCCGTAATATGACCACGAGTGCCCTACGAAGGTCTTATTATTATCGACGGCACACGGGTCACAGTTCGGATGATTGTAGAACTGTTCGAAGGCCGCGACGAACGCGTTATTACCCGACGGGAGGGTCCAATTAACCGGGCAACTGACCCAACCGGGGCTGGTTC
>CAZWAM010000027.1:0-27146 GCA_964631855.1 uncultured bacterium | reverse complement strand
AACCATACGTCGTCCGCGGCTAAGGCTTCGACGTCGTACAAGGCCGGGTAACGGTACTCGAGTTCTACTGGTATGCCGGTCACCGGGGCCCAACGCTCGCCGTCGTAATGGAAAAAGTAAACCTCGCAACGCCGCGAAGGAATGAATTTGTGCCCCACCGCCCACCCGTCGCCGGGCGAGCTGAGGCCTAAGCGCGTTACGTCGACGTCGGGATATTTCGCTGTAAAAGCGGTGTGAACCGCCCATTCGGCGCCGTCGAAGTAGAGGAAGTACGGCCCTTCCGCCACGGCCCACCCCTCGCTCGGCGAGAGCATATATACGTCGTTAACCGCCCATCCCCCTGGCAAACCCCGAACCTCGTACCGTTCCCAGGGAATGGGCCCTTGATGCGGCGGCTCGATAGGCCCCTCACACGAAATCGCCGCCCACGCCGCAAGCGCGGCGAAAGCGGCCGTTATTTTTACCACACGCTTTTTCATCGCATACCTCCCGGGTATTAGTACGTACCCAGCGCCCTCCGTTACTTTTTCCTAGCTGAAATTTTTTGGTTTTTTGCCCTCCGGTTAAGTTAGTCGCCCTTCGAACTCTTCTCCGCCTCGCCCCCGGCCTCGCGGCGGTAGGGGACCGGGACGTACTGCACCGACGGCTCGGACCGCTTGGCCTGCGGGAAGTACGACATGAACTGGTATATCTCGGCCGGCATTTCCTCTGAGACCGAGAAGCCCAGCTCCTTCGCCTCGTCGAACGTTATCGCGTAGTCGTGGGTCCAGGTCCCCTTAGTGAGCTTGACGGCGAGTTCGTCCGCGGCGTGGATCTCCATATGGCGGACGAGGATGTTTTTGACGCGTTGGCGCAATTGCTCGAGGGCCTTCCTGGCGACGTCGGCCATGATGAGCGTCTGGTCGTCGGTTTGGCCCGGCCGCTTGAGCTCGGTAACTTTTATGACCGAGGCCGCGGGCATCCCGGCGACCTGCGGGTCTATGGGCCCCAGGACGGCGTTGGGCGCCATTACGATTTCGTCCGCGGCCAGCGCGATAAGGGTCCCCCCGGACATCGCGTAGTGCGGCACGAAGACCGTTACCTTGGAGGGGTGGCGGAGGAGCGCCGAGGCGATCTGGTCCGTCGGGAGGACGAGGCCGCCGGGGGTATGGATGATAAAGTCGATGGGGACGTCGTCCGCGGTGAGGCGCACGGCCCGCATGACCTCCTCGGCGTCGTTAATATCTATGAAGCGCATTATGGGGAAACCCAGAAGGCTCATCGTCTCCTGGCGGTGGACCATCGCAATTACGCGGCTCTTGCGGTGCCGCTCGATGGCACGCATCGCCCCCAGCCGGCGGCTCTCGAGGAACTTCCGCTGCAGTATGGGCAGGACGAGTACGAGTATTATGAATATCCAAAATATGCTTGTAAGGCTCATGTTTCCCTCCGCGAAGCCGCGGGTCCGTTCCTTACGTTAAGGCGCCACCATATAACGATGCCGCCGGCATTTCGGGAAGATGCAAACCAGGACGACGCCGGCGACGAAGCCCCCTAAGTGCGCCCACCAGGCGACGCCGCCCGTAGTCGCGCCGGCCAGGTCCAAAACGCCGGTGAACAGCTGAATCACTACCCAGATGCCGAGGTAGATCCACGCCGGGACCTCGACGAACCACGCGTAGAAGATAACCGGTATCAACGTGAGTACGCGCGCCCTGGGGTAGAGGACGACGTACGCGCCCATTACGCCGGCAATAGCGCCGGAGGCGCCGATGGTCGGTACGGCCGAGCCGCCGGAGACCGCGGTCGTGAGGAAGGCGTGCGCCAGGCCGGCGCCGATGCCGCATAACATATAGAACAGCGCGTAGCCGACGTGCCCCAGCCGGTCCTCGACGTTGTCGCCGAATATCCACAAAAAGAGCATGTTGCCGATTATGTGGACCCACCCGGCGTGGATAAACATAGAGGTGAAGAGCGGCCCGATGCCGGCGAAGGCCGACGCCGGCGCCGAGAAGTCGACGGCCAGCAGGCGCGCGGGAATGAGGCCGAAGTGGTTTATGAACGCCTCCAGGCGCACGGGCCCCATCGTCAACTCGAAGTAGAAGGCCAACGCGTTGACGAGGATGATGGCGATGTTTACGAACGGGAACCGTTGCGCCCGGGGGCTGTCCTTGATGGGGATCATGCCGAGGTTATATTACCAAATAGTTAATATAAAATTAAGCGAAAAAATCACGCGGCCGTAGCAGGCCCCGGCCTTGATTTACACGTAGCAATGTGCTAAATTTTAACAGGCGGAAGGCCGCGCGAGTAGCTGCCGTAGCTGTCTTGCGTTTTTACGCGGCATTTTTTTATATTTAAAATGAGATGAAAGCGTCCACGATCGGCATACGCCGGGAAGATATTAACCGGTGGGAACGGCGCGCGCCGTTGACGCCGGGCGAAGTGGCCCGCCTCGCCAAGGACGCGGGGTTGTCGGTGGTGGTGCAGCCTTCCGATATCCGCGTATTCGACGACGAGGCGTACGCCCGCGCCGGTACCGTAATCGCCGAGGACTTAGGCCCGTGCGACGTAATATTCGCGATCAAGGAGGTTCCGCCCCGCCTCATTCTGCCCGGCAAAGTTTACGCCTTTTTCGCCCACGTGGTTAAAGGCCAAGCGGCCAACATGCCGATGCTCGCCCGTCTCGCGGAAAGCGGTTGTGGCCTGGTAGATTACGAGAGGGTCGTCGACGAGGAGGGCCGGCGCTTGGTCTTCTTCGGGCCGTTCGCGGGCCGCGCCGGGATGGTGGACACGCTGTGGGCATTAGGCAAAAGGCTGGCCTGGGAGCGACGCGAGACGCCGTTCGCGGCCCTCAAGGCCGCCTGGCAATACGACGACCTGGCGAGCGCCCGGCTCGCGGTTAGGGCCGTCGGGGAGCGCGTCGCCACGGCGGGCGTCGGCGCCGACCTCGCGCCGCTCATCGTTGGTTTGGCCGGCTACGGCAACGTCTCGCGCGGCGCGCAGGAGATTTTGGGCCTGCTGCCGACGCGGGAAATAGCGCCCGCGGACGTGGCCGAGGTCGCGCTAAGCCGCGAGCCGTCCGACAAAATAATTTACAAAGTCGTGTTCAAAGAGGAGCATATGGTCCGGCGCCGGGTCCCGGGCGGCGCCTTCGAGCTCCAGGACTATTACGATTACCCGGGCAGGTACGACCCGGTTCTATCGGATTATTTGCCCTATCTGACGGTGCTTGTAAACGCCATCTATTGGGACCGGCGTTATCCCCACTTCGTTTCGATACGGGACCTCGCGTCGCTATACGGCGGCGCCAGAGGGCCTCGCCTCCGCGTCATCGGCGACATAAGTTGCGACGTCGGGGGCGCCATCCAGGCCACGGTCAAAGTGACGACGCCCGACGCGCCGGTATTCGTGTACGACGTTAAGCGCGACGCCGCGGTGGACGGCGTTGCCGGGACGGGGCCGGTCATCTTGGCGGTATACAACCTCCCCGCGGAGCTGCCGCGGGACTCCTCCGAGTTTTTCGCCAAACAGCTCGAGCCGTTGGTGCCGGCCTTCGCGCGTGCCGATTGGGCGTCCTCATTCGACGCCTGTGAGCTGCCGCCGTCGATAAAAGGGGCGACCATACTCTACCGCGGCGAATTCACGCCGCCATATCGATACCTCGACGCGTATCTCAGCTGAGGTCGGACCTATGACCGCGGAAATCTTGGTGTTGGGCGCGGGGATGGTCGCGAAGCCGCTGGTCGATTACCTGCTCTCGCGTACCGGTTATCACGTAAAAGTCGCGAGCCGCACCGTCGCCAAGGCCGAGGCGTTGGTAGCCGGCCGCGAACGCGGCCTCGCCCAAACCTTGAACGTCGACGACCGCGAGAGGCTCGACGCCGACGTCGCGGCCGCGGACCTCGTCGTAAGCCTCGTACCCTATATTTATCACGTCGCCGTTGCCGAGCGGTGCCTCGCCCGGGGAAAGCCGTTCGTCGCGACGTCGTACGTGAGCGAAGCGATGCGCGCGCTCGACGGCCGGGCGCGCGAGGCGGGGGTCTTATTACTCAACGAAATCGGCCTCGACCCGGGCATCGACCACATGTCCGCGATGAGGATTATCCACGGCGCCCAGAAAAAAGACGGCCGCGTCGTTTCGTTCAAATCCTATTGCGGCGGCCTTCCCGCCCCCGAGGCCGACACCAATCCCTGGGGTTACAAATTCTCGTGGAGCCCGCGCGCGGTTATACTCGCGTCGCGCAACGCCGCACGTTACCTCGAGGAAGGCCGCGAGGTTAACGTGCCGGGCGAAGACCTCTTCGCCGATTGTCGCGCCGTCGCCGTCCCGGGCGCGGGCGAGTTCGAGTGTTATCCCAACCGCGATTCTTTACCCTATATCGGGACCTACGGCCTGGAGGGCGTCGAAACCATGTTCCGCGGGACGCTCCGGAACGCCGGGTGGTGCGAGACGTGGCTTACGCTATCGCGGCTGGGTTTCCTCGACGACCGGCGGCAGGATTTCGCGGGCCTTAGTTATCGCGCGTTTACCGCGCGCGTGATCGGTTCCGGGGGCGGGGAGATCAAGAAGGAGTTCGCGGCTCGAGCCGGCGTCGCGGAGGAATCGGATGTCGCGGCCCGCCTGGAATGGCTGGGCTTTTTCTCCGACGAGTTGGTTCAGCGCGCGGAGGCGGCGCCCATGGACGTGCTCGCGGCGCGTCTCGAGCGGAAGTGTTCCTACGAAGAGGGCGAACGCGACATGGTCGCGTTGCACCACGACGTCGAGGTCGATTGCGGGGCCGCCGGGAGGGAGAAGGTTACCTCGACGCTGCTCGAGTTCGGCATACCCGCCGGCGACACCGCGATGGCCCGGACCGTGAGCCTTCCCGCGGCGATAGCGGCTCGCCTCATTTTGGAGGGAAGGATAAAGCTAACGGGCGTTCACATCCCGACCGTGCCCGAGATTTACGGGCCGGTGCTGGACGAGCTCGCGGCTTTCGGCATCGAGTGCGCCGAGGCGGCACTACCCGCGTAACCCTTTTTTCCATCCTCGAGCTATTGGGAACTGGGTTGTCCGCGCCGCAAAATAAAAGGCCGGCCCTTGGGCCGGCCCACTTTATTCCGCTCCGATTCTAGCCGCTGCAGCCGCCCGTTTCCTCCTCGCGGCCGAGGTACTTCTCGGGGTCCGCCTCGAAGGCCGCCTTACAACCCGGGGCGCAGAAATAATACGTTTGCCCCTTATATTCCGCCGTCGCGGCCGGGTTCGACTCGTCGACGTCCATTGCGCATACCGGATCTTTAGCCATAGCCGTGTACCTCCTTTTTTAACCCCACTCTTACTAGCGGGAGGGAGCGTCCCCCGGTTTAATTATTACTTATTAAATTAACTAAATTTCTTATCCCCGTCAACCTATTCTTCGCCGCCTTCGGCATCGGCGGGGCGCCTCGGCCGCGAACCCCGGAGCCGAGCCGTTGGGGGACGCCGGCCCGGCAAACGCAATCGCGCCGTTTCCTTTATTCGTAGGCTACTTGTTGGACGTCTACCTTGTCCACGTATACTATGGCGTTGCCGATATATTTCACTTTGTATTCGCACCGCGATTTTTCAAGTAGTTCGAAGTCCAACGTAAATTTTTTGTAACCAGGGTCGCGCGCGAGCGAGGCTACGCTCAGGGTTTTGGCCGTCGTCGGGGCCGGCGGCTGCGACGCTCCCGCGGGTGCCACGGCGACGCTTATTTCCGCGGCCGGTTTGGAAGAGGTCGGGTCGCCGTCGGCTCGAAGGTAGAAGTGCGCCTGGTACTCGCCGCGCTCGAGCACTTGGTACGGGCCCCATAAAACTAACTTTTCGTAAAGGTTGTCGGCCGGCGAGACGACGAGCGCGGACCCCGCTGAAGCGAAGGTGTCTTCCGTCTTGTTCCCTTTGGCCGTTTTTTTGGTCTTTTCGGCTTCGAACGTCCACCAGCGGCCTACCCATCGCGGTTCCTGCCACGGGTACGGAAATACGCAAGCCTCGGTTACGTTGAGTGGGTCGGCGCCGTCGTAGCTTAGCCGTACGTCCCACTTTTGCGGCGCGGTTTTAAATTGTAGCGTGATCTCTTGTTGACCCTCGCCGGCCTCGGCGGTCGCGGCAACGGCGCCGTCCGCAATTACTTTGACCTCGCCGGGGGCCGAGGCGGCTGCTTTTAAGCGGATGGCGTAGTTTTCGAAGTCTCGAGCCGCGGGGGGCGGGAACGCGAGGTATTGCCCGGGCGCGAGCTCGCGGCCGACGTCGCGGTCAATCGTCAGCCATTCGCCGCGCGCCACCCACACCGGCGTCGCGTACGCTACGTGGCCGTCTTCGGAGATTACGCGCAGGTAGTAGTACGTCGGCGAGCCGTCGTACCCCTCGTCGCGCCAGGTGAATTTGGCGTAGTCTCGGCCGGCGGCGGTCGGCACCGTATAGACCGTCTCGCCGCCGCGGACGACCTCGAGCGATTTTACGGCGTCCTCGGTGGCAACCTCCCCCTCGACGAGCGGCGCGTCCGCGACGGGCGTAATACTCGCCATACGCGCGCCGTCAACCTCGAAGTCGATGAAGTCCCGGTTCCCGGCGGTGGCGTAGACCCGACGGTCGTATAGCGCGTCGAATATTGCCGGGCGGGTGTTTTCCTCGGCCAAGAAGGCCGTGATGCCGCCGATATACCACATATGGCGCATGCGGCTCGGACCGCGGTTTTGGCCGGGCGCGCCGTTGTGGTTGTCCCCGCCGCCCACGAAGCCCAGTAGGCAATAGGAATCTAGCGCGTCTACGACCCCGCCGCCCTTCCACGTCCGCTTTTTCCAGAACGGGTTCCCCTCATATTCGGACACGCCCCAATGCGATACTATTTCGACGCAGCGCTCGTACGCCGGGTCGACGTTGCCCCAACGGAAGCCGGCGAGCGTGTGGTGCGGTATCATGACTACTTCGCCCGGCCTGTACTTGGCCCACAGCTTGGCCGGCGTGTTCGATCCTTCGTTGTTCGAGTTGTAATACGAACCTCCGTCGCCCCGTAAGAATACGCACCGGTGGCCGTAGCCCCCGCTCCAGGCGTCGCTGGTCCACTCGTACGCGACCAGCGTTACGAACGCCGGCGGGTCGTTCTTGGCGTTGGCAATCTCGACGAACGTAGGCCACTCGTCGCCGTACAGGCATTCGGCGTGGTCCGTAAGAAAGGTCGCGTCCAGCAACGCCACGTACCGGCCGTAGTCGAAAAATTCGTCCGGCTGGCGCATGCCGTCTGAGAACGCGGAGTGGCCGTGCTCGTCGCCCCAGTATATCCGCCGCTCCCAATTCTGGCGGCAGACGATCGGATTGCTCCGGCCCGTAAGGCCGCGGCCCTGCGCGGCGACGCGATAAACGCCGACTTCGGATGCGGTGAAGCCGGCGACCTCGACGTAGTTATTTTCTTTTTTGGACATCTTTAGCGCGCGCGGCCCTTCGACGCCGTCGCCCGTGAAGACGAGCTCGCCCTTCCACACGGACCCGGCGGGGTTGTTGTTTTTATCCAGGACCGCGATCTTCGCGGCGAACGGTTCGCCGGGTGTGACGCAGGTGGGGGCGACGACGCGGAGCTGCGCCGGCGGCCCCCCCGGGATGTGGACCACCGTAGCTTGGCCCTCGGCGAGCGTTTCCCGCTCGCCGCCCCGGCCCGGGGGGCCGAGAAGGCGCGTCCCGAACGCTTTTTCTTTGTGGTCGAAGGGGTGGGTATGTTCCCGCGTCAAAAATAATTTTACCTTTTTACCCTTCTTGATCGTTTTTTTAACGAAGCCGCGGACGACGTACGTACTCGTGTTCAATACCTCGGCGCCGAGCGCTAGCCGCGAGTCGCCGTGGAGGTAGTTGTCCGCGTTCCGGTTCCCGGTCTGGGGGAGGCCGAAGTGATACGGGATTTCGATCTCGAGAAGCGAACCCGCCGGCGCCTCCGCGGGCATTTTGGCCTCGAACGTTATTTTCGGAATCACGGCACCCGCGGGTAGGACCTTCGGCTTGACCTTTACCCAGGGTTTCGGTTCCTCGCCCGCGGCGAGGTTTGTGGCGAACGCTACGACGCAAGCTAAAGTAAGGAACCCACGCCTCATTTCGTTTACCCCCTATCGTTTTCGCTCCACTTGCGATTATAAATCAATTCCGCGGAAGCCGCCACCGAAAAAGGCTCCCGATGCCGCGCGGACCGAACGGTTTGAGGAGGCGGTTGCCGCCGCCGGCGAAACGTAATATAATCTTACTTGTCCAGAGCTACCCCGGGTGATTGTGGCCGCAAACGAAGCGAGAGAGTTACGGATCGTCGTCGGCGCCGAGGATGCCGGCGAAAGGCTGGACGCTTTTTTAGGCAGCGCCCTCCGCGAGTATTCGCGTTCCCGCGTCAAAGGTTTTATTGCCGAGGGGGCCGTCGCCGTCAACGGCGCGCGGGTTAAGCCCTCCTATCGTTTGCGAGAGGGGGACGTGATCGCCGGGCGCCTAACGACGCCGGCCGCGCCGCTCCCCGAACCCGAGGAGCTCCCGCTGACGATCTACCACGTCGACGAGCACGTCATCGTCGTCGAGAAGCCGTCGGGCATGCTGAGCCATCCCGCGGGCGGCGTCGCCTCCGGGACCCTCGTAAACGCGCTCCTGCATCACGTCGGGGCGCTCGCGCCCGTCGGCGGCCCGAGCCGCCCCGGCATCGTCCACCGCCTCGACAAGGGTACCTCCGGCGTAATGGTCGTCGCGCGCTCCGAGTTGGGGCACAGGAGCTTAGTAGGACAATTTTCCCGCCGCACTACCGGTAGGACGTACGTGGCTCTCGCTGCCGGAAGCCTCCCGTTGGACGAAGGAACGATCGAGGCGCCCATAGGGCGCTCGAGCCGGGACCCGAGGCGGTTCGCCGTAAGCCCGCTCGCGGCCAAAGAGGCCAAGACGACGTTTGCGGCGCTCGAGCGTTTCGGCGAGGAGGCCACGTTGCTTCGGCTCCGCCTGTATACGGGCCGCACCCACCAGGTCCGCGTTCACCTCGCCTACCTCGGCCACCCGGTCCTGGGCGACGCGACCTACGGCTCCTCGAGCGACGTCGTCGCCAGGCCCGCCCTTCACGCCCATACGCTCGCTTTCGACCACCCCTCCTCCGGCGAACGGATGCATTTTTTGTCGCCTTTGCCGGCCGACATTATCGAGGCTTGCGGCCGCCTGCGCGAACGTACGGGGGGCTCGGGCGGCGCACCTTAATGGCACATTTTTTTTTGCGGCCGGCGAAAATTGCTGTTGACGCTTAAGGCCGTTTAGGTTATAATACTATCAGTTTGAGGGTAGATTCACCCTCCCCGTTTCTCCTCCGGTACTTCCATTTCATGTCTCTAAACTTAGCCGAACTCACCAAAAAGACATCGGCGGAGCTCGCGGCGCTTGCGCGCGAGATGGGCGTCACCGGCGCCTCCGGCCTGCGTAAGCAACAGCTTATCTTTAAGTTGCTCGAGACCCAGGCGACGCAGAACGGCCTCATCTTCGCCGAGGGCGTCCTCGAGACCATGCCGGACGGCTACGGCTTCCTCCGCTCGCCGGCGAACAACTACCTCCCCGGGCCCGACGATATCTACGTCTCTCCCTCTCAGATCCGCCGCTTCAACCTGCGCAAGGGCGATACCGTATCCGGCCAGGTCCGCGCGCCCAAGGACAACGAGAAGTACTTCGCGTTGCTCAAGGTGGATGCCGTAAACAACCTGGACCCGGAGGGCTCGGTCGAGCGGAACCTCTTCGACAACCTGACGCCGATCTATCCCGACGACCGCTTCCACCTCGAGACCGCCGACGAAAACCTGACGCTGCGCGTGTTGGACCTGGTGACGCCCGTGGGGAAGGGCCAGCGGGCGCTCATCGTCTCGCCGCCCCGTGCCGGCAAGACTACCATCCTCCAGAATTACGCCCACGCCGTCGCCGAGAACCATCCGGACGTCATCCTCATAGTGCTGTTAATCGACGAGCGGCCGGAAGAGGTTACGGATATGGAGCGCTCCGTCCACGGCGAAGTCATCTCCTCCACTTTCGACGAGCCCGCGGACCGCCACGTCCACGTCGCCGAGATGGTCCTCGCGAAAGCTAAGCGCCTGGTCGAGGCCGGCCACGACGTCGTCGTCCTCCTCGACTCCATCACGCGCCTCGCCCGCGCCTACAACACCGTAACGCCCCACTCGGGGCGCGTAATGACCGGCGGCATCGACGCCTCCACGCTCCAGAAGCCCAAGCGCTTCTTCGGCGCCGCGCGCAACATCGAGGAGGGCGGCTCGCTCTCCGTCATCGCGACGGCGCTCGTCGACACCGGCTCCAAGATGGACGACATCATCTTCGAGGAGTTCAAGGGGACCGGCAACATGGAGTGCATCCTCGACCGGCGCCTCGTGGACCGGCGCACCTGGCCGTCTATCGACGTCGCCCGCTCCGGGACGCGCAAGGAAGAGCTGCTGCTAACCGACGAGGAGATCAACAAGGTCCGCCTTATACGCAAGGTCCTGGCAGACATGAACGGCGTCGAGGCCACCGAGATGATGCTCTCCAAGATGCGCAAGACCAAGGACAACAAGGAGTTCTTGGCGAACTTAGAGAATTTGTAGGGAAGCGTGGTAAAATATATTGTCGCGAACCGGTAAGGGCGCCGCGAGGCGCCCGTTTTAGGCAGCTAAGGTTGTTTTGGAGGGTACGGAAATGCGGAAGCTAATTTTATCCGGCCTCGCGCCGGCGTTGACGTTGGCCTTAGCGTCGCACGCGGCGGAGCAGTTGGCAAAAGCGCCGGCGATAAGCGGATGGACGCCGCGGTGGGACTAGACGTCCGGCCCGCGTAAATAAATTTATGCAATACCGCGACTTCGGCAACCTTGGATATAAAGTAAGCGCGCTCGGTTACGGCGCCATGCGCCTACCCGAAAATGATAACGGCGACGTCGACCGCGACGCCGCGGTCGCGGTGATACGGGAGGCAATAGATTCGGGTATCAATTACGTCGACACCGCGCCGCTTTACAACCGCAACCAATCGGAGGAAGTTGTGGGCGAAGCCCTCGCCGACGGCTACCGCGAGCGCGTGTGGCTCTCCACCAAGAACCAGCGCGTCAACGACGACCCGGAAGATTGGCGCCGTCGCCTCGAGGCGTCCCTCAATAAACTCAAGGTAGATTATTTGGACGTATACCACATGTGGGGGATAAGCTGGCAGCAGCTCGAGGAGCACCTGGCGATAAAGGACGGCCCGTTGACGGCCGCGCGCCGCGCACAGGAGGACGGCCTCTTCCGCCACCTCTTCTTCTCGTTCCACGCGCCGCCCGAGGATTTATATAAAATTATTGATACGGGCGAGTTCGTCGGCTGCACGGTTCAATATAACCTCGTCGACCGGCGCAACGAGGCCGGCATCGCGTACGCCGCGGCCAAGGGGTTGGCCGTCGTGATTATGGGCCCGGTTGGCGGAGGCCGCCTGGCCGGGCCGTCGTCGGTGCTCGGGAATCTGGAAGTTCCCGCGGCGAGTACGGCCGAGCTCGCGCTCCGCTTCGTCCTGGCCAACCCCCGCGTGAGTTGCGCCATCTCGGGGATGAGCGATCTCGCGCAACTCCGCGAAAACGTCGCGACGGCCTCGCGCGAGAACCGACTCGGCGCGGCCGAGCTCGCCAAGATAAACGAGAGCTTCGACGAGTACCGGAAGCTCGCGGAGCTGTATTGCACCGCGTGCGATTACTGCGCGCCCTGCCCGGAGAACGTCGCCATCTCGCGGGTTCTGGCGCTCTACAGCCTCGCCCGCGTTTACGGCCTGGAGGAAGCGGCGAAAAAATTATATTATGATATCGGGCGGACCGGCTTCTACGCCAACATGACCGACGCCGCGGCGTGTAACGCCTGCGGCGATTGCGTCGAGAAGTGCCCGCAGAAGCTCGACGTGCCCGCCGAGCTCGGCGAAGCGCACGCCGCGTTGGGTGATGGACGAAAAGGATAAAAATATCCGGGCGAACCTCGCCGTAACGCGCCTGGCGGTGGCGTCCAATACGGCGTTGGCCGTCGGCAAGGTCGTCGCGGGGGTCGCCATGTCGTCCGCGGCGGTGTTCGCGGAGGGCATACATTCCGGCGTGGACCTCATAGCGGCGCTCATGGCCTTTTGGGCCGTCAGGAGGGCGCGCCGGCCCGCCGACGCGGACCACGAGTTCGGCCACGGCAAGTACGACACGTTATCCGGCGCCGTCGAGGGGTTGTTGATTTTCGGCGCGGCGTTCTTTATAATAGTCGAAGGCTGCCGGAAGATATCCGCCGGCGGCGAGGTTGAAAAGCTCGGGTTGGGCGCCGCGGTAATGGCGGCCTCGGCCCTCATAAATTTCGTCGTGTCGGCGCGACTTTTCGCCGTCGCGCGGCGTACCGGTTCGGTCGCGGTAGAGGCCGACGGCCACCACCTCCGGACCGACGTTTGGACGTCGCTCGGCGTCCTCGTCGGCATCGGCCTCATTAAGCTTACGGGAATACATATCCTGGACCCGCTCGCGGCGTTCGTCGTCGCCGCGCTGATATTAGTTACCGCCTGGCGGATAACGAGGAAATCCTTCGGCGACCTCTTGGACCGGTGTTTGCCGGCGGAGGAAGAGAAGCGAATCGCGGAGATAATAAAAAAGGACCACCCGCACTGGCTCGAGTACCACAGGCTCCGCACGCGGCGCGCCGGCGGCCAGCGCCACGTCGACCTTCACCTCGTGACGTGCCGGGACATACCGCTCGAGCTCGCCCATAGTTTGACCGAGGACTTGGAAGATGACATACGACGCGAGTTCCCCAGCGCCGAGATAGTCACCCACGTCGAGGCGTGCGAGAAGGCCGAGGAGGATTGCGACGACGGTTGCCCGATGTACGATATTAAGATGAAGGTAATTACGCGGCCCGAGGGGCGGTAGATGACCGTTTCGGATTATCAGGTTTTTGCGCGGCGGTTCCGCCCGCTGAACTTCGACGAGGTTATAGGCCAGGAGGCGGTTACGCGGACGTTGGCCAACGCCGTCACGGGCGGCCGCGTGGCCCAGGCGTATTTATTCGCCGGGCCGCGGGGCGTGGGCAAGACGTCGGTCGCGCGCATTCTCGCCAAGGCGCTCAATTGTTCGACCGGGCCGACGGTGACGCCTTGCGGCGCGTGCGACAATTGCCGCGCCATAGCCGCGGGCAACGACACCGACGTCTTGGAAATCGACGGCGCCTCCAACCGCGGCATCGACGACGTCCGCGAGCTGCGGGAACGCGTGCGCTATGCGCCGGGCCACAGCCCCCACAAGATATACATTATCGACGAAGTCCACATGCTGACGCAGGAGGCGTTCAACGCGCTCCTCAAGACGCTGGAGGAACCTCCCTCGCACGTGATCTTCGTCTTCGCGACGACGCGGCTCGATAAGGTCCCGCCGACGATAGTATCGCGCTGCCAGCGGTTCATCTTCCGGCGCATGGGGACCGCGGCGATAGAGGGCAAGCTGCGGGCGATTGCGGAAGAGGAGGGCCTGAACGTGGAGCCGCGGGCGCTGTCGCTGATCGCGCGCCGGGCCGCGGGCAGCATGCGCGACGGCGAGTCGATGTTCGATCAAGTGATCGCGTTCGCGGGCGAACAGATAAGCCACGGCGACGTGGAACGTACGTTGGGATTGGTAGCGGGCGAGGCCGTGGAGAACTTGGTAGGGGCCGTGTTGGCCGGCGACGGCGCCGGGGCGCTTCGCGCCGTAGACGCGCTCGTGCGCGACGGCGCCGACCTCGTCCAGGCGGCGCACCAGGCAGTCGAGTACCTCCGCGACCTCATGGTTTTGGCCGCGGCACCGGACGACGTTGAACTCGTCGACGTAAGCGGCGAGGAACGCGAGAAGCTCCGGGCGGTCGCGGCCGAGCATTCGCCCGCGACGCTGTTGAACCTCATCAACGTATTCCTGGAGGCGACGGGGCCGATGGGGCGCGTTTTATCGCCTCGGCTCGTTTTGGAGTACGCCTCCCTTAAGGCGGCAAGGATCCGTAATCTGCTGCCCGTAGAGGATTTATTGAAGGTGTCTGCGGGCGAGGAAGAAGGGGCCCCGGCGGCCGCGGGCGAAGGAGCTGCGAAGCCGGCCTCCGCGGCCGCGGTGGAGCGCGCCAAGAGCCTCACCGAGACGTGGCAGCGGGTTTTGACGGGTCTCGCGCAAAGGGACAAGGCGCTCCACGCGTTAGTCGTGTCGGCACGGTTGGTCTCTTTTGCGGGAGACGAGTTGCGGCTCGGCTTTCCGGAGAACTACCGCGCGAGCGCCGAGAAGGTCGAACAAGGAGAACGGCGGGCCGCGCTCGCCCAAGAGGTCGGCGCGATACTCGGGCGACCCGTCACCGTGCGCGTACAAATTGAGGACGGCGCGTCCGCGGCGGCGCCCGTAAGTACCTTGTTCGAGGATATGCCGCTGGTCTCCGAGATAAGAGAGAGATACGGCGGCGAGATAGTCGAGGAAAGAGAGATAACGGACCCCGAAGGCGAAAACCCGTGAGGGCTTGCGGGGCCGGAGGCAAAGATGTTGGGAAATTTGGGCAATCTCGCGCAACTGTTAAGGCAGGCCAAAGACGTCCAACAGAAGTTGGGCGAGGTTCAAAGGAAACTTTCCGGAATGACGGTGGAGGCGAGCGCCGGCGGTGGGATGGTCACCGTCGTCGCCAACGGCCACCAGGAGATTTTGTCGGTTAAAATAGAACCGGCGGCGGTAAACGCCGACGAGGTGGAGCTTTTGGAGGAGTTGGTGCTTGCCGCGGTGAACGCCGCGCGCAAGAAAGCGGAGGCGCTGGCGCGCGACGAAATGTCCGGCCTCGCGCAGCGCCTGGGCCTGCCGGAAGGTCTGAACCTCCCCGGTACGTCGCCGTGACGCCTGCCGCGCCGCGACGCCACGAGGGCCCGTATCGGGCCCTTTTTTATTTAACCTGGGCCGCGAGCCAATCCACCAGCGTGTCTTCGAACGCCGGTTCCGCGCGGAAAATTTTGGTCCCGTGCCCCGCGTCCTCGAACATCTTGAACTCGGCGCCCGGCGCGATCTCGTGGAGTTTGCCTATCGTATCTGCGGAATATTCGTCCTCTTCGCTCGCGACGAGGTAGGCGGGGCGGTCGCCGTATTTCGCCATCGCCGCGACCGTTTCGACGCCGTGGTAATTAATGCCCGGCGAGAGCAGCACGACGGCGCGAACGTCGACGTCGCCCGCGGCGTAGTTCAACGCGAAGTTGGCGCCGATGGAAGCGCCGACGACGACCAACTTCGACGTATCCGCGCCCTTTTGCGCCAGAAAGTCTTTGGCCGCCGCTACGTCGATTACCGAGGACTTTTGCGTTTCCTCGTCGAACCCGCCGTAACGTTCCGTCTTACCGGCGTGTTTCACGCTGTCGCCGTGGCCGCGAGAATCGAGGGCGAGGACGTTGAGGCCGGCGGCGGCCAACTTCGCGCCGAAGCCGTCGTACGAGCGGCGGTCGGCTATCAGCATATGCAATAATATTGCCGCGGGTTTTCCCTCGCCGACGTCCCAGTACGTGGCGTATATCTCCCACCCGTCGGTGGTCGTAAAAGTAACCGTCGCTGACTTCGGAGTACCTTCCTCGCGGGCCACGGCCGTGGTCGTTTCGGCCGCGGGCGGGCTCTCCCGCCCCTTCGCCTGGCAACCGGCAAACACGACCGCCGTAGTCAGTACGACGCTGAACGTTATTATTGTTTTCATTTTCGAACTCCTCGTTAACGGGCCGCTTATCGGCCCGGGGCGTTAAGGATTTGTTGGCGTTCTTTTTTTGCGTATGTTATTATATTTTACATTAACGAATACCGCAAGGAGCGATGACCATGAAGAGGATAGCGCTGATTCTAATAACGGCGTTGACGTTTGCCGCCGGCGCCGGCGCGGCGGCCTTTTCCCCGGATACGATTAAGTCCGGCAGTTACGTGCACGTTCCCGCGGGCGAAGTGCTGAAGGGCCGCGTTCTGCTGACCGGGGCCGTGGTCGTCGTGGACGGCGCCGTCGACGGCGACGTCATGGCCTTCGCGGCGTACGTCGAGGTGAACGGCGACGTCGCGGGCAACCTGCTGGTGGCGGCCGCCACGATCGTCGTCAACGGCGACGTTGCAGGTAAGGCGCAGTGTTACGGCGCCGCGGTAACTAACGACGGTTCGGTCGCGGGTTCTCTCGAGGCGGCGGGCGCGGCGTTGTTTCTACGGGGGAAGGTAGGCGGCGATACGCGCGGCGACGGCGCGGCCACGTGGTTGGGGGGAGCTTTCGCGGGCGACGTGGAAACTAAGAGCGGTTATCTCGCGCTCGAGGACGGCGCGCGCGTGGGCGGCGACGTGAGTTACCGTGCGGAAAAGTTCGAACGCTCGCCGCTCGCGGCGATAGGCGGCCGCCTGAAAGAGCTGCCGGAGCCCGCGGCTGAGGAGGAGGAGAAAGGTTTCAATTTTGCCTGGTGGGCGATAACGAACATCTGGTCGGTTCTTGCGCTCTTCGTTTTGGCGGCGTTCGTGGCGTGGCTCCGACCTTCGGCGTTGACGGCGATTCCCGACAACGTTCGCGCGCGGCCGGTGGCGTCGCTCTTGGTGGGGCTGGCGACGTTCGTCGGCGTACCGCTGGCCGTTTTGATATTGACGGTTACGGTGATAGGCATCCCCGCGGCCGTCATACTCGCGGTGTTTTACGCGATAGCGTTATATGCGGCGCGCATATTCGCCGGCGTTTTCCTGGGCCGGCTCGTAGCGGCGCGCATTTTTAAAGGCCGGGAGACGCCGCCGCTCTTCGCGGCCTTGGTCGGCATCATAATTTTAGTTCTGGCGGGCAATATCCCCTATTTTAAAATACTACTCGCCCTCGCGGTTTGGATTTTCGTCTTAGGCGCCGGGGCGTTATACGCGTGGGAAATGCGCAAGGCGCCCACGCGGTCTTAGGGAGTATGGCGAAACAGCGCACGCCGGCGGAGTGGCTCGAGTTCCTCCCCGGAACGCTCGAGCAGACGCTCTTGGGGTACGACGTATCCCGCGAGCAGATCGCGTCGTTGTGCGAGGCCGCGGTCCGGGAGAAATTCTACGCCGTGGTCGTTAACCCCACGCACGTACGCTTTGCCGCGGAGCGCCTGGCCGGGGCGCCGGTGAAGGCGGTTACGGTCGTCGGGTTCCCGATGGGCGCGAATACCAAGGCCGTAAAAGTTTTCGAGACGCGGGACGCGTTGTCCCGGGGCGCGGAAGAGTTCGACGTGGTCGTCAACGTATCGGCCCTTACTCACGGCTACTACGACTTCGCGGCCGCGGAGATACGCGAGGTCGTGGCCGCGGCCGAAGGCCGGCCCGTCAAAGCGATAATCGAGTGCGGCGCCTTGACCGCCGATTTGAAGGCGGTCGCCGCGGAGCTCGTCGTAAGCGCCGGCGCGCATTTCGTTAAGACCTCGACGGGTTACGGCCCGGGCGGCGCGACCGAGGAAGACGTGCGCCTCCTCCGCAAAGTCGTCGGCGACGCGGTGGGAATAAAGGCAGCCGGCGGAATACGGTCGTACGAGCGGGCCCTCAACCTCGTCGAAGCGGGCGCGGACCGCATCGGGACCTCGAGCGGCGTGGTTATTATGGAGGGGCTCCGGTACGCCGTGAAGGCCGGCCGCCTCGGCGACGCCGTGAGTATTACTTAGCGCGTCGCCTCGCGGGGGAAGCTCTGTCTCGTCCTGATTATTAATAAAGATTAAAACTTTTACGGTCCGGCCGCGACCGGGGATTAGAACGTCGCGGCGTTTTTATAATAAGTTTACTCACCGCCCGGGTCGAAACGGCCTGCAGCTGATGAAGAGGAGACGGTTCCTGGAGGTAACGGGCGCCGCCGGCGTGTGGGTTGCCGCGGGCGGCGCGGGGAGCTTTCTGGCGTCGTGCGGCGAACGCCGCGTTGCCGCGCGTGCCGCGGCGAAACGGGTGGTCGTGCTCGGCGTGGGGGGAATGGACGCGGGTACGGTGGAGCGAATGATGGCCGAGGGTAAGTTGCCGAACCTCGCGGCGTTGGCCCGGGAGGGCACGTTCGCGCCGCTGGGCACGACGACGCCCGTGGAAGCCGCCGTGGCCTGGGCCGCTTTCGCGACCGGCACGCGCCCGGGCAAAAACGGCATATTCGGGCAGTTCGGCCGCGACCCCCAAACCTACCGCCCGGTGATTGCGGACCTCTGTTACGAGCCGGCGGGTTACGTGGGGCGTTGGCCGGTCCTCCGGCCGCGCTGCCGCTCTTACCTGAGCGGCGAGCCCTTTTGGCGACGCGCCGCGGCGCAGGGTATCGCCACCGCGGCCCTTTGGGCGCCCGCCGACTTCCCGCCCGAGGAAGTCGAGGGGAGCTTCTTCCTGTCGGGGGGAAACGTCCCCGACGCGAGCCTCGGCGCGTATAACTACTACTATTTCGCCTCCGGCCGCGATTTCCCGGAGCAAGAGACGGCCGCGGGGGGAATATGGCGGCGGATAGAGCTCCGGAACGGCGTCGGTAACGTAAGCCTCGAGGCGCCGCCCGGCCTCGGCGGCCCTCCGCTCGAGATAACCTTCAAACCGGAGGCCGCGTTCTACCTCACCATCTCCGCGGCGGGGCAAACGCAGCAGGTAACGACCGGGACTTACAGCGAATATTTCGTTTTGCCTTTCGGCCGGGGCCTCTTCGGCCGCGCCCGCTTTTTAGCACGGTTCTACGTGGTCTCGTCATCGCCCCAAATACGCGTGTGGTTATCGCCGCTGGAGGTAGATCCGCGCGCGCCGTTTTTTGACGTGGCGGCGCCCGAAAGTTTCGGCGAGGCGCTCGCGGCGGGTGACCCCTTCGGCACGCGCGGGAAGCCGCTCGACGTCGCCGCGCTGTACGACCGCGTTATCGGCCCCCGCCCGTTCGCCGGCCAGTATTTTTTACAAATCGAAGAGAAGCGACGCTTGGGTTTGGCGGCTTGGCAACGTTACCAACCGGACCTCTTCCTTTTATTCGACTACGGCTTGAACGAGTTGGCGCGCGTTTTTTGGCGGCATTACGACGCGCAGCACCCCGCCTACGACGCGGACCGTTTTTTCACGTACGCCGACGCGTTCGAGGCGGCCTACCGTTACGTCGACGACGCGTTAGGTAGGTTCCGCAAGGCCGCGGGCGGCGGCGTTGCCTTTTTCGTCGTCTCGGCGCACGGCAACCGGCCCTTCCGCCGCAGCTTCGACCTCAGCCGGTGGTTGTTGGAGAACGGCTATTTGAAACTTGCGCCGGGCGCGCGGCCCTGGGGCGTCGGCGCGCCGGCGCCGGAGGCGGCGCTTCGCAAAGGGCGGTACCGGCCCGGCGTACGCTGGGAGGAAACCCGCGCCTACGCCCAGGGCTACGGCCAGATCTATTTAAACGTTAGAGGGCGGGAACGCCGCGGGACCGTAGCACCTTCGCACGCGGACCGGTTAAAGGAAGAGCTCCGGGTCCGCCTGCTCGCGGTGCGGGACCGCGGCCGGAGGGTCGTCGCCGCGGTGGACGACGGCGCGGAGCTCTTCGCCGGGCCGCGGCGTTTTTGTGCGCCGGACCTCGTCGTCTCGCTCGCGGACGGTTATCGCGTATCGCGGGAATCTATACTCGGCGGTTTCGCGGCCGCGACCTTCGCCGACAACACGGGCGTCGTCTCGGGCGGCCACGCCTCCCTCGTCGCGGAAGCGGCGCCGGGTTTATTATTCTCAAACTTAAAATTGGAGACGATGGGGGTCGCGGTCGAAGATATCGGCCCGACGATATTGAGCATCTTGGGGGTTGAGCAGCCGGCGCACGTCGACGGCCGGCCGCTGAGCGAGCCGGCGCCTTAGAGCCCGGCCCCTTTGCGGGCGAGGACGAGCTCGGCGAGGGCGAGGTCTTCCGGGTAAGTTATTTTGAAGTTATCCCGCTCGCCCTCGACGGTTACGACGCGGCCGCCGGACTGCTCCAGGACCGCGGCGTCGTCGGTGACGGGCCAACCCTCCCGTACGGCGGTCCGATAGGCTGCCGCGATGGGCCGCAGCTTGAAGGCCTGCGGCGTTTGGACCAGGCGGAGCACGTCCCGCGCCAACGTGGCCACGACGTCTCCTTCTTCGGCGACGCGTTTGACGGTGTCGGCCGGCCGAATCGCCGGGACCGCGCCGTCCGCGTTTTTAAGCGCTTCCAGCAGCCGCCGAACCAGCGTTTTGCCGGCGAACGGCCTCGCGGCGTCGTGGATGAGTACCGCCGCGCCCGGGGAAGCGACCGACGTCGCCGCGGACAGGCCCGAGGCCGCGGAGTCCCGCCGGTCAACGCCGCCCGCGACGACCTCTCTTATTTTGGCGAAACCGTGATTCCGCGCCACGGCGCGGATTTCGTTTTCCGAGCCGGCCGCGGCCACGCCAATTACCGCGTCCACCTCCGCGCATTCCTCGAATAGCGCGAGGCTGTAATAAATTAAAGGGCGCCCGCCGAGGGGCGCGTAAATTTTGTCGCGGCCGTTCATCCGTTCCGACAAGCCGGCCGCCAAAACCACCGCCACCACGCGCGCGCCGTTCCGTGCTTTTTCGCCCACGCGCCGGCTTTAGCCTCCGCTCACGTAGTCCTCCGCCCCGGGTATCTTTCCAAATATCATACGCCCGGCCGCGGTTTGGAGTACGCTCGTCACGAGGACTTCCAACGACTCGCCGATGAATTCGCGTCCGTTTTCCACTACGACCATGGTCCCGTCGTCGAGGTAGGCCACGCCCTGCCCGGGCTCCTTTCCCTCTTTAACCACCTGCACCGCTAACATCTCGCCGGGGAGGACTACCGCTTTGAGGGCGTTGGCGAGGTCGTTGAGGTTCAGGATCTTCACGCCTTGGAGCTCCGCCACCTGGTTCAGGTTGTAGTCGTTCGTTACCAGGTTGGCGTCGAGGTCCTTTGAGAGGCGGAGTAGTTTTTCGTCCACGGTGGTCACGTCCGCGTAATCCTTCTCGAAGATCTCGACCCGCGCGAGAGCCGACTTCTGAATCTTGTTCAGGACCTCCAGGCCGCGCCGGCCGCGGTTGCGCCTGAGCGGATTGGAGGAGTCGGCGATGAGCTGAATTTCTTTCAAAACGAACCGGGGGATAATCACGGTCCCCGGGAGGAAGCCGGACTCGATGACGTCGGCGACGCGGCCGTCGATGATGACGCTCGTGTCGAGGACGTTGGCGCCCGCTCCCCCGCCCGGGCGCGCGCCGACGGACGACAATAAAGGTATGTCGCGCAGCTTGGCCGCCCCCAACATCGTGCCGATGTAGCCGCATATCAGGACGATCAACGCGTAAAGGTATTCGGGGGCCTCTAACATTTTCGAAAGGGCGTAGGCTAAGAGGTTGCCCGCTATGAGGCCGGCGATAAGGCCCATCGTCGCCGCGACCAGCGTCTGGGCGGAGTAGCGCTCCAACAAAATTTCGGCCAAGACGATCAGAAAGCCCGCGCCGAACCCGAATACTACTCCCCAGAAAGGTGCCGACGGCGCCTTGGATATGAAGGGGGCGAAGTAGAACCCGACGATAGACGTCGCGGCGATCAATAGGAGACGCAGTACGTTGAGCATATCCTTCGAGGGCCGAATCCCTCAGCTCGAGAAAACTTCCTGTGCGAGGCGGCGCGCCAACGCGGCGTCGAAACCTCGGCGCGTAAGGAAAGACAAGGCCGCCGCGCGGCCTTTGCTCTCGGCCTTGGCCCGCATAGCCGTGAGCCGGGGGGCCAGCGCTCGCCGGGCCAATTCTTCTTCCGTCTGCCTTAAGTTTTCCTCGAGCGCCGCCTCGACGTCCTCGCGCGAGACGCCTTTCGCCCGGAGCTCGGCCCGCAACGCCCGGCGCCCTTTGGGCTTAAGGCGTACGCGGTCCCGTACCCACGCGCCGGCGAACGCCCGGTCGTCTACGAAACCGCGCTCCGTCAACCGTGCCAATACGTGCCGGATTACGTCGTCGCCGTAACCGTACCGCTCGAGCCGCCGTTCGATCTCGCCGCGGCTCCGCGGCCGGGGGCGTAAATATCTCGTCGTCCGTTCGTACGCGCGGTCGGCCTCGTGGGCCAAGGCCAACGCGCGGAGCTCATCTTCTTCAAGGTCCCTCCCTACTTCAAGGCCGAGTTCCCGCGCGGCCGCGGCCGATAGGCCTACCGCGAACGAGCCGTCGACGAATACCGATACGCGACCCGGCCGACGTCTCTGCTTTTCGAGGGCCGTGATTCTGGGCACGGGTTTTAGCTATCGGAGGCGGGGGCGTCTTCTACTAAAGGCGATTCTGCCCCCGTACGTATCCCCAGCTTGGACCGGAGCGCGGCTTCGAGTTGCCCCGCGATTTCTCGATTTTCTTTCAAGAAATTAACCGCGTTTACCCGACCTTGCCCGAGCCGCTCGTCGCCGTACGAATACCAGGTTCCCGCCTTCTCGACCATTTTGTGGGCGACGGCTAAGTCGAGTATGTCGCCGAGGGCGGAGATACCTTCGCCGTAAACGATGTCGAACTCGACCTGTCTGAAGGGCGGGGCCACTTTATTCTTCACGACCTTGACGCGTACGCGGTTGCCGACCGCGGTTTCCCCCTCTTTGATGGTGGCGATACGACGGATGTCCAACCGGACCGACGAGTAGAATTTAAGCGCGTTTCCGCCGGGCGTCGTCTCCGGGTTGCCGAACATTACGCCGATCTTTATACGGATTTGGTTGATGAAGACGACGATGGTTTTGGTCTTGGAAATAACGCCCGTCAATTTCCGCAGGGCCTGGGACATCAGCCGGGCCTGGAGGCCGACGTGGGCGTCGCCCATTTCGCCCTCCAGCTCGGCGCGCGGCACGAGCGCCGCGACGGAATCCACGACCACCGCGTCCATCGCGTTCGAGCGGACCAGCTGCTCGACGATGTCGAGAGCCTGTTCGGCCGAGTCCGGCTGCGAGACCCAAAGTTCGTCGACGTCGACGCCGAGCGTGCGGGCGTATTCGACCGGGAACGCGTATTCGAGGTCTACGAGTGCGGCGTTGCCTCCCAGCCGTTGCGTCTCGGCGATGAGGTGCAGCGCCAACGTCGTCTTTCCCGAAGCCTCCGGTCCGAAGATCTCGACGATGCGGCCTCGGGCTATGCCCCCCACGCCGAGCGCCGCGTCGAGGCTAAGGGATCCCGTGGGAACGACGTCTACTGCCGCTCGCGACCACTCATCCCCCACGCGCATCAGGACCGTCTCGCCGTATTTCTTCTTGATGCCGTCGATCGCGTGTTTGAGCGAAGAATCGCTTTCTACGTTTTCTTTTACCATACATTCTCCCCGAGCGAATTGTGAAAGAGCTTATCCATATTTATACTAACATAAAAAGCCGTCTACCAAAAATGGTTTAATCGCTGCCGAGGCGAAAGCGCCCTATTTCCTGGTATATAGAGCCCTCGGGCGTGAGCGTCGATTTTATCAACGCTATGGCTTCGGCCGTCGCGGGGGGCACGCCGTATTCTTTAAGTTGTTCGATTTTATTTGCCGCCGTGGGCGCGCCGGCCTGAACGTCTTTTACGCGGCCTATCGTCAAGTGCGGCCTGAACGGTCTTTTTTCCGCGGCGAAGCCGAGAGGCTCGAGCGCACGCTCCACCGCCGCGGCGAGGGCGGACGCTTCCTCGGCGCCTTCGGCGAGGCCGATCCATATTACGCGCGGGGCGCGGGCGTTCGGGAAACAGCCGCCCCCCTTCAGCGACAGCGGGAACGGCTCGGCCGCGGCCGCGAACGCGGCGAGGGCCGCTTTCAAATCGGCCAGCGACGCCTCGTCGACGTCGCCTAAGAATTTCAACGTGAGGTGGACGTTTTCCGGCCCGACCCACCGCACGCCCCCTCGCCGCCCTCGTTCGCAAACGCCGGCGAGCGACGCGCGATGACCCGGCGGGAGTTCCACCGCTACGAATAATCTCACCGGACCTCTCCTTTCTCGCGCAGGCGCAGCCTCAACATGTCGAGGGCGTGTTGCGACGCGCGGAGTCGAACCCAATCGCGGCCGCCGCCGAAATAACGTTTGTCGCTCCTCGTCGCCCCTTCCTCCGCCAAAGCGAAGCAGGTGGTTCCCACCGGCTTCTCGGCCGTCCCGCCGCTCGGGCCCGCGATCCCCGTAACCGCGAGGGCGTACGTGGCGCCGAAACGCGCCCGCGCGCCCGAGGCCATCTCGCGCGCCGTCTCCTCGCTCACGGCGCCGTGCGCGGCGAGCGTCGATTCCGCCACCCCGAGAAAGTTTTCTTTCGCCTCGTTGGCGTACGAGACCACGCCGCCGAGAAACCACGCCGACGCGCCGGCCACGTCGGTTACCCTCTTGGCGATCAGGCCGCCGGTGCACGATTCCGCGAGCGCGAGCGTCTCCCCCCGGGCCCGCAGCATCTCGCCCACTACTTGCTCGAGCGTCGCGCCGTCTTCGCCTAAGATGAGCTCGCCCAGGCCTCGCCGGATTGCCTCGAGCACCGGCCGCGCGCGCTCCCGGAACGCCCCCTCGTCGGGCGCCGGGCCCCATACCCGCAGGTTCACTTGCGCCGTGTGGGGGAGGTACGCGAGATGAACGCCCGCCGGCAACGCGACCTCGGCCAAACGCTCCGCCACCGCGGACTCCGGCAGGCCCGTGGCGTGGAGTTGCTTTTCGTAGACGCGTTCGCCGGCGTACCCCTTCTTCTCTAAATACGGTACGAAGCCGTGCTCGAAGATATACTCCATTTCCGCCGGCACGCCCGGCAGCAAGCACAATACCCAGCCAGCCTCCTCGATAATTATGCCCGGCGCGGTCCCAAGAGGGTTACCGAGCACCCGCGAGCCGGCGGGGACGCGTGCCTGGCCAACGTTGACTTCCGGCATCTTCATGCCGCGCCGCGCGAATCGCCGCTCTATTTCCCTTAGCGTCGGTTGATGCAGCACGAGCTCGAGGCCGAGGTGTTTCGCGGCCGCGGCGAGCGTGCGGTCGTCAGCGGTGGGGCCCAAGCCGCCCGTGGTTATCGCCAAGGGCGCGAGCGCACGCGCTTCCTCGAGGGCGGCCGCGATGTCGTCGTCCTTATCGCCCACGACGATCTGGCGGCGCGTCGCGATGCCGAGGGCGGCGAGGCGCCGCGACAGGTATGCCGCGTTGTCGTTCACCGTTTTCCCGATTAGCAACTCGTCGCCGACGGCGATGACGGTCGCCTCCATAATTTCACCTCGGGCCTTATCTCAGTCCGTACCCTCGGCGCGGGGCCTCGTAGTAGGCGAGAAGCGCCGCGCTTTGCTTGGCGAACATCTCTCTTTCCTCGTCATTTTTGGGCCCTCGGAACGCCCACTCGAGCGAGAGCCTCGGCGCTTCGACGTAAAGGTAATCGAGGTAGAGGTCGCCGTTTCCCCGCGGGTATAATTGGAACTCGTACCGGCGCCCGCTTCGGCATTTAAAGGCCACGGAAGCCCAGCCGTATTGTCCGTCCGTCGGTAAATCCGCGGGCATTACCTCGTGGACGGCGACCGCCGCGGGCGGCGCGCCCTCCCGGTGCTCGACGACGACCAGCTCCGCGGCGGGAGCGAAAGGTTGCGTAGCTTTGGAAAGCGCCAGCCGGTAATTGACCTTTACGGCGCCGCGGGGCCAGTTGAAAGGGCCGGCGCGCGCCATCGTCCCGAGCGTACCCTGGCTCTCGCGGCAGTATATCGCCCGGTGGTCGCGCGCCCGCTCGTCGAAGATCGGGACGCCGACGTTGTAATCCAATTTGCGGCCCTCGATTATCTGAAAAGTTTTTTCGAAGACCGCCGGCGCCGAGATTACGGGAGTAGCGCTTCGCCGCAGCAAGATGTAGTCGCCGTCCGCGTACACGCAGCCGTACCGCCGGTCGCGCAACAAGCGGACGAGCGTAATGCGGCTACGTTTCTCCGTCACTATCGGCGGCGTCGCCCAGGTCTCGCGGAGGCGCGCCGTGGATATAATGACCTCGCGGGGCAGCAGCTCTTTTATGTATTTGAATTTGTGGGGATGCAGGTAGATCTGCCATCGGCGGGAGAAATGCGGTAAGAGAAACATGGAAGCGGCAAGGGAGTCGTCTCGCGAGACGAAGCGCGCCACTTTCGGGAAGCTGCGAACCCAAGGCTCGGCGTTGTACCAGGAGGGGTTATATCGGCGGCCCAGCGGGCCGAAGGCGACGCTCGAGGCGACGCCCGCGATAACTAGGTACGCCGCCGCGGCGCGCCGCGCCCAGGCCGCGAGCGAGGGCCGGCGACGGGCGGCCCTCTTTTCGATACGGCCCCACGTCCTCACGGCGAAGTAGACCAGAAACGGCAAAAGCGGCATCGAGTATTGGAATTCAATGCCGTGGTGGCTCGGTATACGGGAGAACAAGGCGTACGTTGCGGGCGTAGCGTACGTCAACAATCCCCAGCCCGCGGCCGCGGGCAGAAACGCCCACGGCGTCAACATATGGAGCAGGTACGTCGCGCGCGCCGGTTCGGCCGCGCGGGCGAGAAATACGAGCGGGTGCCTCGCCGCGTACGCTATCAGTTCCGTCGGCGATGCGGCGACGCCGAAGGTGTGGAGGATGGGATTGGAGGCAACGTCCGTCACGTCCAAAATTTGCGGGTAGACCACGTACGTGGCGGCCAGGAAGTAGAGGAGAGAAAAAGCGACGACGGCTAAGCCCAGCTTTTTCTTTTTCAACCCGAGGGTTATGAATAAACCTGCGGCGCAAGTGTATAACGCCAATTCTTCGATTAAGAGCGCCGTCAGGAAGAAAGAGAGGAGGGCGAGGCGGGAGCGCCCGGTCTCCACCCCCCATAGGGCCCATAGGATCAGCGCTGGCGCGAACGTGCGCGGGTGGAAATCGTAAAGGGCTACCCACTGCGCCGACGCGAAGAGCAGAGGCGACAGCGCGAAGGCCAGCGCGAGATAGCGCGAAGCGGTATGACGCCGGGCGATGAGGTAAGCGGGAAGCGCGGCCGAGGCCAACGCCAATACTTGGATGACGAGAAGCGTGCGGACCGAGGGGAACAACGACGACAGCGGCGAGATCAACTGGTTCATTAACATTAAGTGGTTCAGGTGCGGCTTGGCGAAGAGAACGGTTTGGTATAGGAAGCCGCCCCGGCCGCCGGCCCAAAATACGTGGTGTTGAATGCCCAGGTCGACCGCGGGCGCCCAGAAGACGTCGAGTTTCCTATTGGCGAGACACGTGAAGATAATGGCGAACGACGCCGTAGCGACGCCGAGGAGGAGGGCCGCACGCGCGCGGCTGCGGTCGGGGGCCCCGGG
>CAZWAM010000026.1:0-27353 GCA_964631855.1 uncultured bacterium | reverse complement strand
CCCCCACGTACGCTAAGCTGTGGCCCCACTTTTTTTTAGCATCTTATCGAACTCCTCGGCGCTGACGATTTTCACGCCCAGCTTCTCGGCCTTCGCGAGCTTGGAGCCGGGCCTTTCGCCGGCGACGAGGTACGACGTCTTCGCTGAGACGCCCTCGGTCGCCTTGCCGCCCCGGGCCTCTACGGCCCGTTCCGCCTCCTCGCGACTCATTGACGGCAGCGTTCCGGTAATCACGAAGGTCAGGCCCGCCCAGGGGCCCGTCGGCTCCGCGAGCCGCTCCTCTTCCAGTTTGACGCCCGCGCGCTTCAATTTGTTTATTATCTCGCGCACTTCCGCCCGGGCGAAGAACTCGACGACGCCACGCGCGACGACCTCGCCCACGCCCTTTATGGCCTCCAGCTCTTCCTCTTCCGCGGCCGTCAACTTGTCGATGGAGCCGAAGTGGCGCGCGACCAGCGCCGCGGTCTCGAAGCCGACGTTCGGGACGCCCAGGCCGAAGAGGACGCGCGCCAGCCCCCGCCCCTTGGAGCGCTCGACGGAGGCGAGCAGGTTTTTCTCCGAAAGCTCGCCGAAACCCTCGAGCGGTGCGATTGAACCGGGTTTGATAAAATACAGGTCGCCCGGGTCGCGCACGCCCAGCTTTTCGTAGAGGACCGCGGCCACCTTCTCGCCCAATCCTTCTATGTCCATCGCGCCGCGCGAACCCCAAAGCTCCAGCCGGCCGCGGGCCTGAACCGGGCAATCCCAGTTGCGGCAGAAGAGGCCGACGACGCCCTCTTCCTTCACGAGCGGCGTGCCGCAGGCCGGGCACGTCTCGGGTACGGGCGCCGGCTTGGAGCCTTTAGGCCGCAGGTGATACTCGACCTCTACGATGTAGGGAATGATGTCGCCCGCCTTCTCGACGTTCACGGTGTCGCCCGCGCGCACGTCGAGCTCGGCCACGCGCTCCGGGTTGAAGAGGCCGGCGCGTTTGACGGTCGTGCCGGCGAGAAGCACCGGCTCGAGGTTCGCCACCGGCGTTATGGTCCCGGCGCGGCCTACGGACCATTCGATGCCGTTCACCTTAGTCGTCGCGCGCTCCGCTTTGAATTTGTACGCGATGGCCCAGCGCGGCGCCTTAGCCGTCGTGCCGAGTTCGCCGTGGGCGACGAGGTCGTCGACTTTGAGGACTAAGCCGTCGATGTTGTAGGGGAGGCCGGCGCGCGCAGCCTCCACCTCCCGGTAGAACCGGAACATCTCGTCGAGGCCCGCGCAGCGGCGGCGGTTCGGGTTTACGCTGAAGCCCCACCGCTCTAAATGCTCGAGCGCCTCCGCCTGCGTCGGGATATCCGCCTCCTCGGTGATGACGTAGTAGAGCCAGGCGTGGAGGGGCCGCCTCGCGACCTCGCGCGGGTCGAGGAGCTTGAGCGTCCCGGCGGTGGCGTTGCGCGGGTTGGCGAAGAGCGGCTGGCCCGCGGCCTCGCGGCGCCGGCTTAGCTCCGCCAGGCCCTCGCGCGTCATATACGCCTCGCCGCGGACCTCGAGCCGCCCGGGCGGCGGCTCGCTAAGCCGGAGCGGGACGTCGTGGATGGTCTTGAGGTTGGCGGTGATGTCGTCGCCGGTGAAGCCGTCGCCGCGCGTGGAGCCGCGCGCGAGGACGCCGTCCTCGTACTCGAGCGCGATGGCGACGCCGTCTATTTTGGCCTCGCAGACGTACGCGGCGCCGTCGGCGCCCAGGCCCTTGCGGACGCGCTCGTCCCACTCCCGGACTTCGTCCTCGGCGTAGGCGTTGTCGAGCGAGAGCATCGGCGGCTCGTGACGGACCTCGGCGAAACCCTCCGCGGGCGCGCCGCCGACGCGCTGCGTGGGCGAATCCGGCGTCACGAGCTCGGGGTATTTCTCTTCCAGCTCGACGAGGCGGCGGTAGAGGCGGTCGTACTCGAAGTCGGATATCTCCGGTTCGCCCTTGACGTAGTAGAGGTAGTCGTGGCGCCGGACGTCGTCGCGGAGGCGCTCGAGCTCCGTTTTTATTTTATCGACACGTTCGGCCATATTCACCCCTCTTTCGGCGCGGAATATTAGCACGTTGCGTTTTGCGGGGCAATATTATACGGGCAAAACCGGTTAATCGCCTTGACCTCGGCGTTTTTTCGTTTATAATTTAATATAATATTCGATAGCCGGCCTAAACGTCGACCAGGAGGCGCCTTTCTATGGAAGAGAACCTGTGGGACTGGGTGGTCACCGAAGCCGAGAAGGGCTTACAAGCGTACCGTAAGGAGGGGGACCTTCCCTCCGGCCAGACGTCGAGTTGGACGCTTAGCACGCTGGCCGCGGCGCGCCTGGTCCAGGCGGTGGAGGAGTTCCGCAAAACCTCCGCGGACCTCGCCAACCGCCTCGTGCTAATCACGCTGCTCTTATTCGTAATAGGATTGTGTCAGGGCGCGTTTCTGATAATAACGCTCATCGCGCCGTACGTGACGAAGTAGTAGCTCGCATTTCGGTTGAAACAAAAACACCCGGCCTCGCGGCCGGGTTATTTTTATTTATATTCCAATTATGCGCTCGCGTTACGGGAGGAAATTAAACGGCGCGGGAATAGTTTTGACGTGATACATCTCGGGTGTTATAATCGCCGGCGGCGAACAGAGGAGGCTTATTAATGGTGAAAAAATTTACGGCCGTAATAACGAAAGAGGCCAAATGGTACGTGGCGCATTGCCTTGAGCTGGGCGTCGTGACCCAGGGCGAGACGATCGAAGAAGCCCGCGCAAACCTCCAGGAGGCGGTAGAGTTATATATCGAGAGCTTCGGCGACGAAGGGGTGGCCGAAGGTTCGCCGGGGGCGTACGTGTATCAGCTCGAGGCCGAAGTAAGTGGCTAAGCTTCCTGTTTTATCGGGCCGGCTGCTAATCCAATTGCTCGATAACGCCGCCCCTAATAGGGGGGGTTTATTTTTAAGTTAATTTTACCACGGCGCTCGCGGTACCTGCGGGCCTTCCGCGAACGTTGGTGAGGGCTTAGTGCCCTCGAGCCGCCGCAGGCCTGGCGGCAGTACTAACGACGGATGCCGAGCGCGCGGATGATGTCGCGGTAGCGCCCGATGTCCTTGTTCTTTAGGTAATCGAGGAGGCGGCGCCGCCGGCCTACGAGGAGCAGAAGGCCCCGGCGGCTGTGCTTGTCCTTCGTATGCTGGCGTAGGTGCTCCGTGAGGTGGTTGATGCGCTCGGTGTAGAGCGCGATCTGCACCTCCGCGGAGCCGGTGTCGCCCTCGTGCTTGCGGTGCCGCTCGATCAACGCCTGCTTGCTTTCCTTCGTGACGGTCATATCTTTTATTTAATCTACGGTCGTCGCACCTAAAGCCACGACCGTTCTTTTTAGTGGCTGAATAATATCCGGCGCGCCTTCTTCTCGTCTTCGACTAGCTGTTCCCGTAGGGCTGCGGCGTCCTCGAACTTCTGCTCGTCGCGGAGGCGGGACACGAATTGCACGCGGACGCGGCGGCCCAGGATGTCCCGCGCGAAGTCGAAGAGGTGGACCTCGAGGCGGGGCTCGCCGGAGGCATCGCCGTCGAAGGTGGGCCGGTAGCCGAGGTTGAGGAAGGCGCCGAAGGGTCCCTCCGCGACGCGGCCTTCCTCGTCCATGATGTTGCCCAAGGCCGCGTAGACGCCGCGTTCCGGCAACATCTTCCGCTTGAGCTTAACGTTCGCGGTCGGGTAACCCAGCTCGCTCGCGCCTACGCCCGTGCCCGGCTCGACTTCGCCCCGGACCTCGTAGCGATAGCCAAGGTACTTGTTCGCCGCGGCTACGTCGCCGATGCGCAGCTTGCGCCGTATAAGCGTGCTCGAGACGATCATGCCGTCCACGGCGAAGGGCGGCGCCGCGTGCGTCTCGAAGCTGTGTTTTTTACCCAGCAGGCTCAAGAGGCTTATGTCGCCGCGGCCGTCGTGGCCGAAGTGATGGTCGTAGCCGACGCAAACGCCGCGCGCGTGGAGAGCACCCATCAGCACCTCTTCGACGAACTGGTCGGCGGCCATGCCGCGCAGGCTGTCGTCGAAGGGAAGCGTCAACGTCGCGTCGGCGCCCGCGGCCGCGAGCAGCTCGAGCCGTTCGTCCGCGTAACTAAGCCGTTGTAAACCCTCGGGGCCTTCTTTACTCTCGGGAGGGTCGCCGAAGGTCACGACCGCCGCGGCGCCGCGCCCGGCGCGGGCCATCTCTTTCAGCTCGCGAAGTAGCGCTTGGTGGCCGAGGTGTACGCCGTCGAAGGTTCCGACCGTAACGTACGGCGCCGGGACCGGGTCCGCGGCTACTTCTTTCAAAGACCGCCAAATTTTCATAACGTCGAACCCCGCAGGCCGCGGTAAGTTAGCATTATAAATTAGCGTTGTCAAGGGATATAATAATCCGGCGTCGTAGGCGAGCGGGAGGTAGCGGGATCTATGAGGGGGGAGGGCCCTTTTTACCGCGACGGCGGAAATCGGTCCGCTTCGGCGCGGTTGGCTGGTGCGTTTCGACCGTCGGCCGCCATTTTTTAAAAAAATCGCCAATATCGGCGCTTGCTATACTTCATTCGTTTTTGGGCGGTTACGCGTTTGTCGATATAAAAAAAGGTTATAACCTGCCGAAAGTGGCGGCGTGTTTCCCGTTGGCTAACGGCCCCGCTCTCGTAAATAAATGGCGATTAAACACTTGTAAAATTGGCCCGGGTTTTGCTACTATATATAAGCGGGTTGCTTAAGATAAACCCATTCCGTCTGCGCGGCTTTTAGCCCCGCGCTAACGGTTTGGGCGGCTTTTATAGCACGGTATACGTGGTTGCTTTGGATTATGACCCAGACGAAGACAGAGAGGCTTTTTCACTTAGTAAATATCTTACGCTCGGGTAACGGCTACCGCGCGGCCGAGTTGGCACGGGCGTTAAAAGTTTCGGAGCGCACGATCTACCGCTACGTCGTAGACCTCTCCGAAGTAGTCCCCATATACTACGACAAGGGGTACCGAATCATGGCCGAGGCCCGCCTCGCCAATATGGCCTTCACGCGTGAAGAATTATTGGCTATCAAGCTCGCCTTTAAGACGACGGAGTTGTTGGCGGGGTGCGCCGGTTTAACGCCCGCGACGCGAGCGGCGTTAAACAAGATCGAAGACCAACTTTCGTGCCGCTTCGGCGATAACGAAGGCTCGCGGTAGACGATAACAGTTAACGTAACCGTTACCCCCAACTACGGGACCCCGTGGGTCGAACGGGATTAGGCTGGCGTCGCGCCCGATTACCTCGGCAGCGCGGCGGTTTTTTAGCTCGGCAGATATAAGAGAACCGCGGCGACGAACGGCCGGGAACGCGGCCTCTTCGAAAGGCCGCCGCTACGCCGGGCGGCTTTTTTTTTACGTCAAATCGGAAACTATTTTGTTGACATATGACTGCGCAGATATTATTATAGGACCGTCGGCTTCAAGGTCCGGTAAAATTTAAAAGGGCGAGGTTCCCGTAAAATTATTGAGGACATAACGTTGGGTAACCGTTACGGAGGCGGAGAATAAATTACGAGTCACCCTAACCGTTAAATCTTTAGGAGGTCGTGAGGATGAGGCATTATATATTAATCTTGGCGGCGCTTTTCGTCGTGGTTCCGGGGATGGCTTTGGGGACGCTCTACAACCTTTGCCGCGAGGACCACATCCCGCCGGACTTCAAACCGGCCTTACCCGATAAAATCGGCGAGGTGGCCGGCTTTCAGGTTTTGGGGATGTTCCTCTCGCTCGGCGGATTCGGTTGCGACGGCGAGACTATGGACACGATTCGGCAAATCAACGAAGACTACCTGGAAGCCGAATACACGCCGCGGTACGACGAGGCCGCGGCCATCCACGAGTGGCTTAACGCGACGCGCGACGTGGTTGACCCGTCCGAATTCGAAGTCCTGGTTCAGGAAAAAATAGCTCGTCTTAATGAGATATCTGCCGAGATAGACGCCATCTGGGCGGACCGTGCGCTCGACGCGTGGGTATTAATACCCGAGGAAAGCCGGGAAGCGTATTTGGCCTGGTACGACGCCGCGATCGGGCCGTAAATTTTTAAATTGGGGCTGTTTACCCCTGGGCAATTTTCTTCTTATCAGGGAGGGTGCGAAAGTGGCCGCGGACAGCGAGTTCAAGGTTGTGGGCGTCAGGTTTTACGAAGAAGGCGGGTCACCGCTGATCGTGTTGCAAGAAGTGGGGAGCACGAGGACCTTCGTTTTGGCTGTCTCCAAGGCTACGGCGCACTCGACCCTGGCCGCCTTGGATGCGGAATATCGAAGCTTGTACGCTTCCGCGCCCTTAGAGCACGATCTGGCTGAGGCCTTGGCCGATGCCGGCGGCGTCCGGCTCGAGCGTGCGATTATAGATGGTGTGACGGAGGACCGGGTTGTCGGCGCGACGTTGGAGGTACGTTCTCGCGAAGGCGGCGAAATCGTCCGACTCGACGCCCGGCCCTCCGATGCCATCGCGCTTGCCGTCCGCGTCGGCGCGCCGGTCGTCGTCGCAGGCGACGTCGTGGCCCGGCTCAGGTTCCGTACGCCCGAGGAGCTGCCTTTCCGGGAGATAGAGCCGGAAGACCTCTTCGACTCCTAGCCGGCCGACGTCGTACGCCGCTCCCTCGCGGTCGGGGCGATCTTTTATTGAAACGGCGGGCCCGTGAATTCCGTGACGCCGTGGGAGTGCCTCTTTATATTTACACCAAGGTTACGCCCGACCGGACCTCCCCTCCGCGCGCTGTCGTTTCCTCGGTGGCCTAAGCGGTCTCCGGCGGGTTCTTACACCCAACGCCGGACTTTCATGATATAAGGCCCCGCCGGCGGATTCGGGGATTGGCACAATAAGGCGGCGTTTTCGAGCGATACGATAACCAGCAGTAGACCGGACATTCGGCGAGGGACGGGGGCGGATTTATAATTAATTATATATGGCGGCTTTTAGGCCGGCGCTAATAAGCCGCTGTAATTGCGTCGGGAGGTATTTGGTTTTTGGCAAGAATTAGAACATTAACTGAATATATAAAGATACGAACGTGCGACGTTCATCGACGGAAAGGGGTTTATTATGGCCGGCGAACAAGAATTTACCGTCTTGAGGGTGAGATACGACGATAAATCTGGTTGCCCTATCATCGTATTGAAAGAAAGCGAAAACGGTAGGGTTTTCGGGATATTTATTTCCAAGCTCAGCGTATACTCGGCGCTGGTGGCTACGGACCCCAAAAAACGGCCTGAATGCGCTACCCGGCCGCTGAGTCACGACTTTGCCTTGGCCCTTGTCGAAGCCGGCGGCCTCCGAATTGAACGGGTCGTTATTGACCGTTTGACGGACGAGGGAGTCTTTACCGCGGCCGTGGAAGTCCGTTCGCGCGAGGGCGAAATCGCGCGTCTGGACGCTCGCCCTTCCGACGCCATACCTCTCGCGCTTGGCGCGGGCGCCCCCGTAGTCGTCGCGGACGAGGTAATTGCGAACGTGACCTTTTACCCACTCGAGGAATTGCCGTATCGCGAAATCAAACCCGAAGACCTCGCTTAGTAACGACTAGCGCGACCGCCTTAGACTAAAGCCGCCCCGCTGAAAAGCCGGGGCGGTTTTCCTTAGGCCGGCGTTTGCTTAGTATTCCTTGACACCGTGCGGCGGCCTTGATATATTTCTATGAAGCGATGATAGGCAGGCGCGTTCCTCCCCGGGGTATCGTTTCCCTCATAGCCGAGACGGACCGCTACCGCGCGGTGCGAGAGGCGCTCGAGGCGCTGGGGCCTGCTTTGCCGGCGAGGCTGGCCGCCGCTAAAAAAATTTTAATTAAGCCCAACTTCGTCTCGTGTCGGCACGCCTTATCCGCCACGCACGTCGACGCTACACGCGCCGTACTCGAGTGTATAATGCCCCACGTCCGGGGCGAGGTAGTAATCGCCGAGGGCCCGGCGCTCGGCGAGGCGGCTGAGGGCTTCGACGCGTACGGCTATCGCGCGCTCGCGGAAGAGTACGGCGTGCCGCTGCTCGACCTCAACCGTGCGCCGACCACTCCGTTCCGGGTATTCGACGAGAACTTCGCGCCGCTTACGGTCCGCCTGGCGCAGCCGGTCGTCGAGAGCGATTTCCGCATCGCCCTCGGCCCGCCCAAGGCCCACGACGCGGTTATAGTTACCCTCTCCGTGAAAAATATGGTTATGGGAGCCGTCGTGCGGACCGCCGCCGCTATGGGCCCCGGCGACGACAAGTGGGCCATGCATCAGGGCTATCCGGCTATGAATATAAACCTCTATCTGGTGGCGCGCGAAGTGTGGCCGCACTTGGGCGTCGTCGACGGCCACGTCGGGATGGAGGGCGACGGCCCGATCTACGGCTCGGCCGTGCCCTGGGGCTTCGCCGCGGCCTCGCTCGACCCCCTCGCCCTCGATTACGTCGTATGTAAGATGATGGGCGTCGAGCCCTCGGACGTGGGCTACCTCTATTACGCGGGCCGTGCCGGCCTGGGCGCGTTCGTCGAAGACGACGTCGAAATAACGGGAGGGGGAAATCCGGCGGCCCTTGCGCGGAAGTTGAAGCTACACGCCACCGCGCCGGCTCAGCACGATTGGCGCCTGGGCGAAGAGCAACTCGCGAAACTGGCCTTGTTCTGAAGGTCAGCGGAGGCAGCGATGAAGATAACACCTCAGGATATTAATACCCAGGAATTCAAGCGTAGCCTGCGGGGTTACGACATGGACGAGGTAGACGCGTTTCTCACGCAAGTCGCCGACGAGCTCGAGGTGCGCGTCCAGGAGAACCTGCAGCTCAAGGACCAGGTGAAGGTCCTCGAGGACCGGGTCGGCGAGTATCGGCGCCTCGACCAACGTCTGAAGGATACCCTCGTCACGGCCCAGGAGATGAAGGAGGAGATAACGAAGGCCTCGCAGCATAGAGTGGAGGCCGCCGCGGCTCAAGCGCGCGCCGAGGCGCAACGTATCGTCGCCGACGCCCATAAGCAGCTGGTACGCATCCAGGTCCAGGTGGATGACCTCAAGCGCTACCGAGACTCTTTTGTAATACGTTACAAGGCGTTCTTGGACCAGCAATACCGCTTTTTGGCCGACTACGCGAAAGGCGAAGGTGCCGGGGCCGCGCCCGAGCAAAGGGCCGGGAAGCCCCAAAAAACCGAGCCCGGAGAAAAACCCCCCGCGCCGCGGAGGGCGACGACCGCGGAGGGGGGCGAGCTCGAGATAGAAGTAACCAGCGACGACGAAAAGGAGGAATCGGTTGGTTAGGCTGGAAGTCGAGGTTACGCCTAAGTCGAAGCGCGCCGGCGTCGTAGGGCGTCGGGGCGACGTGTTGCAAGTGCGCGTGGCGGCGCCGCCGGAGGGCGGCCGCGCCAACGACGAACTTATTAAGGTAATCGCTAATTTTCTGGGGGTGCCCCGGGCGAGCGTCAACATCGTGAGGGGAGCGGCGGCGCGGCGTAAACTCCTGGAGGTTGACGGCTTCGCCGCGGGCGATTTGGCCGCGGCGCTGACGCGGGCCTCGAGCCTGGGCGGATAACGCTTCCGGCCGAACGGCGCCACCGGTCGGGTTTCCAAGATTTGTCTTGAAAAAGCTATACGCGTTTCGTATATTTTTTATTACGACAAAATCCAGGGCTACCGTCCCCCTCAGGTGGGGGACGGAGAAAAGAGCGTAAAGTGATCGAGATCAGATTCCACGGCCGGGGCGGCCAGGGGGCCGCGGTAGCATCCAGCATTATCGCGGATGCGATTTTCAGCGAAGGGCGCAACGTCCAATCGTTCCCGATGTTCGGCGTCGAGCGGCGGGGCGCGCCCGTCGCGGCGTTCATCCGCGTGGACGATAAACCTATCCGCGTGAAATGCGAGGTCGAAGAGCCCGCGTACGTTTTGGTGATGGACCCGACGCTTATCGAGGCGGTTGACGTGACCTCGGGCGTAAAAGCGAAGGGGGTAATCGTCGTTAACTCGCCGCGCGAGCCGGCGGAACTCGGGTTGGACGAGGACTTCGCGGTTCGTACTTTTGACGGCACGAGCTTAGCGGTGGAGCACGGCCTCGGTACGCGCACCGCGCCTATAGTAAATACCACTATGTTGGGCGCCTTCGCGAGAATAACCGGCCTCGTCGGTGTCGACGCGCTGGCGGCTTCCATCAAAAAATATTTCCCCCGCGACCGGGACGGGAAAAATGCCGGGGCGGCCCGGGCTGCTTTCGAGGCTACGCGTAAGGCGTAGAGGCGGCGCCCGGCAACCCCGATCGTTGTGGTGACGGCTTGTGGCCGAACCTGAGCTGGAACAACTTCTATTTATCGACGATTGTACGGGGACGTACAACCGCCGTTATTTCTTCCAACGGCTGGACGAAGAGGTCGCGCGTGCGAAGCGGTACCGTCGTGCCTTCGCCCTTCTTTTCGTTGATGTCGACCGCTTCAAGGAGATAAACGACGTCTTCGGCCACCTCGCGGGCGACGAAGTACTGCGCGACGTGGCGGCGCGGCTGCGACACGTCGTGCGGGGGGTCGATTTGGTCTTCCGTTACGCGGGCGATGAGTTTGCGACCATCCTCCCCGAGACCAGCGCGGAAGAGGCGGTTGTCGCCGCCGAACGCGCGCTGGCTGAATTCCGCCGGACCCCCGTTTATTCCTCTCGCGCAAAAAGGGACCTGCACGTAACGTTGAGCGTGGGCATCGCGGCCTACCCCGACGACGCCGCGGACGCCCAGGGCCTGCTCGACAAGGCCGACCAGGCCCTTCTCGTCGCGAAGCACCGCGGCCGAAATATGGCCGTAGACCAGGCCCAGGCGAGCGAAGCCGAAGCTTTGGAAGAGAGGCTCAGCCGGCCCGTGTTCTGCCCGAAGATGGTCGGGCGGGAGCGGGAGAAGAGGTTCCTTAAGAAATTGTGGGGCCGGGCCGCGGAGGGCCGAGGGGGTTTGGTCAACGTCATAGGCGAGACGGGCGTGGGCAAGACGCGGCTCGTGCGCGATTTTATAGAGTTCGCCGAGTTCCAGGGCGCGCCGATTCTGGAGGGGCAATCTTTCGAGGAGCCGGCCGGTTTCGCCTACCAGCCGTTCCGCGAAGCGGTCGCGGGCTTCCTGAAAACGCCGTCGAAGGGCGTGAGGGCGCGCGTGACCGCGATACCGCGGGCTTATCAGAGGGAGCTGTATAACGTCATCCCGGAGCTCGCGGCTTTCGGCTTCGACACGGCCCCCTTCTACGAGCTGGCCCCGGAACAGGCGCGGCTCCGCCTTTTCGTAGGCTTTCGATACCTGCTTAACGCGCTCGCGGCCGAGGGGCCGGTGGCGTTGGTTTTGGAAGACATCCACTGGTCGGAAGAGGGGTCGCTTTCCCTTCTGAGGTTCTTGCTTAACGGCCTGACGACGGAGAAGGTCTTCGTCGTAGCTACCTATCGGCCCGAAGAGGTAGCCGACCGGAGGGCGCGGGCGCCGGCTCCGTCGGCGGCGCTCAGCGCCATAATCCAAGACCGGAACGTGGAGAGCTTGAAGTTGGAGCGCCTGGGCCGCGAGGCGGTGGCGGATATGATTCGCCTTATCTTCCGCGTGTCGGAAGTTGTGCCCAGCTTCGTGGATTTCGTTTACGGCGAGACCGAGGGGAACCCGTTGTTCGTCGAGGAGACTCTCAAGTCTTTCTACGAGGACGGGTTGTCGCCTCGCAAGTTCGCCGTGGAGGGTGCGCCTATTCCCGCTGATTACGAGGTTCCGGGTTCGATACGCGGCATAATCCAGCGACGGCTCAGTCGTCTCGACGCGCGGACGACGAAGGTCTTGGAGGCCGCGGCGGCCTTGGGCGAAGATTTTACCGCGGAAGGGGTTCGCGCCGCGGTCCCCATCAACGAGGGTTACCTGGCCGATATCTTGGACGTTTGCGTCGAGCACGAGTTAGTCGTGCCGGTACCCGGTGCCACCGATAAGTACCGTTTCGCCCACGGGAAGATCCGCGACGAGATATATCGGCGAATCGGGAAGCGCCGGCGCAAGCGCCTTCACGAAAAGATAGGCCGTTACTTAGAGGGGCGTTTTCGCGAGGGCGACTTGAGCCTCGTCGCGGACTTGTCGTGGCATACTTTTGTAGGTGAGATGTGGGAGAAGGGATTGGTCTTCGCGCGGCTCGCGGGCGACCGGGCTTGGGCGGGTTACGAGGCAGCGGAAGCCCTCAAGCACTACGACCGCGTGGCCGTCGCCGCAACCAAAATCGGCAAGGGCGGCTTCGGCGATGAACTAATACGCCGCGAGCTGGTAGAACTTAATACGCGCCGGGGCGAAATCTATTTAGCCCAGGGTAAATTCGCGGAAGCCGCGGCAGCGCTGGAAAAGGCTAAGTCGGCCGCGGAGGAGATAGGCGACCGCCTGAGTCTGGCGAAGGCGATGAACCTCGCGGGCCGCGCATACGGCGCCGTGGGTAACGAACGCCGGGCGGTATCCTATCTCAACGCCGCTTTGACTATTTTCAAGAGGCTCGACGCCACCCCGGACATCGCCCGGGCCCTCTACAACTTGGGGGAACATCGACGTCGGACCTTCGACCTTCCGAAGGCCACGAGTTATTTCCATATGGCGGAGGCGATTGCCGACAAGGGGGGCGATAAGAACCTGCTTATGCTCGTGGCCGACGGCCTGGGTTCGATAGCGTCGGCGCGGCGCGATTTGCGGAGCGCAACGAGATACTACCGGCGGGCGCTCAAGTTGGGGCGCGAGACGGGCGACCGCGGCGGCGAAGCGGCCGCGCGGGCCGATTTGGGCCTTGCCTTATTCCGCGGGGGAAAGTTAAAGGAAGCCTTGCGATACTTTAACGAGGCGCTGGCCACGGCGAGGGGCTCGGGCAATAGGCCCGTGACGGCTTCTATCCTCGTAGGTTTGGGAGCGACCAAATACTACGGCGACGACCTTAAGGCTTCCGTTGGTTACCTCGAGCGCGCGCTGGCGCTCGCTCAGGAGACCGGGGACGGCCGCCTCGAGGCCGAGGCCCGTTACTGGCTGGCCTCGGCCCGGTTCCGGCGCGCCGATTTCGCCGCCGGCCTCGAGGATTTGAAGGTAGCGTCGCGGCTCGCGCGCAAAGCGGGCGATAAATACCGGCAATACTTCTGCCAGCTCGCGCTGGCCGTGGCTCAGGCGGAGGCCGGGCGCGCCGTTTCCGCCAAACAATATCTGCGGCAGGCCGCGCGCACGGGGGAAGCTTTACCTTCTTTCGGCCTGGCGTCTTATTACGACTACGCCTCGGGTCGGGTGGCGCTGGCCGGCGGCGACGGCGGGGAGGCGTGCCGGGAGTTTGCGCCCGCGGCTCGAGCTACCAAGAAGTCTTCGGAACTTTATCTGCTATTGGAGGCGCAGTTATGGCTCGCGTTGGCGCACGCCGCCGGCGGTCGTCTTAAACGGGCGGAGCGGGCCGCGGCGAGAGCAAGAGAGCTTGTAGGTAGGGTGCCGGGGAGGCGGCATACGGCCCTACTTTGCTACGTCGACGGCTTGGCGGCCGCGGCGCGGGGGGACCGGACGCGCGCCACGCGCCAGCTTAGAAAAGCTATAGACGTGTTGACCGCGACGGACGCGCTTGCCGCGGCGAAGGCACGTGCCGATTTCGGCGCCTATCTGGCCGGGGCGGGCGAGACGCAACGCGCGCAACCTCTGCTCGCGGCCGCGGCGCGGTGCTTCGACGGCTTAGGTAATAAGAAGAAGGCCGGCAGCTTACGGGCGATAGCGGGGAAGAAAGGCGTGCGCGCCGGCCGCAAGAAGTAACGTGAGGTATTGATGACGGAGAAAATCGAGATACGCGGCGCTTGTGACATGCCGCCGATGGCGAAGAGCTTAGGGCGGATGTCCTGGAACAAGACGGGCTCGTGGCGGAACGTCACGCCGGTCATAGATTACGAGAAATGCACGCGGTGCATGTTCTGTTGGAAGTTCTGCCCCGACCTGGCGATATCTTGCGCGGACCCGCCCGAAGTCATCCTGGATTATTGCAAAGGTTGTGGCGTCTGTGCCGAAGAATGCCCGGTTAATTGTATCGAGATGAAGGAAGGTCTTTAGGGCGGGAGGCTTCCGCCTCCTGTCCCCTGCTCTTTCCGAAGGGTTAAGTTATGAAGCAAGTCGTAACGGGAAACCACACGGTATCGCACGCGGCCCGCGTGGCCCGCGCCCAGGTGGTATCGGCGTATCCCATCACGCCGCAGACGCAGGTGGTAGAGAAGATAAGCGAGTTCGTCGCCGACGGGATTATGGACGCGAAGTTCATCAAAGTGGAGAGCGAACACTCGGCGATGGTCGCGTGCATCGGCGCCTCCGCGGCGGGCGCGCGCACCTTCACCGCGACCTCGGCGCAGGGCCTTGCGCTTATGCACGAGGTTCTTCACTGGGCCGCGAACGCCCGCCTGCCGGTCGTATTGGCGAACATCAACCGCGCGATGGGGCCGCCGTGGACGATTTGGACCGACCAGATCGACAGCCTGAGCCAGCGCGATACCGGTTGGATGCAGTTCTACGCCGAATCGAATCAGGACATATTCGACAGCATATTGATCGGTTTCAAGGTCGCCGAGCAGGTATTGTTGCCGGCGATGGTGGTGCTGGAGGCGTTCTTCTTGAGTCACACCGCGGAACCGGTGGACTTCCCGGAGCAGGAGGAGGCCGACCGGTTTCTGCCGCCCCGCATCGCCACCGATACCGTCGACCCCGAGCACCCCGCGGCATTCGGCGGCCTTACCGGCCCGGACCACTACTACGAGCTCAAATACATGGAACACAACGCGATGCTCGAGGCGGAGGAGGTCATCAAGCGGGCGGCGCAGGAATACGGCGACGTTACGGGCAGATATTACAAGATGGCCGACCCGTACGAGTGCGAGGACGCCGATACGGTCCTCGTCGTTTCCGGCGGCGTCGCCTCGACGGCTAAGGACGCGGTGGACGAGGCGCGTGCCGCCGGTAAAAAGCTCGGCTCGCTCAAGATTTGGGCCTTCCGGCCTTTCCCGCGCGAGGAAGTCCGGGAGTTGCTGGCGGCTAAGAGACGGGTCGCCGTCGTGGACCGCAATATCTCCTTCGGCCAGGAGGGGATCTTCTGCACCGAGGTGAAGGCCTCGCTGTACGGCCGGGACGGCGCCCCGCCGGTTTTGGGCTTCGTCGCGGGCCTCGGCGGCCGCGACGTCAAAGTCCGCGACTTGTTGGCTATTGCGGAGGCGGCGGAGGAGCCCGATTGTCCCGAGTTCAACTGGTACGGCGCCAAGCCTTAGTAGCCCGGGCCGCGCCTTTTTATACGAGGGGTAACGTGATGGCTGAGGTTCCCAAAAAGTTGACGATCCCTGCGGAAGAGTACATATGTTCCGGGCACTTGGCGTGCCAGGGGTGTGGCGCCGTGCTCGCGATGCGTTACGCGCTTAAGGCGTTGGGGCCCAATACGGTTTACACCGTTCCGGCGTGCTGCTGGTCCGTCATCGACGGCCCGTTCCCGTATACGACGTTGGGAGTGCCGCTCTTCCACATCGCTTTCGAGGCCGCGGCGGCCTCGGCGTGCGGCCTTTCCGCGGGCCTGGAAGTATTAGGCAAGAAGGGCGTAAACGTCGTGGCGTGGGCCGGCGACGGCGGGACCGCGGACATCGGCATCCAGGCGCTCTCGGGGGCGGCGGAACGTAACGACAACATCCTGTACATATGTTACGACAACGAGGCCTACATGAACACCGGCGTCCAACGCTCGAGCTCGACGCCCTGGGGCGCTTGGACGACGACCACGCCCGCGCGCCACTTCAAGAAGAGGCCCAAGAAGAACCTGGTGGACATCATGGTGGCGCACCAGATTCCCTACGTCGCGACGGCGGCGATGGCGTTCCCCGAAGATTTGATTCGCAAGGTTAGTAAGGCCAAGGACATCGAGGGGACGAAATACATACAAATTTTCGCCAGTTGCCCGCCGGGTTGGCGGATGGCGCCGGAGTACGCCGTGAAGGCGGTGCGGCTGGCGGTCAACGCGCGGATGTGGCCGCAGCTCGAGGTGGAACAAGGTGTTTATACGATCAACCGTAAGCCGCGTAAGTATACGCCCGTCGCCGAATACCTGAAGTTGCAGGGCCGCTTCGCGCATCTGAGCGAAGAGCAGGTCGAACAAATGCAGGAGATGGTAGAGCGCGAGTGGGAAAGGTTGTTGTTCTTAGAGAAGTCGACGCACGAGATGGCGGGTATGCCGCTTAAGGGCGAAAGGGCCGCGGCGTCGAAGGAAGGGGGGGCTGGGGCCGCGGCCGGTCAAGGTTAAGGCTTCGGAAGGGGGAAACGTTATGCGGTCTTCGATAGCGCTCGGAATTCTTTCGGCCGTCGTCGCGGCCGGAGCGGCCGTCGCCGGTGCCGGCGTTTACGATGCTAACCAGAAAGTATCGCTGTCGCCCGCGATAGCGGTGGACGGCGACAATATCTACGTGGCTTGGGCCCGGCTGGAGCGAATGTTGAAGATAGGCCGTTTTACGCTTTCGCCGGTTCACGGCGGCGAAGCCCATTTGCAGGCGTCGATGGCGCTCACGTCGCGCACGAACGAACCGTTCGCGATGGTATTTGGCGACGACGGCATCTTCTTAGGATGGGTGGATTACCGGACGGGGAAGGCCGAGCTCGCCCGTTACGAAATAAAAGGTAAAGATAAATTCGACCGCGCGGACACGCGGTCTACGCAAGTGCGCTCGAGGGGCGGCGTTAGCCTGGCTTACGAGGATAGGCGCCTTCACCTCGGGTACACGGACGCCGAGGAGGATGTGGTCAAGGTCGTATCGTACAAGGTATCGCGCAAAGGCAAGCTCTCGCGCGAGAACGAGCGCAAGTTGACGGAATGCGAGACCGTCGTCGGCTCGTCGATAGCGGTGTACGAGGGGAAGTTGATCGCGGCCTGGGTCGATTCGAATAAGAAGTTTATGCTGAGCGCGTACGACGTCGAGAAGTCTTCCAAAGGTCCGTCCTATAGGCATCTCAAGGATACGCGTACGGAAATAAGGGTCAGGGAAGACCCGATGGACAAGCCGGCGCTCGCCGTCGCGAACGGTGAAGTATGTCTCGCCTACGTGGACCGTAACGATAGAACGGCGCACGTCAAGTTCTACACGTTGGCCGACGATGGCTCGCTGCGGTCGGTAGGTGAGACCCGCGTTAATGAGCGGCCGGCGGAGCCCGTAAACGTCGCGGCTTCCGCGGCTAAGGTTTACGTGGCGTTGGTGGATGCAAACAAGGACCTTCTGATTGCGGAGCAATAATCGCCTTGGAGGCGCCGAAAAACCGGCCCCGAAGGGCCGGTTTTTATTTTCATACTAAGCCGAGCCGGAATTGATAACGGCGCTTCCGAGCGGTCACGATGTCTACGGTTTCCGCTTGGGCTCCGGCGCGCCGGCCGTCGGCTTGGCGCCGCCCCCGGGCCGCACGTTGGACGAGTGGACGGCGGCTTGCGCCGACGCGGGCGCGGGTTGTTTTCCCCTATCTTCGGCGCGCTTTTTCTCGGCCTCGTTTTTGGGATGACGTTCTTGTTGGCCCATGTCGCAATAGCCGTCGAGGAGGGCCGATTCGCCGACGATCAGGTTTTTAGTTTTGACGTTGCCGATGAGCTCGGCTTTGGCCTGGAGCTCGATGCTCTCGCGCGCTGTCACGTCGCCGAGCACTTTTCCGCCTATGACGGCGACGTTCGTCTCGACGGTGGCTTCGATCGTGGCTTCTTTTCCCACGAAGACCGAATCCGCCTTGATCTTTCCTTTAAATTTACCGTCGATCTTAAGGCCCCCTCCGACCACGATTTCGCCTTCGCAATTTGAGCCCCTGCCGATGATGGAGTTGAGTTTGGCATTGCCTGGCGAACCTGTTTCCTTCCCGAACATACGTTTTCGGCTCCTTTCCCAAAGTGCTAATGCACGGGGGACTTGATATCGCTGATATTTTTCTTATCGGGGCGCGGGGGGCGCGGGCGGCTCCTCGCCGCCGGTAGCTTCGTCGCCCGTAGGGATACCGCCCTCGCTTTCCACGCCGGAGGTTTTGGGCTCTTGCGCCGGTTCTTCTTCCTCGACCTCGAGCGGCGGCGGCGGAAGCTGTTCTTCCGGGCCTGTCTCCGCCGGCTTCATGTATTTCGCCGGATTGACCGGTACGCCGTGGAGGCGTACTTCGTAGTGGAGGTGGGGCGCCGAGCTCCGACCGGTGTTCCCGACGGCCGCGATGGTATCGCCTCGTCCCACCTTCTGGCCCGCACGAACCTTCAATTCCCGGTTGTGGCCGTAGAAAGTGCTATAGCCGGTAAGGCCGTGCTGGATGATGACCAGGCGGCCGTAAACGGGGTCCTCCCCGGCGAACGTTACGACGCCCGGCGCCGTCGCCGAGACGGGCGTGCCTTCGGGACACGCGATGTCTACGCCGTTGTGAAAGGAATAACCCTCCAGGCCCGCATTTTCGGCGAAGCCCCGCGTAACCCAGCCTTTTTTTACCGGGTTGCCGTCGGGGGCTTTTAAGGCGACGCCCCGGCGCGACGTCACCAATTCGCGGAATTGCCGGATCCCTTCGGCGACGGTTACAAGCTCGCGCGTTCCCTCCTCGCCCTCTATCGATACGGGAGCGAGTTCCCGCGCGGCTTCGCGTTCGCCCGCCATGACCATCAATTTATCTTCGACGACTTCGAGCTCTGCGATTTTGCGTTCCACCGCGGAGACGCGTTTTACTTTTTCTTTAAGCTGTACGTTCTGGCGTCGGAGCAGCTTGAGTTCGCCGAGCTTGGCCTCGTCCATGGCTTGGTTTACGACCAGCGCTGCGACCAGGATGAAGAGGACGGAGGCCGCGATAACGAGGGCGTAAAAGTGACCGAGTTGCAGGCGGAACGTCAGCGTACCGGAGCGGTCTTCCGGCGCGATGACGACGTTTATGTGTCTGCGTTTTCCCACGTCAATTCAACGTATCCGCGACGAGGCGGGTCAAGATATCTTCGGCCGTGACGCCCTCCGCCTCCGCTATGAAGTTGAGTACGAGGCGATGTCTGAGGACCGGCTTCACGAGCCGTTCGACCTCGTCGAGGGTAACGGCGAAATTGCCCGACAGCAGCGCCGCGGCTTTGGCGGCCAGAATTAAATGCTGCGCGGCGCGGGGCCCCGCTCCCCATTTGACCCACTGCTTCACGTGATCCGGGGCCCCCGGCGCGGGGCGCGTCTTCCGGACGAGCGCCGTGGCCTTACCGAGCACGTCCGCGGGGAGCGGTACGCGCCGGACGAGCTGTTGATAGGCGAGCACCTCGTCGGCCGACAGCACCGGCTCGGGGGCGGCGCGCGGCGCCGCGGTCGTAGTCGCCACTATCTCCTCTTCCTCTTGGGCCGAGGGGTACGGTATTAATATGTTCAACATAAACCGGTCGAGCTGCGCTTCGGGTAGGGGATAGGTCCCCTCCTGTTCGATCGGGTTTCGCGTCGCCAACACGTAGAACGGCTTCGGCAGCTCGTGGGTCGTGCCGCCCACCGTGACTTGTCCCTCTTGCATCGCCTGCAGAAGGGCGGCTTGGGTCTTCGGCGGCGTGCGGTTGATCTCGTCGGCGAGAACGACTTGGGCGAATATGGGCCCTCGTACGAACCGGAAGTGCCGTCGCCGTTGGCTGTCCTCCTCCAGGACTTCGGTCCCGGTTATGTCCGTGGGCATCAGGTCCGGCGTGAATTGAATCCGGGAAAAAGAGAGGTCGAGGGCGGAAGACAGCGTCGAGACCAACAGCGTCTTGGCCAGGCCGGGGACGCCCGTAAGGATACAGTGCCCGCCCGCGAGGAGGCCGACGAGGACTTCAAATATGGCCTCCCGTTGGCCGACTATGACCTCGCCGATGGCCCCCTCGAACCTGGCGAGGGCGCCACTCAGCTCGCGCGCCTGCGCTACTTCGTCTTTAATCAAATTAATTTCCCATCGAGGGCTAAATTGTATGTTATCATAGGCTATAAAGGTCGGCCTGTCAAGAGCGTTGGCGTCGTGCGGGTCGAAATTTACGCTTTTCGCGCGCGGAACCGGTGCAGCCGGGGCGAGGCGCCTCGCGACTAAGGGGCGGAGATTATTTAAGGTTTCGGCGCGGGAGCGCAATATTGCCGACTTGACTTCCTAACGCCGTTAGCGTTTTTTTCGTAACAAGTAAATTTTCCCAACGAGCCGCCGAGGGCGCGCGTCGTAAACGCCGGGCTGCGGCGGGCCGGTCTGGAGGTTGAGATATGAGACGCTTGTTGGTTCTAACGTTGTTAATTGCCGGAATGACGTACGCGACGCCGAAGGTGACGCCCCAACTCGCGGCCCACCTCGAGGAGGTTTCGGCCGCCGAGCTCGTGCGCATCATCGTCGTGATGGAAGAGCGGATGCCGCCGGAGACGATGACGGCGTTGACGGAGGGCCTGACGCGCGACGAACGCCGCCTCGTCGTCGAGCAGGAGCTAAGCCGCCTCGCCGAGCGGACGCAACGCGAGGTGCTCGCGTATTTAAAGGAGCGCGCCGCGGCGGGGTATGCGGCGGAGGTTAAGTCGCTCTGGCTCGTGAACGCCGTCACCGCGCGGGCGGACCGGGAAACCATCGAACGGGTGTCGTCCTTGCCCGGCGTTGGTTTCGTGGATTGGGACGACGAGGTCCCGGTGGGGGCGCTCGAGGACGCGCGCGAGGGCGTCGCCGACGAGGTCGCCTGGGGCGTCGAGAAGGTCCGCGCGCCGGAGGTTTGGAAAGAGGGGTACGACGGAACCGGCATCGTCGTGTGCGTCTGCGACAGCGGCGTCAATTATAATCACCGCGACCTCGCAGACCATATGTGGGTCAAGGCCGGCTACCCCAACCACGGCAAAAACTTCAGCGGCGGCGACCCCAACGACACGATGGACCGTGACGGCCACGGCACCCACGTCGCCGGGACCGTGGCGAGCGACGGGACCGCGGGTTCGCAGTGCGGCGTAGCGCCCAACGCGACGATTATGATCGCGAAGCTGGGAAGCTGGGAGGGCTCGTGGTTCGAGGCCTGGCAATGGGCGATTACAGAGGGCGCCGACGTCATCACCCAATCCTGGTCGTATAAATATCCCTACAGCCCGCTCTACGCCGACCACCGCCGGGCCAGCGAGGGAATCCTGGCCGCGGGCGTCGTCCACACTAATTCAACGGGTAATAACGGCCACCAACTGAGCACGCACCCTCTTCCCTTTAACATCCCGGCCCCGGCGAATTGCCCGCCGCCGTGGCTCCACCCCGACCAGAAGCTCCGCGAAGGTAAGGCGGGGACCATAGCCGTCGGCTCCACCAACTATTCCGACTGGCGCGCTTCCTCCAGCGGCCGCGGCCCGGCCTCCTGGGATAAGAACCGCCACCCCAATATCGCGCCCTACGACGACTACCACTGGGACCCGGGTATGGGCCTGCTCAAACCGGACGTAATGGCCCCGGGCGTGAGCATAAAGTCGTGCGACTTCGCGAACACCAGCGGTTATAGAATTATGGGCGGGACGTCGATGGCGACGCCGCACGTAGCGGGCGCCGCGGCGCTTCTCCTCGATTATATGGACTCGCTGCCGCCGGCGCAGATACAGAAGGCCCTCGAGCTCACGGCGAAGCCCGTGAGCGGCCGACCAAAAGGTAAGAAGGAAAACGACTACGGCTCCGGCCGAATCGACGTCTTCGACGCGCTACAACTCCTCATAGAGTCCATCGGCGTCGACCTGAAGTACTTCCGGGCCGCGGGCCTCGCGGACCGCGTTCGCCTCGCCTGGGATTGCGAAAGCGGCACGTACGCCGGCTTCAACGTCTACCGCGAGGTCGACGGCGGCGCCTCCGCTGGCGGCCGTGAGCGGCTCAACGCCAAATTGATTTCGGGCCGGGCGCCGTTCGCGTATGACGACGCGGGAGTCGTAGCGGGTGTTAATTATAACTATTGGCTCGAGGCAATCCCGGCTACGGGAAAAGGCCAATTATTCGGGCCCGTGTCGGCTATGGCGGGCGCTAAGAAGGCATTCGCTTTTGCGCTCGAGCCGAGCTACCCCAATCCGGCGGCTACCGAGGCGAACATAAAGTTCTCCCTGCCGGCGGGGGTTTCGGGAGAATACGCGGTCGCCGTATTCGACTTGGCCGGCCGAAAGGTGCGGACCGTCGTCGCGGGCGCCGGCACGCCCGGGCGCCACGAGGCCGTGTGGGACCTCGCCGACGACGCGGGCCGGAAGGTCGCCCCCGGCGTCTATTTGTACAGGCTTCGCGCGTCTTGCGGCAGCGTCGCCCGGCGTTTGGTGGTTACGCGTTAACAGCGATTTGAGCGAACGAAAAAACGGCCCCACGGGGCCGCTTTTTCTTACTCGCGCGCGGCTCGTCGGATAATCCTCTCGAACTCGTCGCGCGCGGCCTCGAGGCCGTCGTTGCGGAAGGCCGCGAGGAACTCTTCGCGACCGCCGAACTTCTCTCTCATCTCCGCGACGAAAGAACCGTCCTCGACGGCGGCAAGTATGTCTCTCAGGGCTCTTTGGACCTCCGGCCCTATGATTTTCGCGCCCCGCGTCGCGCCGCCGTAGAGCGCGGTGGAGGATATGCGTCGGCGCATGCCGTCGAGGCCGTGCTCGTACATCAGGTCGGCGATATACTTTATCTCCCGGACGCACTCGATATAGGCCAGCGCCGGGGGGTAGCCCGCTTCCACCAGCGTCTCGAAGGCGGCCTCGGCCAGCGCCGGGACGCCCCCGCACAGGACCGCTTGTTCCGAGAAGAGGTCGAGCTTGGCCTCCTCGGCGAAGGTCGTGGCGATTACGCCCGCGCGGCCGCACCCCAACGCCCGGGCGTACGCCAGCGCGCGCGGCCAGGCCCGGCCCGTGGCGTCTTGGGCCACCGCCGCCTTGGCGTTAAGGCCCCGGCCTTCTACGTAGTACTCGCGCAGAAGGCGACCCGGGCCCATGGGCGCGACGAGTACGACGTCCACGCCCTCCGGTAGCGCGACCTCGCCGAAATGGACCGGCCCCCCGTGGGCGAAGATGACGACGGCGCCCGGTTTTACGTGCGGCGTTACCTCTTGCGCGACGAGTTCTCCTTGGACCTCGTCGGGTACGAGAACCGCTACGAAAGAAACTTCTGCTACCGCCGCGGCCGGTTCCGCGGGAGTGAAGCCGTCTTCCGCGGCACGGGCGCGGCTCGGGCTCCCGGGCCGCAAGGCCACGGTCACGGCGACGCCGCTGTCGCGGAGGTTAAGGGCCTGCGCGCGTCCTTGGCTGCCGTATCCGACAACGGCTACGCCGGCGCCCTCGAGCGGGGCCGGCGAGATGTCGTCGTCGTGGTAAACTTTGAGGGGTGGATTCATACAGGCGTATGGCCGTTCGCCCTACTCTTCTTCCCAGATGAGTATCCGGCCACAGTTTTCGCAGAATTCGATGCTGTCCATGCGACGTACGATGTCGAGGCGCATGGGCGGTATGGTTACGAAGCAACCCGTGCAAACGCCCCCTTTTACGGATACGATCGCGCGGTCGTGATATTTTTCGTAATAACGCTCGTAAAGGGCCCGCAGGTCGTTACGGACCTTGTCCAGTTGCGAAACCTTTCCCGTTACGAAACCCTCGAATTCTTCGATAATGACGTCTATGTCGTCGTCGGTCAGATCGCCTGCCGATTTTAGTTTTTCAAACGCCGCCTTTAAAGCTACGTAACTTTTGTCGATATTTCGTAGCTCGCGCAAGACGTCCAAGTCCCGGCTAACGTCGTAATTTTTTTCGTCGGCGTTATTAGTCGGCAAATTAAATTCCTCCTTTACTCGTTCATAATGAGGCGCCCGCGTAAGCGTTAGTCGGCGTATTTTCTGGTCCGCCGTAGCGGGTCGACTATCTCGACGTCGTCCAGCGCTAAATCTTCCCGCGAGATGACGGTTACGTGCGCGTCGTGCTCGAGCTCGAGGCGGTTGAGGCGCTCTGCGAAGGCCGTTTCCAAGAAATTTTTGACGCGCGGGTGTACGACGACCGTGACTTCCTCGAGCGCGGCGTCGCGCAAGTGGCGCGCGATTTCCCGCTCGATCTTCGCGCCGAGTACGTCCAAGGCCGGCACGCTACCGCGGCCCCGGCAATACGGGCACGGTTGGCTCAACGCGGAAACCAAGCTGCCCCGTTGCCTTTGGCGCGTCATCTCTACCATGCCCAACTCCGACAACTCCAGGATTTTACTACGGGCTCGGTCGCGCGCCATATATTCCCGGAGAGCTTCGAGGACTCGCTCCTTATTTTCCGGGACCGTCATGTCTATGAAGTCGATGATTATGATGCCGCCGATGTTTCGGAGGCGGACCTGGCGGGCGATTTCGGCCGCGGCCTCGAGATTGGTCTTGAGTATGGTCTCTTCGTGGTCGCCGCGGCCCAGGAAACGTCCCGTGTTTACGTCGACCGCGACGAGCGCCTCCGCTTCGTCGATTACGATGTAGCCCCCGCTCCGGAGCCAGACCCTGCGCCGGAACATACGGTCGATTTCCGCCTCCAGGCCGTACGCGTCGAAGATGGGATGGTCGTCTTCGTACAGCCGGACGCGCGGCGCCAGCTGGGGAGCGTATTTCTCGGCGAGGGCCGTGACCCGTTCGTAGGCGCCGAGCGAATCCACAATAAAAGTGTCCACGTCGCCCGTAAATTCGTCGCGCAGGACGCGTTCCAGTAGGTCTTTATCTTTAAAGAGGAGCGCGGGTGCCCGCTTCCGCTCGTTCTTCTTCAGAATCCGCCGCCAGGTATCCAGCAAGTCCTCCATTTCGCGGAAGATAAATTCGGACTCGACGCCTTGGGCCGCGGTGCGGATTATGAAGCCGCGGCCTTGCGGCTTGACCTCGTCGGCAAGGCGCTTCAAGCGGTCGCGTTCCTCCTCGTCCTCTATACGGGAGGAAATGTTGACCCGGTCGACGTAGGGCGTCAGTACGAGGTAGCGCCCCGGGAGGGCGACGGCGGTCGTTAGTTTTGGGCCTTTGTCGCCGATGGATTCTTTCGTCACTTGTACGATTACGTTCTGGCCGGGTTGGAGTACGTCGCCGATTTCGCCGCGCGGCGCGGGCGAGGCCGGGGGCGCGGCCATGCCGGCCTGCGACAAGAAGAGCTCGTCTACGTCTTCGGTACCGGTTGTGATCACGTCGGAGGCGTGGAGGAGCCCCCGTTTCTCGTGGCCGATATCGACGAACGCGGACCCGAGGCCGGGGAGCACGTCTTCTACCCGCCCCTTGTAAATATCGCGGGCGTAATGCGTTGCGTCTTCGTGCTCGAGGTACAGCTCGACCAGTTTGCCGTTCTCGACGACGGCGATACGTACTTCGCCCAGCGACGTGTCTACCAGGATCTCTTTCTGCATCGTACTTTCTGGGGAGCGGCCCCGCGGCGGCCGCGAGGCGAAATTTTCTTCTATAATTATACCAATCGCGTCGCCGCGAAGCAAAGGAAAAACCGCGGCGCTTGCGTCACTTGCCGGCTTCGGCCGCCTCGTCTAAAATTACGGACGTTCTCGTAACGCGCGCGGCGCGGCCTTCGACGGGCGATACGTCCGCCAGGTACGCTATGACGTCGAAGAGAGTTCCGACCGCGGCCGCGGCAAGGTCGAACTCCAGCGTCGCGTTTTCGCGCGCCCACGACGTTATTTTCAGAGCGGCGCTCAGCTCTTTAACGCCCCGCCGAGTCGCTATTTTAAAGTCGGCGCCCTCGAGCCGGGCGGCCACGTTATCGACTATGACGTCGGGGCGTACCTTCAAGGATTCGGCCAAAGGCGCGAACTCCACCTTATAACGCGCGCTTCGGATAACGACGGCGAGCGAGGGCGCGGCCGGGTCTACCTCTTGCGCCGCCCCGACCGCGAACGGCCCCTCGCGGTTGACGCGCGCGCCGAAGTCCTCGGGCGCCGTTTTCTCGCGAAGGAAGACGTCGCCGTATTCTCGCTCGGCCGCGACGCCCACGGGTAGCGCCGGCGCGAGTATGAGCCGCGGCTGGGGCGAAAAGCCCCCGGACGTCGAGAGGGGCACCCCGGCCCGGCGCAGCTGCGCCACAAACAACCGGTACAGCTCGAGGTGAGATAACCACCGCCACGCTCCGGCTTTGCGATAGGTGAACCTAAGCCGTTGCCGGCGGGCCGTTAGGTCGTCACCGGCTAAGCGCTCGAGCCGGGGCAGCGACGACGTCGCGAACGAAACCGTCGCGCCGTCCTCACAAGCGCCACACAGCCTGCACGCGTCGCTCGCGCAGCGGGGCGTGTATTGCCCTTTTAAGGCCTTTTTTAGTTCGGCGATTAAGAAATCCTTGCCGACGCCCGCGTCTATGTGGTCCCACGGGAGCGGCGCCTCGAGCGGCAATTCCCGGCAAGCGTAAGCTACCGTGTCGAGGCCCGCGGCGGCGAAGGCGGCTTTCCAGGCTTCTTCGTCGTACCGGTCTCGCCAGGCGTCGAAGCGGGCGCCGCGGCGATACGCCTCGAGGATTACGGCGCCGAGGCGGCGGTCGCCGCGCGCGAGACAAGCCTCCAGGACGCGCGCGCCGACCTCCCCTTCTACCTTGACCTGGCGGGGGGCGCTTCTTTTGGCGAGGGCGATTCGACGCCGGAGTACGTCGGGGGGCGCGAGGCCCAACCACTGGAACGGCGTGTGCGCTTGCGGCACGAAGGCGGATATGGCCGCGGAAATATTTCCCCAGCGGCCTAAGCCGTCGCGCAGCGCCCGTCGGCACGCGGCGATAAGCTCGCCGACGGCCGCGGCGTCGTCGTCCGTCTCGGTGGGGAGGCCGACCATGAAATACAATTTGACGTTCCGGCAGCCGGCGCGGCCCGCCGCCGCCACCGCGCCCACGACGTCGTCGTTGCTGAAGTCTTTGTTTATTACCGCGCGCAGGCGCTCGGCGCCGACTTCGGGCGCGAAGGTTTGTTGACTCCTTCGGTGGGAGATGAGCGCTTCGGATACTTCGCGCCGGTAGGAGGATATCCTCGCCGCGGGTAGCGACAGCTTTACGTCGGGTCGGCTCGCGCGGACGTTTTCGATGAGCGCCTCGAGCGGCGTATAGTCGCAGGCGTTAAGGGCGAGAAACGACAACGCCGAGGCGCCCGTGTCCCGCGTCATAGTCAACGCCTCGTCCAGACAGGCCGCGGCGTCGCGCTCCCGCGCCGGCCTCGTAACCATTCCCGCCTGGCAGAAGCGGCACCCCCATACGCACCCGCGTATTACTTCGACGACGAGGCGGTCGTGCGTGGGAGGTATGTTGGCGACCATCGCGGGCGGGCCCGGTATCCCCCCGGCGTCGGCGAGTAACCGCTTCCGCACGCGCGCCGGAGCGAGGGGTCGCCTCTTCAAGCCGGCGAATCGGCCCTCCTCGTACTTCGGCTCGTACCAGGAGGGAATATAAACGCCGGCGACGCCGCCGAGACGCCTTAGCGTCTCGGCCCGGGACAGGCCTTCCGCGCGGGCCGCG
>CAZWAM010000025.1:3745-27514 GCA_964631855.1 uncultured bacterium | reverse complement strand
TAGAGTTTAATTTTATTTAACGCTGCCTCGGCCGCGGCCCCCAGGCACTCCTCCAATCGCCCCGGCGCCAATGGCTTCCCGAGGCGCGCGCGCATCTCGGCCGTCGCCGCCTCCGGCGCCAGCGCGACGCTCCGCTGCCCGGACGCGCCCAGCACCCTCAACACCGGGGGCGTATTGGGGGCCGCGAGCGCAAGCGAGCTGACGCTGAGCAGCATGCCCCTTTCGACGACGGCCCGGGCCAACGCGACAACGTCGCCGTAATCGGCCAACGCGGCGCCTACGAGGCCTACTTTGTTAACCTTAGCCGTCGCCTCGTCCAATACGGGCCACAGCGACGGCAAGCGGCGATGTCGCGGCGGCGAGCTTATGACGGCCGTCTGGCAAAACGAACACGCGCGGCCGCAGCCGCGGATGGGCTCGAGCAAGAGCAACCTTCCGAACTCGCCGTACGGCGTCGCGAGCCACGAGCCGCCGCGGTACCGCGTGAGGTCCGTCAGCCGGGACGCCCTTACCTCCGCGGGCGCGCCTTCCGCCGGCACAATAGCAGGCCGCGACCCCGGCGCGCCGTATAGAACGCGGTACATCGTCGGTACGTAGACGCCGGGTATCGCCGCCAAACGTCGCAACATCTCCTTGCGGGGTACGCCCCAACGCTCGGAAAATGTGTCCAGGACCGCGGGCAGCGATTCTTCCGCGTCGCCCAGCACGACGGCGTCGGCAAAGGGCGCAAGCGGTTCCGGATTGGCGGTAACGGCCGGGCCGCCGAGGATTACGAAGGGGTCGTATTCGCCGCGCTCGGCCGCCCACGGCCGGACGCCGCCCCCCGCCAACATCCCGTAAACGCGTACGTAGTCGGGCTCGTAATAAACGGAGAAGGCCACGACGTCGACTTCGGACAGCGGCGTCCCGTACTCCAATCCCCGCGCGTCTTCGACGATACCTTTCGGCGGCTTCCCTTTATAGTTTGCGAAGAAACGCTCCACGCGGAACGCCGGGTGGGCGGCAAACGCGCCCCAAACGAACTGGTAGCCGAGGCTTGCCATCGCGACGCGGTAGCTGTTCGGGTAGCACGCCGCGGCCCTAAGGTCGCCGTCGCCGCCCGGCTCGGGCGTCGCCAAAGCCGCCTCCGCGGCCAGGAGGTCTTGCCGCCGGGCGCTCCTATTTTTTTTCGGCAAAACCACGAACGTAACAAAAGGCGCCGCGGCGCCTCGACGATAGTACGGGCGAAGTTTCGTTCGCCGCTAGTGATTTAACTTCTCGCAAAAAACCTCCTCCGAATGAGGGGCACACGGTTCCGTCTCGAGCTGGAGGGTAGTGTGGTAAATTTTGAACCGGTCCGCCAGCGTCGCCTCCGCGGCCCGGCGCGTTTCGTCGCTCGAGCCCTCGCATACGACGAGGTGGGCCGAAAGGTTCGTTACGTGAGAGCAAAGGGCCCACACGTGAAGGTCGTGAACCGACGTGACGCCCTCGAGCGCGGTCAACGCCTCGGCGATATCCGCGGGCCTGACGCCCGGAGGCGTGCCCTCAAAAAGGATGCGGGCCGCGTCCCTCACGAGCCGCCCCGCGCCCCAGAAAAGCAGCACGCCGATCCCCAGGGCCAATATGGGGTCGACGTAGTACCACCCGGTAGCGATAACCACAAGCGCCCCGACGACGACCGCTATCGAGGCCAACGCGTCGCCGATCACGTGGAGGAAAGCGCCGCGAAGGTTTATGTCCGAGGCGGCGTGTCGCCGGAGCAAAAGGGCCACCGCGGCATTCGCGACCAAACCGACCGTCGCTATTATTAGAAGGCCCACGCCCTTGACCGGCGTCGGCTCGAGCAAGCGACGGATGCCTTCGACGAATATGAACGCCGCGACCGCGACCAGCGTGGCGCCGTTTATCAAAGCCGCGAAGACCTCGGCGCGATGCCATCCGTACGTCCGCCGCTCGTCCGCGGGGCGGCGCGCCAAGAGCAGCGCGCACAACGACAGACCCAACGCGAACACGTCCATGAAGACGTGCGCCGCGTCGGAGATTAACGCGAGACTCCCCGACCATACGCCGCCGACGACCTCGCCGACTAAAATTACGGCCGTGACGGATACGGCGACAACGAGGCGCCGCGTCGGCGGTCCCGAGGTTAACTCGGACGAGCTATTATTATGGCGGCGTGGTTCGGACAAAACGTCAGCGTTTTTTGCCGGTGTCGCGATAGTTGCAGTCCTTGTTCGCGCAGTACTTGCCCTTCTTCCCCTTCAAAAGATACGGCGCGCCGCAAGACGGGCACTCTTCTTTGACCGGGACCGCCGCGGCCGTAAAGTCACAATCGGGGTAGTTCTCACAGCCGTAAAACCGCCGGCCGCCCTTGCCGCGCCGCTGGACGAGCTGGCCGCCGCACCGGGGGCATTCGGCGTCCACCTTCTTGCGGATGGGCCGGGTATTCTTACAATTGGGATAGTTCTCGCAAGCGAGAAATTCGCCGTAGCGGCCCCGCTTGACGACCATCGCGCCGCCGCATTTCTCGCAAGTCTCGCCCGTCGCCTCGGGCTCGAGCGCGACCACCTTGCCGTCCTCGTCGCGCGCGAAATCCTTCGTCTCGGCACAGTCGGGGTAATTCTCACAACGCAGGTACTTTCCGAACCGGCCCCACTTGACCTCCATGACGCCGCCGCACGCGGGGCACACGACGTCGGTCCGCTCCGAGGCCCGGTCCCGCACGGCGTCCATTACCTCTTCCGCTTGCGCCAGGTCCGCGGCGAAGGGGCCGTAGAATTCGCCCAGGACCGTGTCCCACTCGGCACGCCCCTCCTCCACCTCGTCGAGGCGCGACTCCATTTCCGCCGTAAATTTCACGTTGAAAATATCCGGGAAAGACGCCACGAGCAAGGCGTTCACCAACTTGCCGAGTTCGGTGGGATAGAAGGTTCGCCGGCGCCGCTCGACGTACTTGCGCTCGATGATAGTCGCCACGATGGGCGCGTACGTACTCGGGCGGCCGATGCCGTACTCCTCCAACGCCTGTACGAGCGAGGCGTCGTTGTAGCGGGGCGGCGGCTTAGTGAAATGCTGCTCCGGCGTTACCCGCGCCAACGTAACCGCGTCGCCGACGGAAAGTTCCGGCAGGTGCGTCTCGGCCTCGTCAGGCCGCGGCGTAACTTTCAAAAACCCGGGGAACTTTAGGGCTTGCGCCGAAGCCCGGAAGAGGTATCCGCCGCCCTCGAGCGTCGCCGACGCGGTATCGTAAACGGCGTCCGCCATCTGCGAGGCCAGGAAAGCGCGGTAGACTAAGCCGTAGAGTTTGAATTGGTCGGCGGTGAGAAATCCCTTCATTTCCTCGGGGGTCCGGGCGACGTCGGTGGGACGTACGGCCTCGTGGGCCTCCTCGGCCCCGCGCCGCGAGCGGTAGAACCGCGGCTTGGGCGGGAGGTAATCCGCGCCGAACCGTTTTTTAATAAACCCGCGGCACGCGGACACCGCCGACGCGGCGACGCGCACCGAGTCCGTTCGCATGTAAGTTATGAGACCTACGCGGTCGCCGCCGCCTATGTCGACGCCCTCGTAAAGGGTTTGCGCCACGGCCATAGTCTTCTTGCCCGTGAACCCCAATTGCCTCGCCGCGGCCTGCTGCAACTTGCTCGTCGTGAACGGCGGCGGCGGCGAACGGCGCTTCTCGGCGCGTTCGAAAGCGCCGACGACGAAGCGCTGGCGCAGAATCTTGTCGCGCTCGGCCGAGGCCTCTTGCTCGCCCGCAAGGCGCCGGCCGTACTTCTCCAAGCGCCCCGGGGCCATCAACGTCTCGCCGTTTATGGACGCGAGCGACGCGGCGAAGCGCTCGCCCGTCGCGGCGACGCACTCGGCGCTTATGGTCCAATACTCCTCGGCGACGAAGTTCTCGATTTCCTCTTCCCGCTCGCATATCAACCGCACGGCCACCGACTGGACCCGGCCCGCGGAGAGACCCGTCGTCACCTTTTTCCAAAGAATGGGGCTAACCTGATATCCCACGAGGCGGTCGAGTATGCGGCGGGCCTGTTGCGCGGCGACGAGGCGGAGGTCGAGGTCGCGGGGTTCCGCCACCGCGGCCTTTATCGCCTCGCGCGTAATCTCGTTGAAAGAGATGCGGCGCGCGCGGTCGCCGTCTAAATGTTGCGAGAGGTGGTAGGCGATGGCTTCCCCTTCGCGGTCGGGGTCCGTGGCCAGGTAGACAGCCTCGACACCGGCGGCGGCCTTAGCCAAGCCCTTCAATATCTTCTCCTGCGGCGCCGTAGCGACGAACGTGGGCGTAAAGCCTTCCGAAATCGCGACGCCGAGCTCGGACTTCGGCAGGTCCATCACGTGGCCCTGGCAAGACCTCACGACGTATTCCTTGCCGAGGAACCTGGAGATGGTCTTAACCTTGGCGGCCGATTCGACGATTACCAGTTTCTTAGCCATATTAGTTCGTCATAGGTAGATGCGGCGGTAACTGTTGCCGGGAAGTTTCTCCACCAAGCCCACGATCTCGAGGGCCAAGAGCGCGGCCGCGGCTCGAGCCGGGGCCCAACCCGCGCGCGCGGCGAGCTCGTCCGCGGTGAGCGGTTCGCCGGCGACGTGCTTTAAAAGCTCCTGCTCATCCGCGCCCAACGACTCGAGCGCCACGGATGGCGCCGCGAGCGGGCGTCCCGCCGCGGGGGCATATTGGGGCGCGATTTCCTCCAGGATTTCCCGGGCCGAGCCGACCGGCTTCGCGCCGCTGGCAATCAGCCGCCGGCAGCCGTCGCTGGAAGGCGAGAATATGCTGCCCGGCACCGCGAAGACCTCGCGGCCCTGGTCCGCGGCGTGAGTCGCGGTAATAAGGGCGCCGCTCGCCTCCCCGGCCTCCACCACTAAAACGCCCGCGGCGAGGCCGCTGATTATTCTGTTGCGGCGGGGAAAATTCTGCGCCTCCGGGCGGGCCGACGGCGGAAACTCCGAGAAGACGACGCCGCTCGCGCATATATCCCGATACAAACTTTTGTTTTCCGGCGGGTAAACGACGTCGGCGCCGCAACCCAGAACGGCGACCGTAACGCCGCCCACTTTGAGCGCCGCGCGATGAGCGCAGGCGTCTATCCCGCGCGCCATCCCGCTCACGACGGCCACGCCGGCCTCCGCCAACGGCTCGCAAATATAGGCAGTCGCGCGCTCGCCGTAGTCCGTAGGGCGCCTGGTTCCGACGGCGGCCACGGCTAAGGCCGGCAACCGGTCCAAAGCGCCTTTGTAATATAATACGGGCGGCGGGTCGTAGATGGCGGCGAGCGGTTCCGGGTAATCGTCGTCGCCCCACACGAGGCAATTTAAACCAAGCTCTTCCGCGCGCGCTATCTCTTCGTCTACCTCTTTCCACGCGTCGAAGGACGCTATGGCCCGCGCCCTCTCGTTGCCGATTCCTTCGACCGCGGCGAGGTCGTCGAACTTTTTCTCGAAGGCCGCGGCCGGCCCGCCGAAAACTTCGAGCAAACGTTGGAAATACACGCTGCCGATTCCCGGAACGCGGGCTAAGGCCAGCGAGACTCGTACGTGCTCTTTTCGGTTCGGTTCCACTTAGGGCGGATTTTATTGAAGGTCGCCGTAACTGTCAAGATAAAATTATCGAAACGTATACGCTTGACCGTGCCCGCGCCGTATGTTATTCGTTCTAAGGTAATGACGAACTATCTAAAAGTCTTACTCCTCGCCGCCGCGTTGGCCGCGCTCCCGGCGGCGTTCGCCCAAGGTGAAGAACCCCAGGAAGAACCGACCGAGGCTCGAGGCTACCTCCCGGCGTCCGTTTACCCGGCGATATGCATCTACGGCGGCGCGGCGCGAGGGCCTTCCTTCGACGCCGCGGACGACATCACGGGAAGGGCCGCCGCGGTACACGCGGGGGGGCCGCTCGACGACATCGGTACGATGTCCGCCTTCGGCGTAGCTTTCGACTTTTATTTATTTAAACGCGTCGCCACCTCCCTCATATTAACACACGAAATAGCCCCGCGGCGTAAGGCCACTTTAGCATACGACTTCGCTTCATTTCCCAAAATCTCCCGCCTTATAACGGAACCGGTGATGATAGAGGAACAGCTCGAATACAAGTTTCAAAATATAGATTATAAAATCGCGCTCAAATACGTGTTTTTTCCGGATTGGCCCGCAACGCCCTACGCCGCCGCCGGCCTCGGCGGCAACTCGACGTTAATCGAGCTCCGGGACCAGGTGTCGAACGCCTTAATTCAAAAAGGCCTGGACGGCGTGCTGTTGGCAAACGGCTCCTTTCAACAATTCTCGTTCGACTGGGCTTTGTACGCGGGCGTGCAACTCAACCTCGGCGATTCCCTGTTCCTCGTCGCGGAATACGCACGCGACCGGCAATTCCGCGAGCATACCTTCGCCGGCTATAAATACCGGACCAACCTGGACGGTTTTTACGCCGGCGCCGGGTGGCGCTTCCTTTAGGAGAACGAAGCCGGCGCGCGCCGAATAATCCTAATTGAAAGGGAATAAAAAATAAAGTATAATCGTTATGAAAAAGGTCATAATTGACCGTACGCGCCGCGCCGAGGGCGCGACGGGGGAAGACCTACAAGCGGCATCTCGAATTTTGGGGGAATTATGTGCAGACGCGTATTATCGCTGCTGGGTGCGGCCGTCGCGGCGTCGTTCATCTCGTGCGGCGAAGACACGACGACGGCGCCGACGCCGGCCTTGGGTTCGTGGACCGTTTACGCGCCGCCCTACGAGGGGGCTTGGACCCACTGCGACGTCCAAAACGACGGCACCCTCTGGGCGACGGTCCTCTTGGCGGACTCGAGCCGAGCCGCGATCGTCCGGCACAAAGACGACCGCTGGGCCAAAGACGAGTTCGAGCCCGCGATAACGGAGGCGCTGAACGACATCCTTATGTTCGACGACGGCCGCGGCTGGGCGTGCGGCAACGGCGGCGCGCTCCTCGAGCGTCGCAACGGCAAATGGCACCTGACCCGGCTCTATAACGACCTCGAGTACATCCACCTCGCCGGCGTCGACCCCTCCCACGTATGGGTTACCGCCATCTCGCGCCCTTACGGCGTCCCGGCCATCTTCTTCTACGACGGTACGGATTGGAGGGAGGCGGCGAAGCCCGGCGACTACACCAGTTACGGCCCCATATATATGACGGGCCCGGAATCCGGCTTTATGGTCGCGCGGCGCTACCTCGGCGACGAGGTCTTACGGCTCAGGGGCTCGAGCTGGCAGCCCGCCCTCGTTTTCGACGATAGACTGCATTTCTACGACATAACGGGCGCCGGCTCCGCAATCTACGCGGTGGGCGAACGCCGCCTGGGCCCGGAGAGGCTTGGGCGGGTTTACCAATTGACGCCGGAAATCAAAAACATAACGCCCGAGATATTAATGCCCGAGGAATACTACTACCGCGCGTGTTACGCGGACGACCGCGGCGGCCTATGGGTCACCGCGGCGCCGTACGGCCAGCGAGATAGGAATTATAAACTAATATATTGGAACGGCGAGCGTTGGCTCGAGGCGAACGTCGCGAACGACACCGGCGCCGTCGCGCGGTTCTTCGCCTTAGATTTCGCGGGCGACGCCGGCTGGGCCGTCGGCGGCACGACGTACGCGCGATACCGTCGACCCTAAAATCCAAGGCCGGCCTCGAGGCCGGCTTTTTTATTTCGAATACTCCTCCTCAATAGTCTTTATCTTTTCCATACGCCGCGCGTGGCGGCCCCCCTCGAACGGCGTCTCGAGCCAGACCTCCAGCATCTTACGCGCGTACTGAAAGCCGGTCTGGTCGCCGGAGAGGACGAGGACGTTGGCGTCGTTGTGGGCCCGCGTCAGCCGCGCCATATATACGGTCCAACACAGCGCCGCGCGGACCCCCGGGACCTTATTGGCCGCCATAGACATGCCGATGCCGGTTGCGCAAACCAGAACGCCGCGGTCGGCCTCGCCCCACGCCACCGCCTCCGCCGCGGCCCGGCCGAAGTCCACGTAGTCGCAAGACTCCTCGCAATCGGTCCCGAAATCGACGACCTCGTGCCCCAGCTCCGCCGCGGCCCCACTCAAATGCTCCTTCAACGAGTAGCCCCGGTGGTCGGCGGCGAAAGCCAACTTCATACCTTCATACCCCGCTTCTCGGCCTCCGCTATGTAGCGCGCCTTCATCTCCGCGTAGAGCGGGAACCGCTCGCACAACTCCCCGACCTCGGCGCGGACCTCCGCGACGACGCCGTCGTCCTCTATGTTCTTGAGGACCCGGGCGATCATGTCGCCGATCTGCTCCATCTCGGGTTCCTTCATGCCGCGCGTCGTCAGCGCCGGCGTCCCTATGCGGATGCCCGAAGTTACGAACGGCTTCTGCGGGTCGAAGGGGATGGTATTCTTATTTACGGTAATCGCGGCTTCCTCGAGGCGCTTCTCCGCCACCTTGCCCGTCAACTCGAAAGGCCTTAGGTCGACGAGCATAAGGTGCGTGTCGGTCCCGCCCGAGACGATGCGGAGGCCGTTTTCGGCGAGGCGGGCCGCGAGCGCCGCGGCGTTTGCGACGATCCGCTTCTGGTATTCTTTGAACTCGGGCTTCAACGCCTCGGCTAAGCAAACCGCCTTGGCCGCGATCACGTGCATCAGCGGGCCCCCCTGGATGCCGGGGAATACGACGCGGTCGAGGTTCTTCGCCAGTTCCTCTTTGCACATTATCATCCCGGCTCGAGGGCCGCGTAGCGTCTTGTGGGTCGTGGTGGTCACGTACTCGGCGATGCCCACGGGCGTGGGGTGCAAACCGGTAGCGACGAGGCCGGCGATGTGGGCGATGTCGGCGACGAGGACCGCATCCACCTCGTCGCATATGGCGCGGAACTTGGTGAAATCGAGCACGCGCGGATAGGCGCTCGCGCCGACCATAATTAGCTTGGGTTTGTGCTCGTGCGCCAGCTTCCTCAGCGCGTCGAAGTCCACCGTCTCGTCGTCCTCGCGCACGCCGTACTGGACGACGTTGAAGTACTTACCCGAGAAGTTTATGGGGTGGCCGTGGCTCAGGTGGCCGCCGTGGCTTAGGTTCATCCCGAGCATGGTGTCGCCCGGCTCCATCACCGTGAAGTAGACCGCCATGTTGGCCTGCGTCCCGGAATGGGGTTGGGCGTTCACGTGCTCCGCGCCGAAAAGCTCCTTGGCGCGTTCGACGGCGAGCGACTCGCCCACGTCCACGTATTGGCAGCCGCCGTAGTAGCGGCGCCCGGGGTACCCCTCGGCGTACTTATTCGTCATCACCGAGCCCACGGCCTCCAGGACCGCCTCGCTCACGAAATTTTCGCTCGCGATAAGCTCGAGCGTCTCGCTCTGGCGTCGAATCTCGCCGAGAACGGCCGCGGCCACGTCGGCGTCGACTTCCCATAAATGGCTCATTATAAACCTCCGAAAGCTCGTCTCCGTAAAATACCACCGCCGTCGGCGTAAGTCAATTATAATCCAACGTCGGGCCTACGCGCGCGCCAACCGTCGCGACCGGGGGGAAATAAAAAACTGTCCGCGTAACCTTTTCGGCTTGATTTTAATACGGGCAGGCGTTATAATAATCTAAGAAGGGGGCACGAAATGAGAAAGATAACTCTAATTGTTCTAGCCGGCTCCTTGGCGGCCGCGGCGTCGTCGTGGTGTGACACGCAGGACACGACCCGTTTTAATTTCCTCCTCATCGAGCCCGGCGTACGCCCCGGCGGCTTCGGCAAGGCCTTCACCGGCCTCGCCGACGACGTCAACGCTTCTTTCTACAACCCGGGCGGCCTCGCCCTCCAGGAGAAAAACGGCATAACCGTCATGCACGAGCCGCGAGGGACCGGCGACCTGAAGGACATATTCTACGACTACGTCGCGTTCGCTTACCGTACCGGTAAATACGGTACGCTATGTGCCGACGTGATATACAGCGACGCCGGCAAGAGTGACATGACCGATCTCCAAGGCCGCGTCATAGGGATTATGCATATGTATATGGCCGCCCCTTCGCTTTATTGGAGCTATGCCGTCCGCAAAGACCTCGGCGTCGGCGCCGGCCTAACGTACGCCTACGAACACCTTACGGACCAACCCGGCGGCGTCGACCAGCAAATATTATACAACGGCGGCGTCCTCTACAAGACGCCCCTCAAAGGGCTCTCCGGCGGCCTCGCTTTCACCAACGTCGGCACTAACAAGACGGGTAAGCGGGTTGACGAGGAGAAACGAGAAATCGAAGTGAGCTGGGCGCCGCCGCGGGCCGCGCGACTGGGCCTCGCCTACAACGTCCTCTCGAACGACCTCAACGACCTCACCGTCGCGGCCGACGCGTCGAAGCTATTGATGAACTTCAAAGAGCACCTCGACGACGAGCTCGGCCAAGCGGTCTACTCGGGCGGCGCGGAATACGTATACGCCAAGATGGTAGCGGTTCGCGCGGGATATTATAGTAATAGAGACGGCGAAATTACGGGGTTGACGCTGGGCTTCGGCTTCGCCTACAAGGGCCTTAGCTTCGACTACGCGCGCGTACCGGAGGGCGAGCTCTTCAAGGACCGGCACCGCTTCGCCGTCGGCTACGTCTTCTAAGAAACGGATACGCGTTATACGTGGCTAGCCTGACACCGGGGATAGCGGAGAAAACGCAAGCCGTCGTCACGATAATCGTGGCGGCGGCTTTGGCGTCGCCGGCCGCGGCGGTAACCGTAGGCGGCGGCGACCGGGCTCAGCTGCCCTCGGGGCTGAGGACCGTCGGCACGATCGGCGAAGGCGGACGGGGCGACGGCCAGTTCAACGAGCCCACGGACGTCGCCCTCGACGCCGCGGGGAGGCTATACGTCGTCGACCGCCGAAACGTACGGGTCCAGCGGTTCTTCCCGCGGGGCGACTTCGACACCTCCTTCGGCCGCTTCGGGTGGGAGGGCGAGGGGCTCGTCTCGCCGCGCGGCATCGCCGTCGACCAGGAATTGTACGTGTACGTAAGCGACCGCGAACGGGGCGTCATACACCAGTACGACATCTACGGTAAATACCTGAAGACGTACGGCCAGACGAAAAAGGTGGCGACGCAATTCGAACGGCCGGCGGGGTTGGCCGTAGACAACCTGGGGAACCTGTGGGTCGCGGACGCCGGCAACCACAAGGTGAAGAGGCTCAACGCCCTGGGCGAAGTTACGCTCGAGGTAGGTTATTACGGAACGGACCTGGGGAAACTCAACCTTCCCGCGGCGGTGGCCGTGGATAAGACGGGCCGCCTCGTCGTCGCCGACGCGGGCAACTCCCGGCTCCAGTTCTTCGACCGATTCGGCAACCCCGTAAACGCGCTCCGCCAAACCGACACCGGCGCGTTGCGAAGCCCCTCCGCGGTGTGCCTCGACCGATTCGGCAACATATTCGTATCCGACACCGGCAACGACCGCGTCGCGGTCTTCGACGCCGAAGGCCGGTTCCTATTCGCCTACGGTAAATTCGGCCGGGGCGAAAAAAATTTTAACCACCCCGGCGGCTTGGCCTTCGGCTCGGACCGCAAATTGTATGTAGCGGATACCTATAATAACGTAATAAAAGTATTGGAAGTGGAATACCGTTTCCCGGACCGCGTCGAGAAGCCGCCGCGGATTCCGCCGTCGGAGTAGCGCGAAAAATCAAACCGAGAGTTGTGCCGAGGCCGTGAACGACGCTGACGCGTGTACCCCCGCCAGGGGGCGTTTTTATATAATGCAGAGACGTTGCAGGTGGCGACGCCTCCTCGTCGGCGGCCTCCTCACACTCGCGGCCTCGGGCACCGCGGCGACACCGGCCGAGAACCAACCGCGGTGGGCCGAGACCTTAGCGGCCTCGCGCCATTCCCACCAAATCGCAGAAATCGCGGAGGGCGCCACTTATAAACTACCCCACAAGTTCATCTTCTACGATTCCGAAGTCGTACGCGTAGGGGACGACGTGTGGCAGCGGGGTCGCGAATACCGGCTCGAGTACGACGCCGGGAACCTAACGGTAATCGCGGCGCCGCCCTACGCCGGCCCCGCGGTCGTCGAATACGAATATTTACCCTTCCTACAATCGGAAGACTATCGCGCGGCGCTGGAGGGCGAGGACGAGGCCGAGGCGCTCGAGCGCATAGAGGAGGCGGCCGCGGGCCCCTCCCAGCTGGACATCACCGGCTCCAAGACCTTCTCCGTCTCGAGCGGCAACGTCCAGCCGACGGACTTCGACCAATCCCTTCGCCTCTCCATCCGCGGGAACGTCGGCGACGTCAAGATTACGGGCGAGATCTCCGACCAGGACTTGCCGCTGGAGGAGGGAGGCGCGACGAAGGACGTCGAGGCGGTCGATAAGATGAGCCTCCGCGTCGAGGGGCGCCATCTCGCCGGGACCTTCGGCGACTACGACGCGGACGTCACCGGCCGCCGCTTCGCGGCCTACCAACGGCGCCTCACGGGCATCAAGGGCGAAGCCTTCTACCCCACCTGGCAGGCCGACGCTCACGGCGCGCGGGCGCGCGGCCGCTTCGCGACCAACGAGTTCTACGGCGTGGACGGCGTCCAGGGCCCGTATCAACTCGCGGCCCGGGACGACGAGAACATCGTGGTCCTGCCGGGAACGGAAACGGTATGGGTGAACGGCGTCAAATTAAAAGAGGGAGAGAACAACGACTACCTCGTAGACTACGACCTCGCGACCATAACCTTCACGGTCCGGCGGCCCATCTCCGCGGAGGACCGCGTCGTCGTCGACTTCCAATATACGACCGAGGAATACCAACGCAATTTCTTCGGCGCGGAAAGCGAGGGCCATTTCGCGGGCGACGCCGTCAACGTCGGCATTTTATATTTACAAGAGGAAGACGACCGCGACCGCGACTTCTTCGGCTTGGGGGACTACGAGAAGAAGCTCTTGGAGGGGGCAGGCGACGACGAAGAGCGGGCGCGGGTCCTGGCGCGCGACGAAAACGACGACGTAATTTTTGAATACGTCGGCGAGGGCCAGGGCGCGTATACGCGCCGCTGGGACCCCGACCTGGGGAAATACGTCTACGAGTACGTCGGCGCGGGCAGAGGCGACTATATGCCGAGGACGATCCTGCTCCCGATGCCCAAACGCCACAACCTCGTCGACGTAAATACGACCTTCGCGCCGTCGCGGCTTATCACCGTGGACGCGGAAGGGGCGACGAGCGACCTCGACGCCAACACCTTCTCGCCCTCGGCCGACGAGGACAATACCGGCCTCGCCGGCTCCGCCACCGCTACCGTCCGCCTCGACGCGGTCGAACTTTTTCGGCCCGCGGGCGAGTTGGAAGTCCGCCACGTTCAGGAGATGAGGGACAAACGGTTCCGCAACCTCGGCCGCGACGACGGCGTCGCCTTCTTGCAGGATTGGGACCTCGAGGACGAGGTCGCGGGCCTGACTCAGCCGCCGGGGTACAACCTTCACGAGACCACCGTCACCGAGCGGCCGACGTCGGCGCTCGCGATGTCGGGCACCTACGGCGCCATCCACCAGCGCTACGCCGGCGTCTCCGCGAAAGGTTATTTGTATCAGCGCGGCGAACGGACCGCGGCCTCCCTCAGCTGGGAACCCGAACGCTGGCCGCACGTCGGCTACGACTGGAACGGCGTGCGGCGCCGAGGCGAGCGGGGAGCGCCGCCGGTCGAACCCAACGACGAAAAGATAGGCAAAAAGCTGCTCACTTACGACGAAAACACCCGGCGCGAACAGGAAGGGAACGTCTCTTACGCGTTCTGGCGGCTTAGCCCGTACGTCCGAATTCACGATAAGAAGCGCCGCGCCGATTACGGCATCGACGGCGCACCCGACGCCGGCACCCTCGAGCAGGAGCTCGAGATGGGAACGGGCGTGCGGCCGGCCGCGGGTTGGGCCGTCCGGTTCGGCCATACCGTCGGCCGCGGCGAGAAAGTAGACGACTACACCTTCATCCCCCATTACCGCAAAAGAGAAGAGAAAGCCACCACCTCCTACGATTACCCGGGCCTCGTCAACGTAAACGGCGAATTTACGAGGATTCGGAAAGACTTCTACGCCGCGGCTGAGGGGGACGTCGACACGTACCTGTCGCTCGTCGAAACGGTCTATACGCCGCTCGCGCGGGCGCTGGCGATTTCGACGCGCTACCAACTCGAAAACCTACAGGAATTCGAGCGCGAAGAAATATTCGAAGTCGCGCCCGACGGCGACGGCGACTACCGGCGCGAGGTCGACCCCAAAAACCCGAACCGCTACGTCTACATATACGACCCAGACGACCCGGACGCCGTCTTCATAAAGAGGTATCGCCCCACGGGCCGGAGGTTCCCGGTCCTGAAGCCGGACCTCACCGTCAGCCTCGGCCTCCGTCCCTACAGCATCAACGACGCGCGCGGCAGCGCCGGCGAGCGGAACCCCTGGCTGGACGCCGCGGCCGCGGACCTCTACGTGCACGCGCGGAACAGCTCCACGTCGCGGCGCCGCTTCGCCGTAGCCACGCTGCAAGACCTTTTGGCGGAAGATTCCCTCGACAGCAGCCTCGAACAACGGTACACCCTAACCCTCTTTCCCGTACGCCGCCGGGTCACGGGCCTCGCCCGCTACGCGACCAAGGACGACCTCGAGCGGACCGTCGCGTCGCGCCAGGTGCGGAGGAGGCGCACGTCGCGATACGCCGAAGTCGTGGGCGAGCCGACCCGCCGCCTTACGGCTCAGGTCGACGTGGAAAGGGTGCGGGAACGCGAAACGGTGACGGAGGAGAACGTAAGCGCCCCCGAAATCACGGAAGCGAACGAGATGATATACGGGGTGGAACCGACCTACAGCCTGACGTCGCGGCTGGACCTCAAAGCGCGGGGCGAGCTTTCACGGCGGCACGAGGAGTACAACGGCGCGCCCACGCACATAAAGGGCATCAAAACCAGGCCGGGGGTCACGTACCGTCTGGCGGAATCGGGCGTGGCCGACGTTTGGTACGAGAGGTCGCAGTTCGACGTGTCGGGGTATACCGGCTCGGAAACGCTGCTCGTACGCGTCCCGGGCGTAACCCACAAGTGGGAGGCGAGCGTCAACAAGGGCGTGGGCCAATACGTGACGCTCATCTTCACGTACGACGGCGAAAAAAGGCCGGACGAGGGTGTAACGAGTCACCGGGGTCGGATCGACGTAAACATATACTTCTAATGTTTAGAGCCTGCGGCATAACTATTTTGTTGGCGACGACGGCCGCCGTCGCGATGGCGGCACCCGAATTAACCGTCGAGGGGAACGCAGCGTTCTCCGACGCGGAAATAGAGGTGGCGGCGACCCGCGGCGGCTTCGTAGACCGAGCCGCGGTGGAACAGTTTTACCTCCGCGCCGGCTACCTGGACGTCGACGTGAAACTCGCGGAGGAGGAGGACCGACCGCCGAGATTGACCGTCTCGGAAGGCGAACGCTATCGCGTGGCGTCGATGGAGGTCGACAACGCGTCGCCGCTAAGCCGGGACGAGGTGGCCGCGTTCATACCGTTCGGCCCGGGCGACCCGCCGTCGCCCCCGGACCTGAAAGACGGCCTTATGGCGCTGCTCGCGACGTTGGTCGGACGGGGCTATATACGCGCCGAGGCCGAATACGCCGTAACGGAGGCCGGCCCGGGCCGCGCCGACGTCGCCGTCGCGATACGCGCGGGCGAGAGGTATACCGTGGGCGAAATCGATCTCGCGGGCGTCAGCCCGCGCGACCAAGAGAAGATACGCAAGGAGCTCGAGACGCGCCAGGGCAAGCCGTTGAAAGAGCGGGCGCTCGCGCGCGACCTCCTCGCGGTCATCGACTATTTCCGAAAACGCGGATATCCCGAGCCGTCGGTGCGCCCCCGAGGCTTCGAGATCGCCGAACCGTATAAGGAGATAGATTTCAACATCGCAGTCGAACCCGGAATTAAAGTGACTATTAATAGGATAGAAATCGTCGGAAACCGGCGGACGCGCGACGAGGTCATCCGGCGGGAACTCAGCGTCGTGCCCGGCGACCCGTACGACCTCGAGCGACTCCGCGAGAGCGCGCGCCGCGTATACAGCCTCAAATACTTCGAGGCCGAGCCGGCGGTGGAGCTGGTCGACGCGGAAACGGGGCGGCTACGGGTCGCGGTCGCGGAGAGGCGGACCTACCGCGTTACGGGCGCGCTCGCGTACGAGCCGGCGCGGGGCGAGGAGACCGCGGCCGTCATCGGCGAAATGGAGGCGCGCCTCGCCAACCTCGGCGGCACGGGCCGGGAAGCCGGCGCGCATTACCGCCGCCTCGCCGCGGAAACGATGGACGCGAGCGCCAAGTACTACGAACCCTGGATAGCGGGTATAGACCTTTTCGCCGAACCGAGCGGCGCGTACAAAGAGCGCGTCAAGTACCGGAAGGCCGGCGGCGAACTCGCCCTCGGGACCCACCCGCTTTTGGATTTGACCGTCGCCGCAGGGGCCGGCTTCGACCGCGTCTGGAAAGAAAACGCGAGCCGCAAATACAAAATTTTCACCTGGGCCACGTTCGACAGCCGGGATTACTTCGACAACCCGCGCCGAGGGTGGCAGGCGTACGGCCGCCTCGAGCTCGGCGTCAAAGAATACCTCGCCGACGGTTTCCGCGAACGCGTACCGCGCCTCGAGCTCGACGTTTGGCGGTTCTGGCCCACCACACGCAACCAGGTACTCGCCGGCCGCCTCGGCGCCTGGGGGCTTACGTCGCAGCGGCCGAGCCTCGACGAGCTTTACCCGCTAGGCGGCCACGCCGACCTCCGCGGCTTCAGAGAGGAACAATTCCTAAGCGACCGGCAAGTTCTGGCCACCGCCGAATATCGCTTCCTGACGGGCCGCGGGAGCCGGCTATTCGTATTCGTCGACGCCGCCTACCGGCACCTAAAAACCGAGAAAACGTTCGCGGAAGGCTTCGAGCTCGGTTACGGCGCGGGCTTCCGGGCCGCGACGGCCGTCGGCACGTACGGCGTGGATTACGGCTTAGCCGCCGGCGAGGACCCGCTCGACGGTAAAATACACGTCTCGATTACGCAAGAATTCTAAAGGCGGCGAAAAGGCTTGCCGGCAACGGCGCGATTTCTTAATATAAAAAACGCGTGGTGCGATACGTTCAAATCGCCGGGGTGGCCGCGGCGTTCTTCGTGGGCGCCTTCGCGGGGAACTTCTACCACCTCATCGTGCACCGACTCGCGGGCGGCGGTTTCCGCGTCGTCCTGCCCCCGGCTTGCCCCTCTTGCGGCCGGACGGACCGGCGCATATGGATGCTGCCGATTTTGTGGTATCCAATGCTCCGGGGACGCTGCCCGGGGTGCGGCTTTCGTTACCGCAAAAACTTGTTCCTATGGGAAGCCGCGGGCGGCGCGGTCTCGGCGTTGTTATTTTACTACTTCGGCTTCTCGTCGGCGTTCGCTACGGCGTTCCTGTGTTGTTTTTTCTTCCTTATGAATTACTGGGTGGAATTCCGCTACGGCGCCCTCGTGCCGCAACTATACTTCCCGGCCCTCGGCGTAGGCTTGGCGCTGTCCTTCTTAGCCGGGCCGCCGAGCCCCGCGGGCGCGGTCGCGGGAGGCCTTCTGGGCGGCGGCCTGTTGCTCGCGGTCCGTCCCGGGCGCGCGCTTTTCTCGGAGAACGCTCGGGGCACGGAACGTCAACTCGCGCTCGTAGCGCTGGTGGGCGTCTTCCTCGGGTGGCAGAGCGCGTTGTTCGTACTCGCCGCGGCCGCGGTCGCGGCGTGGCTCATCCCCGTTATAGGCCGCCGGATATTCGGCGCCCGCCCCGAAAACGCGTTCGGCTTAGCCGTACTAGCCGCCACCCTTGCTATGGCGTTCTACCGCGCGGACGTAACGTCTTGGTACTTTCGCATAAGGTAAAAGCTATTGTCGACGGCGGTAACGTCGGCTTAGCGACGGCGTAAACGCTGAAGCCCCCGGCGCCGGCCAGCAAAAATATGCCCACCTACGAGCTAATCGTCTACGGCTGCCAGATGAACGACTACGACGGCGAGAAGCTGGCCGCGGTTATGGAAGCGGCCGGCTACGAACCCGCCGCGGAAGGCGACGCTCCGGACGTGGTACTCGTTTACACCTGCGCGGTCCGGCAATCGGCGACGGCCCGGGCGCTCGGGCGCATAACGTCGCTCGCACGGCTTAAAAAGAATAACCCGCGGACGATAATCGGCGTGGGCGGCTGCTGGCCCGCGGTCGAGGGCGACTTCATCGAACGGGCCTGCCCCCACGTGGATTTTACGTTCGGCACCGCCGAGCTCGAGAACGTTCCCGCGGCCTTAGCGGAAATATCGGGCAGACCCGAACCGTCTATCCCGGCCGCGGTTTCACCTCTACGAAAGAACTGGCCCCGGGCGAACGTCGCGATTATGCGCGGCTGCAACAACTTCTGCTCGTACTGCGTCGTACCCTATGCCCGCGGCCCGGAGACCTACCGGCCGGTCGACGACGTACTCGAAGAAGTCGAAGAGCTCGTGCGAGCGGATTTTAAAGACATTACGCTCATAGGCCAAAACGTGAACTCGTACCGCGAAGGGGGGGGCGCGTTTGCCGGCCTTCTGAAAAAAGTCGACGCGCTGTGCGACGGCGTCTTCCTGCGGTTTATCACCAACCACCCGCGCGACTTCGGCGACGACGCCATAGACGCCCTCGCGCAAGGGCGGAACGTCGCCCGCCACCTCCACCTCCCGCTGCAAAGCGGTTCCGACGCCATACTGCGCGCCATGAATCGCGGCTACGACATGAGCCGTTACCTCGACATCGTATCGGAAGTGCGCAAAGCGGTCCCGAAAATCTGTCTAACGACGGACCTGTTGGTCGGCTTCCCGGGCGAGACGGAGGCCGCGTTCGAGGAAACGTACCGCGCGCTCGAGGAGATAAGGTTCGACAGCGCGTACGTTTTTATTTACTCGAGCCGCCCCGGCACCGCGGCCGCGGCGCTCGAAGACAAATTACCGCGCGCCGAAAAGGTAACCCGCCTACAAACCATCGCGGCACGGCAACGGGCGATATCGCTCGAAATAAACCGGAAATTAATAGGCGAGGAAAAAGTCGCGCTGGTGGAGGGCCCCAGCGCGAAAAATGCCGGCGAACACGCCGGCAGATTGAGCGAAAATAAAATCGTAAATTTCCCGGGGAACGCCCGCACGGGCGAATTCGTCGCGGTAAAAATTACCGCGGCGTCCTCGTGGACGTTAAGAGGCGAGTTTGCAACCTAGCCGGGAGCCCGGAAAACGGTCCTTCTACTACGCCGTTTACGGCCAGCTAAGCCCGCCTTCTTAAAGGTTTAATTTATCCCTTCCTCGCCCGCCGCGTCAGTAAAGCATGGACGATAATTGCGGCCGCGACGGTATCGACCGCCAAGAGTTGACAAAAAATGACCAACTCGCTTTGCGGGGGAGGGAGAGCTATTATATGGACCAACCGGAATATGATGAATAGCAGAGTCGCCATAAGTCACCTCGCCTTTGGCACGAATTCGTTAACGTCTCAGCGGACATTCCTCGCCGCCGCATAGAAGATCGGTAAAAAATAACACCGCTCACCTTTCGATATCGCCTTCGCCCGGGCGCGCGCCGCCGACGGTAACCGCCGGCGGTCCGTCGTTGGCTCGAGTAAGGCCTCCAACAACTTCAGCTCTTGTTTCTCCTCGGCGGCCCAACGCGCGGCGGTCCACGCGGAATTTAACACGCCGAGGCTGAAGACGTCAAATCCCGCGCGGCTCAAAAGGGCCGGAAGTTTTCGGCCCGCGGCCGGGTCCCCGCCCCACCGCCGGACCGCCCGCGCTACCTCCTCCCGCGTCGACGCCGCGGGCGGGTAATCTATCGCCCCCTCGTAGTCCGGCTCCGCCAACGCCACGAAAATGCCGTCCGCCATTAAAACCCTCCCGGCCTCGTTCAAAAAGGCGGCGGGTTTGGCGAGCCACACGAGAACGAACGCCACAACCACGGCGTCGAAGACGCCGTCGCGGAAGGGCAAGGCCGCGGCGTCGGCGGCCACGAACCGCTCCCCCGGGCGGCGCGCCCACGCCGCCCGTAAAACGTCCACGCGTCGGTCGACGCCGACCGCGCCCCGCGCGGCCCGACGCGCCAGCTCCGCGGTAACGACGCCGCTCCCGCAACCGACCTCCAATACCCACCCGCAACGCCTCAGGCCCAGTTGCCGGTAGAGCTCACGCCGATGCGCCTCGTACCAGGCGGCCTGCCGCTCCTCCTCCTCGGGCGTCAGGTAAGGGCCGGCTTCACCTATTACTTTTATCCCCCCCATCACGCCGGGTTGGATGCGGCGTCGGGGCAACAGAAGACCCTCTCGTACTTGACGGAGAGCGGGCACCCGGCGCCGCAAATCTCGAAGTCGGGGCACTCTCGGCACCGAGCCGGCGCGTATCGGCGCTCGCGGAGCTCTCTCGCCAGCTCGTTGTCGAAGACGGTATCCCAATCGTCCTTCAAAATGTTGCCCAGCGGTTGGTAAAAGGATTGGCAGGGTATGACGTCGCCGTTCGGCTCGACGCACATATTGTACTTGGCCGCGGTGCACTGCTTGATGCCCAGGTCCATCGTCAGCGGGTTGAAGCGGCAATATTGCGTCGGCGTGTACCAAACGAAGGTCATGTCGTTCGCGGCGCAGGCGGCGGTGAATCGGCTCAGAATTGGGCCGAGCGCGCTCTCGGCTAAGCCGACGTCGACGTCGCGCGCGCCGCCGGAGTTGATGATGCCGTTGGCCGCGACGTGCTCCACGCCCAGCGACGCGAGGAACGCCACGAGCTCCTCCACGTCGTCGGCGTTCTCGCTCGTGATGGTCGTATTGGTCATCACGTAAACCGGGCTCGCGACCGCGTTCTCGATGCCGGCGACGGTCTCGTCGAAAGCGCCCTCCGCGCCCACCATCTTATCGTGGACGTCGGGTATGGAGGAGTGTACGGTGATTTGAACGTGGTCGAGGCCGGCCTCGGCGAGCGCGTTCATATAGTTAGCATCTTTGAGCTTGCGGCCGTTGGTCAACAGGCCCGTGATGACGCCGAGCTCCTCGGCGTACTCGACGAGCTCAACCAGGTCGGGGTGCTGCGTCGGCTCGCCGCCGGTGAAGCAAACGTGGGGGATGCCGAGCCCCCACACCTTCGCAATTACGCGCTTGAAGTCCTCGGCGCTCAATACCTCACCCGCGCGGGGCCTCTCGTTGTAGCAGTGCGAGCACGCGTTATCGCAGCCGTACGTTAAAGCTATGTCCATCCGATAGGGCGCCTCGACGTCGATGGTGAAGGGGTCGACGCGCTCGGCGCCCAGGTACGATATGGGACAACGCTCGTCGCCCCGCGCCATCATCTCGATGGTTTCGCGCAGACGCGCGAGGTCCCGCCCGAGTTCGCTCTTGCCCACGCGGTACCGCCTCGCCATCGTCTTAACGATGCGGTCGTCGGGCCACTCCTCCAGGACGTAGCGCGCCATCTCGGCGCCGGTCTGATTGAGGTGTAAGATGCGCGCCGCATTTATCATGAGTATGCCTTCGCCGCCGGGGTTTATGCGGAGGTGCAGGCGCGCCTGGAATTCGGCGTCCTGCCGCCTGAGATGATATATCCCGGACTCCAGCGGCCTTCGCTTGGCCAATATCTTATCGTAAACCTTTTCACTTATTCCCATACAAGTCGAACTCCACCTTGCTCGCCGTTGCGCCCGGACTATCGACCGCCGCCCGCGCAGGCGCAGGCGCACCCGGCACAAGCACAGGCACAGGCACAACCGCTCCCGCCGCCCCCGCTCGACGTCGTGACCGGCGGCGGGTTCGTCGTCGCCGTCACCTTCCCGGTGAAGGATTCCAGCTTGGAGACGACGTTGCCCGCAATACCCTCGAGCCGCGTTACGACGCCGTTCGCGAAGCTCGCACCGGGCAGCGTCGGCATATCGAAGGAGGCGGCGCCTCCCGGCCCGGCCGCCGGGGCGAGGCGGCCCCACCAATAAGGCGGCGGCACGTGGTAACCGACGAAGACGTCGCGCGTGCGCCCCTCGAAGTCGTCGTCGAGCATCGTCCACTCGAGGCCGTTGGTAAATTCCTCGAGTCTAACCTTCGGCGTATCGGCCTCCTCGACCAGGCGCCACGCCGTCTTAACGATCTTGCGGTAATACGCCACCGTCTCCCGGTGCGAGAAGCCCTTCATCTTCCTCTGCACCGATTTGATCAGGGATATCAGCGCATCCCTCAGGTCTTCCTCGCCGAGCGTTCCGTCGTCTCGGACGCACGCGACGAAATCCTTCTCGTACGCCCTCAAGCCGTTCTCTTTGAACGGCAACTTCTTTACGCTTAACGGGTTTTGCGTGACGACGGCAAGGGCGCCCTTCTTGACGAGGCCAAAGAGTACCATGGTCAAAACGCCGTTGAGCGGCCTCTCAAGTATCACCGCGGCCTCGGGCGCCGTAAGCCCCCGCTTTATCCCCACCCCCTCCACCTTGGCCTGGGGCGGAAAATACTTCATGCGCCGACGCCGGCTGTTCACCGCGCCGGCGACGGCGATTAACGCGAAAATACCCAGAGGCACGAGGCAACCGCAGAACTTCGTCGCAAGCGTTACCAGGCCGCCGAACAGACCGCCGAGCCAACCGAATCGCGGCGGCGACCGCACCTCGGCGACGGCGTCCCGCGGGAACGACATGCCGAAGGAATATTTTTCGGAGGGCGACGCCTCCTCCCGCTCCCAGACGTAACGTACGCGGCCACTTTCCACAAACGTCCGCGTCGGCTCGCCCCCCTCTTCCTCGTGCCAGCGGGCCTGCTCAGCCGTCACGCCGGGCGGGAATACGAAGGCCATCGTGAGGTGTGTGGAACCGGTAGTGAACTCGGAGCCGAACCAGGTGGGGCTGAATACGCAGGAGGCGTACGCGTCGTCGCTCGAGTCCTCGAAGACCATATGGTAGTTCCGGCCGTGGACGTGTAGCGTAGCGGCCTCAGCCGGCGGAATAGTATAGTCGCCGAGGGGTATCTCGACGCCGACCTCTATATACTCGGAGGGCCTTATCGCGTACAGCGGATAGCCGTCTACATCCCCCGTCACGGACGCGAGGTCGTAATCGTCGGAGGGAAAGCCGATATCGACGATATCTATGGGGTTGCCGGAGGCGGTGTTGCGAAAAGTTATTTTATAATCGATATCGAGCGAGGAGTCAGCGTTGACCGTTACCGTAACGACCTCGCGCGGGACCTCGAAGTAATAATCCTGCGCCGCTACGGGCGACGACGCCGCGGCGAATGCGACGCACGATAAAAACGCCGCTACGCTACGTGTCGACGGTACCATATCCCATAAAAGACGGCGACGGCCGTCACCACTTGGGCTCCTCTTCGACCTCGTACGACGTGCCGCAATAGGGGCAGGTTACCACAACCGCCCCCGCTTTGACGTCGATATTATCTTTGGAAAGGGTGGCGCCGCACGCCCGGCACTTCAACTCCTCGAGCGACAAATCGCCCGGGAGGTCGATCTGTTGTACGATGGTCCGCGGCTTTTCGGCCTGATAACGCTTATAGGAACGGTACGTCCAGACGCCGGCGCCGGCGATAAGCAAAAGGCCCACGAGGGTAGTGGCGCCGCCTACCAAAAGACGGCCGCTCGATTTGCCTTGAGCTTGAGCCTCGTCCGAAAATGCGGCCCACAAAAATAAAACGCCGAAAAAGACGAGCACGAGCGCCAGAACGATCATCGGCACGCCGAATATGCAACCGCTTAACTCCATAGGATTATACTGCCGTATCCGGTTCGTAAAAACCCTTTTAACGTAATAATAAAGTATATAGTTTTCTATTGCAATAGTA
>CAZWAM010000025.1:0-3645 GCA_964631855.1 uncultured bacterium | reverse complement strand
CGCCCGTAATATTAAAATCCGCCCTCCTACTTCGAGGAGAGCGGGGGGCCGTGTATGGTATAAACCCCCCGGCGCCGGGGGGTATTCTTTCGTTATGCTGCTACGTTCACCTGCTTTGGTATCGGTCAACTAGCGCTCTGAACAGGTCTATTGCCGCGGCGAGAGTTATGTTCCGCCGCTCTATCCGGACCTTGTTGCCCAAGACCTCGATGCCGATGAATATCTCGGCCTCCTCTCTCCTGGGCGGCTCCTCCACCGGGGGCGCCGCAGGTTCAGGTTCGGGCGCGACCTCGGCTGCCACGCCGACGGGAACTTCCTCGGGCGGCGGCGGTATCGGCGGCGCGGGAGGCGGCACCTCGCGGAGTTCCTCTTCGATCGTCACCTTAATAGCCTCGGCCTCTTCCTCCCGCAAAGCAGGTTCGCCTACGGCGACAGGTTCCAGCCCGACGGGTACTTCCTCTTCCGCCGGGGGCGCCTCGACCTCTTCGGGCACCGGCGCGGGCGGCTCGACCTCTATCTCAAGCTCGGGGGGAAGCTCGAAAGCGGGGGGCGCTACTTCTTCCAGCGGGGGGGGCGCTTCCGTGGGCACGGCCGCTTCCGCAGGGGGTGCTTCGGCCGTATCCCACGGTTGGGGCGCCATCACTTCGCTAACGCCCTCCAAGTCTAGTTCCGTCAACTCCAAGGCCGCGAGCGTATCTTCCATCGGCGGCGGGATATCGGGCGCCTCGGCCGTGAACGCGGCCTCGGGGGGCGGCACGAACGCCGCCGGCATCTCGGGCGGCGCCGCGGGCGGTTCTTCCGGCGGGGGTTCCGCCACCGGCAGGGCCTTCTCTTCGTCTAAAGGAATCGCCGAAGGTTCGGGCGGCGCCGGGAAAGAACTCAGGTCGAAGTCGCTCTCGGGCGCCTCGATAGCTTCCAGGCCCGAGGGCAACGATTCCTCGACCGCCTCGAGCGGCGTCTCGAACTTATCGAACTCGCCGCTCGCTATCCGTTCCTTAAGCCGCCTGGCGCGTTCCTCGTTCCTTCTCTTTATCGCCTCGATCGGATCCTCGAATTCCTCGGCCATATAACTTGCTCCTTTCCCGCCCCCTAACCCCTAGTACCTCTTATATTTTAATAACATTATGTTATACTTGTCAAGGTTTTTTTGGCTACTTAATGTGACTTAAGGCCGCGGCGGAACTTAAAACCCAACGGCGCCGGGGCAAACGGGGAATGCAAACACATTCCCGGTAAGGGACGAAACTAATACGAGACGCGGCCCCCCGCGGGGCCGCTTATTAATTAAAACACAAAGAATCTCACACGCTAAACGTATAACTATTATCGTAACCTGTATATATTAAAACTGCGTGTTGCAACACGTCTCGTCCTATCAAACACTGAACGGACTGGCCCGGCAAGTCTAACTCCGCGAATACGCCGTCTACCCCTACGTTATTAGGCAACACCAACTTTAAGTCGTATTGTAAACAAGCTACCTCCCGCGAGGACGCCGTACTAAGTATAGTAAAACCTACGGGGTTTAAATTTAAAAGCCTCGGTATTCCCGTTTGAATAACGCTACCCGAGGCTCCAGTATCGAATAAAGCGCGAATAAGCATTACCCCAGAAGTTGGAGGGTGAGGTGCACCGAACTTTTGTATATAAAGTTCCGAGGGAACTACTTATACTTCAACTACAAGGTCCGCTTGCGCTAGGTTCGCGACCCTTATAGTAAAAGAAGGCATATTATTTCCTTAAAATATTAGCGGTAAAATCCAATATGGGCTCCACCTCTAACACTTGTTTTACGAGAAAAGGTTCGTTACCAAAACTCTCGTAACCGGTTTTTATTGCATCCCGTTGCGATTCGAATACGCCTTCAACCTTATCGCTTTTTATGAGTAAAAATTCGCCCAAGGCTTTGTCTAAATACTCTTTCTTACAACGGAAATAAGTTTCTATCTCCGTTTTCAGCTCGGCGGGGTATTCGATCTCAATAAAGTTATCGTTCATTCTTTACCTCCTGAGCCGTTAAAATAATAACACGCATTTCTTATAAGTCAATAACTACGGGGATATAAAAGGAGCCCCCCGGGGCTCCTTTTCACCCTCGGATATTAATTTTATACTTCGACCGTCTTATGCCGGGCCGAGTGGCAGTTGACGTTGACCGCGGCGGGGAAAGAGGCTATGTGGCGGCCGAACGACTCGACGTGGACGCCGAGCGCCGTCGTAGAGCCGCCGTAACCCATCGGCCCGATGCCGAGCTTGTTGACGCGTTCCAACAGCTCCTTCTCGAGTTCCGCGTCCCAGCGGTCTTCCGCCGATTGGCCCAGCGGCCGGAAGAGCGCCTTCTTTGCGAGAAAGGCGCAATGCTCGAAGGTGCCGCCGATGCCGACGCCGACGACGACCGGCGGGCACGGGTTGGGCCCGGCCTCGCGCACCGCCTCGACGACGAAGTCGATGATGCCCTCGCGGCCGTCCGCGGGTTTCATCATCTTGATGCGGCTCATGTTCTCGGAGCCGCCCCCCTTGGGCGCCAGTTGGATGACGAGCTCCTCGCCCTTCGTCGGAACTATATGGATGATGGACGGCGTATTGTCGCCCGTGTTCTTGCCGACGACGGGGTGGACGACGATGGACTTTCGCAGGTAGCCGTCGGTGTAGCCGCGGCGGACGCCCTCGTCGATCGCCTCGCGGAGCGAGCCACCCGTTACGTGCACGTCGTTTCCGAGTTCAACGATAAAGACGGCGAAGCCGCAATCCTGGCAGAGGGGATACTCACCCCGGGCGGCGATCTCGGCGTTCTCGAGCAGCGACGATAATATTTGTTTGCCTACCGGCGATTCCTCCTTATCGCGGTAATCTTTGAGCGCTTGCACCGTATCCGCGGGAAGGTTATATCCCGCGTCGATGCACAGGTCCTTGACTTTTTCCGCTATTTCCTCGACGGTTATCTCGCGCATATCGTCCCCTTCCGCGCGGTGGCGGTCCGCTGCGCAAAGCAGCATAAACCGGCGTTATTATGCCTAAGAATTATTTTACGTAATCTAACACGATCACCTTCGGAGCGCCCAAATCCTCCTTGGCAATCTCCACCTCGGGAGCGCCGGGGCGCTCGACGTTGGCTTTGCCCGCCAGGAAGTCGGCCACCGGGGCGATGGGAAAGCCGCAAGCGTCCGTCTTGTAATGCATAGGAAATATTACTTTGGCCTCGAGCTGCTCGGCTACTTTGGTCGCCGTCGCGGCGTCGATGGTGAAATAACCGCCCACGGGCGTGAACAAGACGTCCACCGGCCCGACGGCCGCCGCCTGTTCGTCGGAGAGCACGTGGCCCAGGTCTCCGAGGAACGCGACCTTCATACCGTCGGCCTCGAACGTGAAGACGGTGTTCTCGCCCCGCTCGCGCCCCTGGCTCTCGTCGTGGTAAGTGGGCGTCCCGACGAAGGTTATCCCTTTGGCCTTGTGGGTACCCGCGCCGCGGACGACGACGGGATTACCGCCGAGGTCGGCCGCGCCGGCATGGTCGTCGTGGTCGTGCGACTGGAGCACGACGTCGCACGCGTCGCGAATGGGCCCGTAGCCGACAGCGCCGTCGTACGAGCCCGCGATATACGGGTCCGTACAGATGTGAACGCCGTCGGCGGTAGTGATGCCGAA
>CAZWAM010000024.1:23955-27832 GCA_964631855.1 uncultured bacterium | reverse complement strand
CCGGCCTTGAGGCCGGGTTTCGCAGCATCGGCACGGGAAGGGGGGTTTCCTACTCCTCCCGGCCGTTGTGCGCGGCGTTGCCGCCCCACATCGCGAATTACCAAGAGTAGGGGCCGGTCTTTAGACCGGCCCGGGGCTTTCCAAATACGTACCGGGCCGACCTGAAGGTCGGCCCCTACGTAAATAAAACCCGGCCTTGCGGCCGGGTTAGCAGCATCGGCGTGGGAGAGGGGGTGTCCTACTCCTCCCAGCCGTTGTGCGCGGCGTTCCCGCCCCACATCGCCCAGCCGTCCGCGGAGCGGTCCTGAACGTCCACGCAGAAGATGTTGCCGTAGTCGGTCCCGACGAAGACCTTGCCGCCCGTCACCGCGGGCTGGAAGCGAATGGGCTCAGCGACGTTGAAACGCCACAGCTCCTTACCGTCGCCGGAGCGGACGCATATCACGTCACCGTCGGTGGAGCCGAAGTAGAGGTTGTCGCCCGCCAGCGAGGGGGGCGTGAGCGCGCGGCCGCCGCGGTCCTCGTCCTGCTCGTACTCCTTCTCCCAGAGCACTTCGCCCGACTCCACGTCGACGGCGCGCACGGCGTCGCCCATAGCGTTGTAGGAGCGGTTGCCTTTGACGACGGGCCGCGAGCCCTGGTACGCCCAGACGCCGGAGACGGTCCCCACGCCCAGGTTCTCGGTGGCCTGGCCCAACTTGGCCGCCGCCGGCGCCGAGCCGAAGCCCACCGCGGCGTCGAGCTCGAGCTGCTCCTCGGCGTACCGGCTCGAGGTGTCGTGCGCGAGGTAGTCGGCCTTGCCGTAGGCGTAAAGCTCTTCGTTGATTTGGCCGCCGGAGCCGCGGCCCAGGCCGGCGATGCCCTCGTACTGCTCCTTGGCGCCGCCCTCAGCCGCGACCTCCACGCGCTTGGAGACGTAGACCTCGTCGCCTACGACCCAGGGCGCCGACGTCGCGAGCTTCTGGTCCTTCCACTTGAGCTCGCCGTCGTCGGCGTCGAAGTGGTAGACGGTCCCCTCCAGCGTCGAGCAGAAGACGGAGCCGCGGTTGATTATGGGCGCGGTGATGACCTCGCCGACGAGCGGTTGGTTCCAGACCTCGCCGCCGTTCTCGAGCATGCGGCACGTGAGGTGGTGGTAGCCGTCGCCGCCGGGGTAGGTAATGTATATCTTGTCGCCCGCCGCCGCCGGCTGCGCCATAAGCGGGTCGCCCAGCCACTGGCTCCAGATCTTGTTGCCCTTCTCGGCGTCCAGGACGTAGAGGATGCAGCTCTCGGTGTTGAAGGCGACGCGACCGCGGTGGGCAATAGCCGCCGTTGGGCCGTCGTCGCCGACGTGGTACTGCCAGACCAGGTCGCCGTCGTCGGCGTCGAAGGCGTAGAAGTCGTAGGTGCCGAAGCCGCCGCCGACGTAGACGATGCCGTCGGCGACCGCGGGCGTCGCGAGCGGCTTGCCGTCCGGCACGTGGACCTTCCAACCGCGGAAGCCGTTCTCGGTTTCGTACGGCTCGGCCTTTATAGCCGCGTCGGGGACGAGCCCTTCGCCGCCGCCCTCCTCGAGGCTCAGCTGCGCGGGCGAGGCCGCGAGCATTTCGTCGACGTACATTTGCTCGCTGAGTTCCTGGCTTTCGGGGTCCACGAGGCCGGCGATGACTTCGGCGCGGGCGTCGTCGCCGGGCAAGAGCGCCAGGCCCAGGCACGCGACGGCGCCGAGGGCGAGCACGGCAAGGTGGGGGATTAGACGTTTATGAATCATTTCGTATACCTCCGAGATATGGGATTCGGGCAGGAGCGAGGGCGTCCTATCAGCTATTCGACTATATCAAAAGCCGATAGGTTTAAGTAATGAAAAAGCCGCCCGGGCGGGCGGCTTCTTCGTTTCGTTCGCGGGTTACCGGAACAGGGCTTTTACTTTTCCCAGCGAGGCGGGTTCGACGCCTATACCAAGGGGGCAGTGGATCTTTAAGATCAGAGGCTCCGGCCAGGTCGCGCCTGCCCAAAGGTATTGGTTGAAATAGCACATACCTCTGAGGTGACATTTACTGTGGCCTCTATAGAACCAAAAAGAGCCGACGTAGGAGCCGGTAGGTTTGTAGCCGGCCAACGCGGCGCCGCCGCCCCATAGGATATCGTTGCGCCAATCCCAGGCGACGTCGACCACGCCGAGGTCCGGCGGGAACGACGAGATAATGCTGCCCGTGGTGCGGTTATGGAGGTAAACGCCGCAGAGCCACGCGTCGTGTTGCCGGGCCGGTTTGCCGCGGGCGCCGCCGATGCGGTTATCGGACCATAAGGGGGGGACCGTCGTGGACCAGAGCGAGTTGCCGCCGACGCCGCCGTCTCCCGTAGCTTTTAAGGCCAGGCCGGCGACGTTGTAGTGTCCCGCCGGGAACGAGGAAATGACGCTCCGGATGTTGGAATAATGAACGAGGTAGATGTGGTCCGCGTAAAAGTCGCCGACGTAGAGGTAACCGCCCGCGGCGTAGGCCAGCCCCCGGGTGTCGGTGCCCCAAGGGGAGGCTACGGATTCGTAGACGCTACCCGTCTCGGCGTTTATGCGGTAGATATTATAGGGCGGGTCGTTGCAAAATACCCACATATGGGCGTCGTCGGCGCCCCGCGCCAGCGCGAGGGGATAACGGGCCGGCGGGGGGAACGAGGCGACGACTTGACGGAAGTCGCCCCAAGCGCAATTGGCTGTTACGATTAAACCGAAAACCCATGTTAGTTTCGTTTTCATACCTTCCTCCTTCTAACGGCCTCTCTCACTTTAAAGAGTAAGGTTAGGGGTTTTGTGGGTTCGGCCTAGGTTAATAGTTTGACTTTTGTACTTCTACTATCCGCTCCTATGTTAGTAGGCGAGGTGCCTTTTGTCAATATTGAAAAAAGGCGTTTAGCGGAGAGGCGCCCGTTAAGTATAGATCATTGTGGCCTCGAGCCGACCTGTGCGCGACCCCCCGCCGCGCCGTTTCGTTACCGTTTAAGGTGCGGTTCAAAGGTCACCTGATCGTAGGGTATCAGGGCGCCGCCGAACGCGAGCGCGGCTAGACGGGGAAGAACGTAGGAATACGTTAGGGTGGTAGGTTTAAGTACGAAAAAAGCCCCCCGGGGCGGCTTTTTTCCGCCCTTGAAAACCCTTCCCCCGGTGTGCTATATTAAACGTCCAAAAGTCCGGCGGACGGGCCCGGCGGCCCGTTCGTTCGCGCGTAGTTGTATTTAAATAATATAGCGGGACGGGCGCAAGTTTCCCCCAAGCCTTCATAGATTCCTCCCCGCCTGTCCCCCTTTAGGAGCATTAATATATGCACCTCGGCGCCGACCTCGGCTCCATCAGCATCAACCTGGTCCTGCTCGACGACGACTACCGCGTCGTCGAGGACCACTACATTCGCCACAAAGGCCGGCCGGTTAAAGTGCTGGCGGGGGGCGTCGACGACGTCCTAAGCCGCTACCCAGCCGACGAGATAAAGTCGCTGAGCCTCACCGGCTCGGGCGGCAAGCTGGCGTCCGATGTTTCGGGCGCGGCCTTCGTAAATGAAATAGTCGCGCAGACCGCCGCGGTGGGCCGGCTCTACCCGAACGTCCACACCGTCGTCGAGATCGGCGGCCAGGACTCGAAGCTCATCATCGTGGGCGAGGACGAGAAGACCGGCCGGACCGTAATCCGCGACTTCGCGATGAACACCATCTGCGCCGCCGGGACCGGCTCCTTCCTCGACCAACAGGCCAGCCGCCTCGACCTGACGGTAGAGGAGTTCGGCGACCTGGCGCTCCGCTCCGAGCATCCGCCGCGCATCGCCGGCCGTTGCTCCGTCTTCGCCAAGTCCGATATGATCCACCTCCAGCAGGAGGGCGCGCCGGACTACGACATCGTCGCGGG
>CAZWAM010000024.1:1421-23855 GCA_964631855.1 uncultured bacterium | reverse complement strand
CCGATATGATCCACCTCCAGCAGGAGGGCGCGCCGGACTACGACATCGTCGCGGGCCTGTGCTTCGCGATGGCGCGAAACTTCAAGGCCACTATCGCGAAGGGCAAGGATTTCCGCCTCGACTACTGCTTTATGGGAGGCGTCGCGGCCAACAAGGGGATGGTCCGCGCCTTCACCGAGGTCCTGGGGTTGGACGCCGGCGAGCTCGTCATCCCGGCGCACTTCGCCTCCATGGGCGCCATCGGCGCGGTACTGGCCGCCGCGGAGCGTGACGAGCTAACCCCCTTCGCCGGCACGAAAGCGTTCTACGACTACCTCGCCGCCGAGCACGAGGAGGAGGAGGGGCAGGAACGACTCGTCCTGCGCGACGTTCACCTCGAGCCCAAGGCCGACGTCACACCCCCGAAAGACGGCGAGAAGATAAATTGCTTCTTGGGCGTCGACGTGGGTTCGCTCTCGACCAACGTCGTCGCGATGGACGAGAACCGCAACATCATCTCGAAGCGCTACCTGATGACGGCGGGCCGGCCCATCGAGGCCATCCGGCGGGGCCTGGCCGAGGTGGGCGCGGAGGTCGCCGACAAAGTAGTCGTGCGGGGCGTCGGGACCACCGGCTCGGGTCGCTACCTCACCGGCGACTTCGTCGGCGCCGACGTCGTCAAGAACGAGATCACGGCGCAGGCCACCGCCGCGGCCTACATCGACCCGGGCGTCGACACCGTCTTCGAGATAGGCGGTCAGGACTCGAAATACATCTCGCTAGACAACGGCGCCATCGTCGACTTCGAGATGAACAAGGTCTGCGCCGCCGGCACCGGCTCCTTCATCGAGGAGCAGAGCGAGCGCCTCGACGTAAACATCAAGCAGGAGTTCGCCGAACTCGCGCTGGCCGCGGATGCGCCCTGCCGTCTGGGCGAGCGCTGCGCGGTCTTCATGGAGACGGACATCCTGAGTCACCAGCAGCGCGGCGCGCCGCGCGAGGACCTCTGCGGTGGCCTCGGCTACTCCATCGTATTGAATTACCTTAACCGCGTCGTCCAGGAGAAGCGCGTCGGCGACAACATATTCTTCCAGGGCGGCGTCGCCTACAACAACGCCGTCGTCGCGGCCTTCGAGAAGGTCACCGGCAAGCCCTTCACGGTCCCCGACCACCACGAGGTCACCGGCGCCTGGGGCATGGCCATGATCGCCCGCGAGCTGTGGGACGGCGTGAGCGAGAGCACGTTCAAGGGTTGGGACCTTGCCCGCCGCAAGTACGAGCAGAGCTCCTTCGAGTGCGCGGATTGTTCGAACCATTGCGAAATAAAAGTGGTAACTGTGGAGGGTGAGGAGCCGCTGTACTACGGCTCGCGGTGCGAGAAGTACGACGTCGAGCGCAAGAAGGCGCAAAAGCGCGGCGAGGGCCTGCCCAACCTCTTCGCCGAACGCGAGAAGCTCTTGACGAGAGATTATACTTCTGCGAAGGCCGCCGAGGGCGCGCCGCGCGTCGGCCTGCCGCGCACGCTATTCATTCACGAGATGCTGCCGTTCTTCAAGACCTTCTTGGCTGAGCTCGGCTTCGACGTGGTCCTCTCCGACTATACTAACAAGCACATCATCCACGACGGCGTCGAGGCGGTGGCCTCGGAGTGCTGCTTCCCGGTGAAGGTGGCGCACGGCCACGTCATAAATTTGCTCAAGAAGGGCGTCGACGCGGTCTTCATGCCGTCGGCCATCTCGCTCGAGAAGCAAAACGCGCTTACCGACAAGTCCTTTACCTGCCCGTACGTCCAGACGTCGCCGTACGTCATCTCGTCGGCCCTGGACCTCGAGGCCAAGGAGGTGCCGGTCCTCGTCCCAAAGCTCTTCTTCGAGCGGGGCGACGCGGCCTTGGTTAACGCGCTCTACGACGCGCTTAAGCCGCTGGGCGTGAAGAAGGGCGACGTCCGCCGCGCGTACCAGGCGGCCAAGGGCGCGCAGAACGAATTCTACGGGCGGGTGAAGACGCGCGGCATCCAGCTCCTGGAGTCTCTCGATAAAGACGATAACGCGGTCGTAATCATAGGCCGGCCGTACAATACCTGCGACGGCGGCATCAACCTCGAGATGCCCAAGAAGTTTCGCGACCTGGGGACGCTCGCCATTCCGATGGACTTCCTGCCGGTGGAGGAGGTTGAGCTCAGCCACGAGTGGGACAACATGTACTGGAAGTACGGCCAGAAGATCCTGTCCGCGGTCGAGATCGTTCGCAAGGACCCGCGCCTCCACGGCGTCTACATCACCAACTTCGGCTGCGGCCCGGACTCGTTCCTGTTGAAGTTCTTCCGCGTCAAGATGGGCGGCAAGCCGTTCCTTCAGCTCGAGATCGACGAGCACTCCGCGGGCGCCGGCGCCATAACCCGCGCGGAGGCGTTCCTGGACAGCATCAAGAACTTCCGCGACAAGGTCCCGGCCTCCGTCGAGATCAAGCGCCTCTCGCTCGCCGCGGAGGACCACAAGCGGACGATCTACATCCCTTACATGTGCGACCACGCGTACGCCGTACGGGCGGCGTTCGAGGCGGTGGGGGTGCCCGCGGTCGTAATGGACGAGCCGGACGACGAGACGCTCGCGTGGGGCCGCAAGTTCACCACCGGCAAGGAGTGCTACCCCTGCATCGTCACCACCGGCGACATGGTGAAGTACGCCAAGCGGCCCGACTTCGACCCGGAGCGGACGATCTTCTTCATGCCCGCGGGCTCTGGGCCCTGCCGCTTCGGCCAATACAACATGCTCCACCGCGTCGTCCTCGCCGAGCTGGGCCTGGGCGACGTGCCGGTCTTCAGCCCCAACCAGGGCAAGACGCTCTATAACGACCTCGGCATCGTCGGCAACGAGTTCACGCGGCGCGCGTGGCAGGGCGTCGTCGCGATAGACATGCTGGAGAAGCTCTTGTTGCAGACGCGGCCGTACGAGCTCGTTCCCGGCTCGGCGCACGAGGTGTATTGGAGATACGTCCAGAAGATCGAGGAGAGCATCCTCCGCGACGGTACGCTGGAGGGCATTCTTGAAATATGCAGAGAGGCGGTCGCGGCGTGGCCGAGTATTGCGGTCTCCGCTGAGCCGAAGCCGAAGATAGGCATCGTCGGCGAGATATACGTCCGCTCCAACCGCTTCTCGAACAGCTACTTCGTTGACCAGGTGGAGGGACTGGGCGGCGAGGCGCTCTTGCCGCCCATCTCGGAGTGGTTCTGGTATACCAACTGGACGCGCATCCGCGACTGCAAGCTCCGCGGCGACTACTCGCGGCGCGCGCTCAGCATAATCACGCAAAAAATCCAGAAGAGCGACTACGCTAAGATCACGGCGCTCTTCGAAGGCCTCGTGCGAAACTGGCCCGAGCCGGAAGTCGAGGAGACTATCAAGGCCGGGTCGCGGTACGTGGATGACACGTTCGAGGGGGAGGCGATATTGTCGGTGGGGAAGGCCGCGGAGTACGCGCACAACGGCTGCCACGGCGTCGCGAACCTGATGCCGTTTACGTGTATGCCGGGCGTCATCGTCTCGGCGCTGCTCAAGCGCGTCCAGGGCGACTACGACAACGTCCCCGTATTGAACATGTCGTACGACGGCCTGGAGTCCGCCACCACCCGCACGCGCATCGAGGCCTTCATCCACCAGGCCCGCCAGCGCCTGGAGGTGGCGTTGGCGGCGGGGCCGTAACGCGTAGGGGCCGGCCTTCGGACCCGCCCACCAAAGTGTAGTGTTTATTAACCTCGGCGTAACGCCTGGATTTCGATTTCCGGTTGTGTTAGGAAAGGTTTCGTGTTAAAATAATTTGTAAAAAGATCGGCCAACCTGTGGTTTGGACCGTACTAAGCGCAGGCCCGTGGGCGGCGGGTAGGTAACACGCGGGGGTTGGCCTGAAGAGAATCTGGTTCATTTAAACTCGGCTGCACCGCATTAACGTAACGGGAGGCTCTATGGGTGGAGAAGAGCGGACATGGCGAGTGGCGACCCGGGGCGTAGCGTTGGCCCTGGCGGTCGTTTTTTTATTTATCGCGTCGGACTGCGGCGAGCCGCTGGGGCCCGCGGCCTCGGGTTGGGTGCGATACGCGCTTTTCCCGAAAGACTGCTGGAAAGTAGTGGGGATCGCCGCGAACTTCTACTCGGGCCGCGTCTACGCGGCGACCGGAGGTAAGGGCGATTCCGCAATCTGGAGGTACGACGGGCGCGACTTCCGCGAAGATTACGTCGTCCCGTACGAATGGGAAGAAGGCTGGTTAACGGATATAGCGTGCGCCGGGCGTACACTTTGGGCGGCCGGCGGCAAGAACGAGGGGGGACGCGACTCTCCGTATCTGATTCGCAACTTCAGCCGGAGCGGGTGGCTGGAGGTTCCGCTGGCGACGAGCCGGCGCGGTTCGATAAGCGCGGTTCACCCCGCGGGCGACCTCGAGTGTTGGTTCACTATTGACGACGGGTACGTGCGCGTAGTGAACCAGCGCCGGGGTATCTTGGCCCGGTATAACGACGGCAAGGTGGTGGATTTCGCGGACCTCGGCGACGTGACGTGCGCCGTCGGCGCCAAGGCAGCGGGCGGGAAGAGCGGCCGAAACGTCGTGTTCGCCGTAGAGGCCGTCGAGAGGGGAGCGAGAATAGGCGACTCGAGCGTTTTCGTCACCGACGACGGCGGCGCCTCCTGGCTCGAGGAGCGGCTCGACTTCCGCTCGCCCGTAGGCAAGGAAGTGGAAACGGTCCGCGCCGAATGCGCCTCGGGTACGGACCTCTACCTCTTCGTCGACTTCTTGAGCGGTTACAACGGCATCGTTAAGAGGAGCGGCGAGGCGGGCCGGGGCGAGTACGAACTCGTGTTCTTCGCGACCAAGGGGCGGAACTTCACGTGGCTCAACGACGTGGCCGTTCGGGACGGAGGCATCAATCACTCGTCCGGCCTGGCCGTGGGCCGCGACACGTCGGTAGTCTACGACGGGGCCGACTGGCGGTTGGAGGAGGTCCCTTATCCCGCGGACATCGAATATATCGCCCACGCTCCCGACGGCGGCTTTTGGGCCTCGGCTCACGATATGATTTCGGGTCGTTCGGAGCTTTGGTATCACCGGTAACCGGGGAAAGGTAGGGTGAAATACCATGGTTCGTCTAATTTTGATGACGGGCGGCGCGTTGGCGTCGGCCGGCGTAATTGCCGCCGCGGACCTGTCCTTCGCCGCCGGCGCCTTCCGCTTCAACGCCACGGATAATTATTACCCCGACTTCTACGAGGAGGCGGGGTACCGCGGCGAGGTGACGTACGCCGTCGGGGAGGTTAATAACCACCTATTCCGGCTCCAATTCTACGGCTACGCGATGGACGACAACATCTTCGAGCCGATCCTGGAATACGGGTATCATAGGCAGCTGTTCCTCGGCGGGTGGGAGGTAGTTGCCAGGCCGGTAGCGGGGATGGGGGTCGTCAAGCTCCGGTACCGGGCGCCGTACTTCCCGTACATCGACCACCAGTATTTGCCGTGGCTCCGCGCCGGCTACGACGCGTCCATAGGCCGCAGGCTCGTCGGGCCGCTTTTCGCTCGAGTGGGCGACCGCGGCCGCTTTCTGTATTACCTCTCCGACACGTACGCCGCGTTCGAAGACGACAAGACGGCGTGGCAGAACGCGCCGTTCGGCGAGCTCGAGATAGGGGTGGCGCCGAATTGGGCGTTGCTCGGCCGAGGCGGCCTCGAGATCGGCGGCTACTACGACGACGTCTTCCTGCCGCGCGAGAAGAAGGTCCGGCCCTTCGCTGAGGCCGGGGTGGTTTGGTCGTTTTAATTTAAATATGGCTTACGACGGCCTGGCGGCCGCGGCCACCCGCACGCGCGTCGGGGCCTTCATCCACCAGGCGCGCCAGCGCCTCGAGTTTACGGGCGCGGGGGTGGGTAAAAAAGGTTACGGGAAAACGGCGTTCCCGCTAGTTTAGACCCTACCTAGAAAAGAACGGCGACGTGACCAAGAAAAGCGTTACGGAAAAGTACGAAGTTCAAAGGGGGAACCATGGCCGCGAAGAGAGGAGAATCGTACGAATCCCTTACACAGAGGGTTTTAGACCTTATAGTTAATCAGAAGGAAGTTAATACCATAAAAGTACAAAGGGATGTTCAAGTTCAGGGAATTACGGCGAAGCATCAAATCGACGTTTATTGGGAGTTCGAAAGGGGAGGGATAAAATATATAACGTTAGTTTCGGCTAAGGACTGGGCGAGCCGAGTACCGCAATCGGAATTATTTAGCTTCGGAGAAATACTAAAAGATATACCCGGCCAACCTAAAGGTGTATTCGTAACTAAAACCGGTTACCAGAAAGGGGCATTTGAATATGCAAAAGCCCACGGTATTAAACTATACGTATTAAGAGAACCGACTGAAGCCGATTGGGAGGGAAGGGTAAAAGACGTACATATTACTATGCACGCTATCTTTCCGCACGCCGAGGGCATAGAATTGGAACCGGACGAAGAATGGGTAAAAGCAGAAACAAAGAGGACGGGTTTGAGTGGTGAATTCGTTTTGGAGATAGCGGGCTTATCGGATCAATTATTTTTATTAGACGAACGCGGTGAACAGTTAGCTAGTGTTTACGATATTATTAATTCATTCTACCCTGGCGGTAGGGAAGAATTACCTCCTACGCGTAGAACCCGCGAATTTACGGAACCGACCTTTTTGGAGACTGGGGACCCTCGTTTGCCAAGAATGAAAATAAAGAGCATTTCAGCAACAGTATCGGTCTCAATGATACCCCACGGAATTGTTATACGGGGGGCCGATTTAATAAGCCATATTTTGTACGATATTATTTCGGGTGAGGGTAAGTTTTTACGTAAAGACGATATTATGCCTTAAGCAGAATAAGGTTAATATTAGTTGACGTCGCTCATACCCTTTTCGAAACCCTAATCTCTGTCGGGTAGGCCTCAATCGGCTAATCCCTATACAGTTAAGATAAACCCCTTAAAGCCCTTGTCCCCGCGGGCCGACCTAACGGTCGGCCCCTACTTTATTTTGCCCCGTTGCGGTTTTTTGTTATAATCGGGTGTGCGGAAGTTCGACGTATACGTCGAGACGTCGGTATGGGGGGCCGCGGCGGACGTCGACCCGGCGTATTACCGCCGGGAGTCGGCGCGGCTCTTGGCTAAGAGAGATAAATTCGTTTTCTACGTTTCAACGCTGGTCTTGGATGAAATAGAGGCCGCGGCGCCGGGCGTTAAGGAAACGGTTAATAGTATTTTAGAGGGGGCGGCGGTTACGGCCCTTGAAAACAACGAGGAAGTAGTCACGTTGGCGAGAGCTTACGTGGACCGGGGCGCGTTTCCGCGTCGATACGTTAACGACGCTATCCACGTCGCCTGCGCGAGCGTTTTCGGCGTGCCGTACTTGGTAAGTTATAATTTCCGGCATATCGTCCGGCCGAGCACGAGAAATCTTGTTAAAGCGGTCAACACGATTTTAGGCTACAATGCGCCGGAGTTGTTATCCCCGGAGGAGTTGTTGGCCGAAGCAGGTGAGGAGTGAATGGACTTCAAAGAAGCGGACGAAATGTGGCATAGGATACGCGAGGAACAAGCCAAAGAATACGAGGGCAAGACGCCCGCTGAGATCGCCACGTTAATCAACGAGCGCGCGGCGCCCGTCGTGAAACGCCTCGGCTTGAAGGTCGTACGCGAAACGAGCCGCCGGGGGCGCCGCGGAGATGAAAATTAACCGCGCAACCGCCGGCGAGGCGGGGGTGGCGTGGTCGTTCAAAGAAAAGTAAGTAAGAGCCTTAAGGCCCTTGTCCGAGCAAGGCGGGCCGACGTGAAGATAGGGCCCTACTTTTATATTGCCCGCCCGCGTCGGCGCGGGTATAATTATTTCTTATGAAGTACCGCATTATCGTAGAGCAGGACGAGGACGGCGTCTTCGTAGCCGAGGCGCCGGCGCTTCCCGGTTGCGTCTCGCAGGGCGCGACGCGCGAGGAGGCCGTGGCCAATATTAAGGACGCCATCGCCGGCTACCTCGCGAGCCTGGAGAAACACGGCGAGCCGGTCCCGCCGCCTATAACGGAAGAAGTGGTCGAGGTCTAAGGCCTTGGCCAAGCTCCCGGTCGTTTCCGCCAAGGAGTTCGTGCGGGCGTTGGCGCGGTTCGGGTACGACGTCGACCATCAAACCGGGAGCCACATCATCCTCCGGCAAGACTCTCCCCCTTATCGTCGGCTCACGGTACCACGCCATAAAGAAATCGCGAAGGGGACGTTGCGGTCTATACTCCGGAACGCAGGCCTGACGGCCGAGCAATTACGCGAGGCGTTGCGGTAAGTTGGGCCTCGAGTTCGGCGGCTACTACGAAGACGTCTTCCTGCCGCGCGAGAAGAAGCTCCGGCCCGTCGGCGAGGCGGGTTTGGCGTGGTCTTTTTAGGGGCGACTGGCCAGTCGCCCCTACGGCGGCGTCGAGGTGGGCCGCTACTACGACGACGTCTTCCTGCCGCGCGAGGGTAAACTCCGGCCCTTCGGCTGGGCGGGGGCGGCGTATTTATTCTAAGGCCAAGGGCCTTAGGGGCCTTGTCCCGGCGGTGGGCCGACCTGAAGGTCGGCCCCTACGTTTTCCCCTACCAATAGAGCGCCTTTACGCGGCCGAGGCTCGCCGGCGCGACGCCGACGAAGCAAACTTAAACCCTTAGGGTATTAAAAAGCCCCGCGCTCGCCGGCGGGGGCTCGGTCCGTGGCTCTTTCTACGTTTATTTTTCTTTGATAATCTCTTCCGCGGCGGCGACGCCCACGCCCGTTTCGAAGACGTAACCTTTATCGGCCAGGCCCGCCTCGAGCGCCGCGATCGCGGTTATGACGTCGAACGGCCCCACGCTCCCCATATGGGCGATGCGGATGATGCGGTCTTTGAGTTGCCCCTGGCCGCCGGCGAAGGAGACGCCGTACGTCTGGGCGATGTGTGCGCGGAGCTCGTCGGCGCCGATTTCGTCCGGGGGTCGGATGGCGGTTAGGACGTCGGCGGGATTGAGCGCGAACAGCCGCAGCGCCAACGCGTTCACCGCGGCGCGCGTGGCCCGCGCCATCTTCTCGTGGCGGGCGAAGATATTGGGTAGGCCCTCTTCCATCATGAGCTCGAGCGCCTTGGCCAACGCGCGCAGCGTCGCCACCGCGGGCGTGAACGGCGTCTCGAACTTCTCCCTAAACTGGCGGTACTTACGCAAATCCCAGTAGTACCGCGGGCACTTGGCCCGTTCGCAGACCTTCCACGCGTTGCCGTTGAGCGAGATGAATGCGATACCCGGCGGCGTCATAAAGCTCTTCTGGGAGGCCGAGAGCGTGACGTCTACGGCCCACTCGTCCATGCGGTAGTCCATCGCGCCCAAGCCCGAGACCCCGTCGACGACGAAGAGCGCGTTCGTGTCGGCCACGATGCGGCCCATCTCTTCGATGTCCTGGACTACGCCGGTCGAGGTATCGACGAAAGTGGCGAAGACGGCGCGTATTTCGTTCTCGGTGTCCTCGGCCAACCTCTCCGCGACGAGCTTGGGGTTGACCGCGCGGCCCCACTCCACGTCTATGGCCCGCACCATGACGCCGTAGCTCTTGAGTATGTCGGCCCAGCGGTTGCCGAAGTGGCCGCTGCGTATGACCAGCGCCTTCTCTCCCGGCGACATAACGTTCGCGACCGCGGCCTCCATCGCCGACGTCCCGGAGCCGGTTAAGAGGAAAACCTCTTGCGTCGTACCGAAAACGTCGCGGAGGGTGGTCGAGACGTACTGGAAGAGTTCGTGGAATTCGCGGCCGCGGTGCGAAATCATATCCGCGGCCTGGGCCGCAGCTACCCCCGCGGGGACCGGCGTAGGCCCGGGCGTATATAAATATTTTTTTACCATAACGTACGGCCTCGTATTATTGGACTTACCGTTGGGCCGTGAGTATAAAATATCGTTATCGAAATCACAAGGCATTTCCGGGGTTGGTATTACCCTTGGGCGTTAAAATTGCCGAAGCCCGAGACAGGGGCCGAAAGCATTTATTAATGGTTAATTGTTTACTTTGTTATTGGATTATGTTAAGGTTAAAAAAACTTGGAAGAATAGGAGGTGGTAGTAATGAAGTATTTAGTAATTGGGTTGGCGCTGGTGGTTTGCCTCGCGAGCCTGTCGTCCGCGGCCGAGGTCCGTATGCGATATTCCGACGGTAACTACCGCGCGACGACGTGGTTCGGCGGCTCGGGGCACCCAGGGACCGTTTTCAAGCCGACGTCCGGGCAATACCCAGTATTCCTCAAGACAGCGTACTTCGGCTTCCAAACGGGTAGCGTAACCGTCCAGGTAAAGGTGTGGAGCACTACCGGCAATACACCGGGCTCCTTACTTGCCACTTTCCCGGCGACGACCAAGGCCTTCGGTAGCCCGCCCAACGTGGTCTGGACCGACGTCGACCTCACTACCGCCGGCATCGTTATCGAGGCCGACAACTTCTTCCTCAGCACGAACAACCCGAAGATGGAGCCGCTCGGCTCCGGCTTCAAGGGCTCGGGAATCCCGGGAAAATATCCCGGGTATCATTACATTTCCGCCGACGACATATCTTGGCGTTCGTGGACTACAACCGACTGGGCTATAGAATGCCTGGTGGATACCAAACACGTCAGCGTCGCGCCGGCGAGCTTAGGCCGCGTTAAGGCGCTCTACCGCTAAGCGCCGCCATCTGGTAAAGAAGCCGGCCCGCGCGGCCGGCTTTTTTTATTATCCTTCGAGTTCGTCATTCCTAAGGGCGCGTGGCCAACGCCTCGAGCCGCCTTTGGGCCTCGGCGTTGCCCGGCTCGAGCTGCAGGCCGCGGCGGTAGGAGGCCGCGGCCGAGGCGAAGTCGCCGCGCGCCTCATATACCAGCCCCATGTTGAAGTACGTGTTGGCGTAGCGGGGCTCGAGCGAAGCGGCGCGCTCGAGCGTCCGCGACGCGCCGTCGAGGTCTCGTCGGGATAAGAGTATGATGCCGTAGTTGACCAGCGCCTCGACGTCGTTCGCGTCGTAGGCGAGCGCGGCCGCGACCACGGCGGCCGGGGGTACGTATCGGCGCAACGCGGCTTTCACGACGCCGTCGAGTATAAATTAATACGGCGACGCCGGCAAGCGGGGCGACGAAAAAAGCCGGCTCGAGCCGGCTTCTGCTTCCTGGGGTTGCGGCCCTATTTACTGTCGCCCTTTTCGACTTCGGCGCGGTTTTTTATTACCTCGTCGATTATGCCGTACGCGACGGCCTCCTCGGGCGTCATGAAGTTGTCGCGGTCGGTGTCGCGCTCGACCCTCGCGATGTCCTGGCCGGTGTGGCGCGCGAGGACCTCGTTCAATAGCTTTTTGAGCCGCAAGATCTCTTTGGCGTGTATGTCGATGTCCGTGGCCTGACCCTTGAAGCCGCCGGCGAGCTGGTGCAGGAGGATGGTCGAGTTGGGAAGGGCGTAACGTTTGCCCTTCGTGCCCGCGGCGAGGATGACTGCGGCCATGCTCGCGGCCATGCCCAGGCAGTACGTCGCGACGTCGCAGCGGATGAACTGCATCGTGTCGTAGACGCCAAAACCCGCCGACACCGAGCCGCCCGGCGAGTTTATGTACAGCAGGACGTCCCGCTCCGGGTCTTCTTTTTCCAGGTAGAGGAGTTGGGCGATGACCAGGTTCGCGATGTCGTCGTCGAGGGGTGCGCCGATGAAGATTATGTGTTCCTTGAGGAGGCGGGAGTAGATGTCGTATTGACGCTCGCCCCGGGCCGTCTGTTCGACCACCCACGGAATTAGGGTCACGGCTTACCTCCGGCGTAAAGGCCGGCCGAAGCGGCCGGCCGTAAGGCTTTTTCCATTTGGAGGTGAGGGGATTCGAACCCCTGACCTTCTGCATGCCATGCAGACGCGCTTCCAGCTGCGCCACACCCCCGCGGCCGTTAGATGATAAACGAAATCGCGACCGAAGTCAAGGGGAAAGGGGCGCCCCGTCGGCCGGCGTTGATTTATGGCCGCGCGCGTGTTATATTTTCGCGGGAGGTCCGGCGTCTATGGCCGACAGAAAAACGAACAGGAGCCCGTACGTCCGCGAGAACGTGCTGGCGCTCAGGAGGCGCCGGCGCTTCGTCGAGGTTTATTTCGTCGTCGCGTTGGCCCTTATTGCCGCGATGCTCATCCTCCATACGCTTTTCGTAATCGACCGCCTCCGCCGCGAGTTCCGCGTTACGAGCAACGCCTACGCCACCGTCCAAACCCTTTTGGCCTCCGACCTCCAGGACCCGGCGATGGAGGGCGTCATCATCATGCTGGCGCAGGATATAGGCCGCACGATGAACTTCCCCACCGTCGCCGCGGACGCGGAGGGTACGCCCCAGGTCTGGTGGCCGGGATTCAACGAGCGGCTGGGCCCCGACCCGGACGAAAACCTCGAGCTCGTCAAGGGCTTCGCCACCGACCTCGACCGCCGTAATGACCCCATTCCCATAACGCGCTACGCGGTCGACGCAAAGAGCGGCCGGCCCGCCGACCGTCTCTTCGGCCGGTTCCACTACGGCGAGCCGCGGACCATCCGCCTGCTCTATTGGGTCCCGGCGCTCGAGCTGGTCCTGATAACCGCGTTTACGGTTGCGGGAGTTTTGGCATACCGCCGGTTGAAGCGGACGGAGCAACAGGCCATTTGGGCGGGCATGGCGCGCGAAACGGCCCACCAACTCGGGACGCCCGTAACCTCCCTTATCGGTTGGCTCGAGCATTTGCGCGAACGGGCCGGCGAGTACGAGGCCCTCCGCGAACCCCTTGACGAGATGGGCGAAGACATAAAACGCCTCGAGAAGGTGGCGGCGCGTTTCCAGGAAATAGGGGCGCCGGTCCGGTTGACCGAGGGCGACGTCGTGCCGTTGGTGGAGCGGGCTTTGGCCTACGGCCGACGGCGCGCCCCGGCCCAGGCCAACGTAACCTTCGAGTCCGCGACGCCGGCGAGGCTTTTCGTCCCCCATAGCCCGGTGCTCGTGGAGTGGGTCGTCGAGAACTTCGTCAAGAACGCGGTCGACGCGACGAAGGATTTGCCGCCGGGGCAGGGCCGCATCGTCGTCGAGGCGCGCGAGGACCGAGATTTCGCGGCCATCGCCGTGACCGACAACGGCGTCGGCATAGACCCCGCCGAGATGGGTTTAATATTCACGCCCGGGTACAGCACGAAGGATAAGGGTTGGGGGTTGGGGCTCTCGCTCGTGAAACGCATCGTGGAAGAGGTCCACCACGGCCGATTGGAGGTGCGGAGCGAGGCCGGCAAAGGTTCGACCTTCACGGCCTATTTACCCCGGGTCTCGAAAGCGCGAGGAGAAAGTTAGATGGCGGTGAATATACGGAGGACATTCGGTTGCGGCGCGATTTGCTTCGCGACCGTTCTCGGCGCGTTGGCGTCGTTCTCTTGCGGCCGGCCGCGGGCCGGCGACGAGGAATTCACCCTCGTCGCGGACAGCCTGGGCGACGTACCGATGCACCCCGACGCCCTCAAAATAGATAACCTCAAGAACGCTCACGACGGCTCGATGGCCACGCGGTGGACGTCGGTGGCCAACATGGAACCCGGCTTCTTCGTCGAGCTCGATTTTCCCCGTCCGCGGAAGGTCGCCGGCCTCGTGTTGAACACCAGCCCCTCGCCCCGGGACTTTCCGCGAAAGTTCGTCGTCGAGGTTTCCCGCTACGGCAACGATTGGGAGGAGGCCGCGGCGGGGGGCCGCGGCGCGACGAAAAAGGGTATAACCACCATAAACTTCGACCGGCCGCGCGAAGTGCAATACGTACTGATAACCGTAAGCGAGGCCGCGCGTTATTGGTGGTCGATTTACGATTTGGAGGTCAAGTACGCGGAGTAGGCCTGCGACCTTCTCGGTGCCGGGGCGCCGCGTCGCCGCCTCTTTAAGGCGGCGGTTTACTTGGGAGGTTCCCGCGGCCGAGCGGTTACTAATGGCCGCGATTCTCGCTTTCGCCTTCATCTTCATATTGACCCATTACAATTTTTTTGCCGCCCCGCCGCCCGATTATTTTTCGTTTCGGGCCGTTGCCGCCAGTTTCGCCCGGCTCGAGTTGCCCAATTTATTTAAACGCGGGCCCGCCTACCCCGCGGCGATGGCCCTCGGCCGGCTGATCGCGCCGGGCCCGGACCCCTTCCTGACCGCGGCGAGCGTTATCAATATCGTCGCGGCGCTCGGCGTCTTGGCGTTAACTTATTACTGGGCGAGGCCGCGGTTCGGAAGGTGGGCGCCCTTGGCGGCGGCGATGGTCGCGGCTTCGTCCCAATACCCGCTGTTGGCGGCGATGCCCCTGTGCGAGATGGTCTACTTGCTGTTCATTTTGGCCGCGGTAGCGACCGCGGCGCGCGGGACGGGGTGGACGTATCTATGGGCCGGCGCCGCCGCGGCGACCCGTTACGAGGCCTTGGCGTTGATACCGCTCGTCGCCGTATGCGACATACCCAATTGGCCCCGCCGGCCCCGACTGATTTTTTACGCACTCCTGGCGCTCGTCCCCGCGGGCGGTTGGTTGTTGGCCGGTTACTTCAAAACGGGCTCTCCCAACCCGTACGTCGACGAGATCAAGGCGCTGGCGGCTAGCGGGTGGGCGTTCCCGCGCGAGCTCGCGGCCTCCTTCTTCGAGCCCACCAAGCCGGCGTTGTGGGTTGTTACGGGCGCTTTCGCCGCCGTTACCTTGGTCGGCCTCGTGAGAATAGCGGCGCGGGGCCGCCCGGGCGAGAAGGCATTTCTCGCTTTCGCGGTTATTTATGCGTTGATACACGTTATCTTCCCGTTCAATTTCCGCCGATTCGTTTTCCCGATATGGCCGATATTGGTATTCGGTTTCCTGGAAGGGGGCGCGGCGTCGATCTCGCTCGCGGCGAGAATTCGGATGGGCCGGTCATGGTATGTCGTCGCCGGCGCACTCTTCGGCGCTTTAGCGGTGGGGTTGGCGTGGCGGTTGGGGATTTCGCGCGCCGGTTTGGCGGTTACGTTGTTTTTCGTCGGCGTGGTCCCGCTTGCCGGCCTCGTGGCGTGCGCGTGGTGGGGATTTTCGGGGGAACGGTTTGGCCCGGGCCGTTGGGCCGCGCTCGCGGCCGTCGTCGTGGCCTTGGCGTTGTTCGTCGACAGCGGCGTTAAAGTCTTCCGGCTCGAACGCGAAAGTATGCGTTACTACCGGGCGTCGCTCAAAAGCGCGGCGTTATGGCTTGCGCGGGCGGCGGGCCGCACGGGCGTCGTAGTCGCAACCGACCAAGGGCTTTTCGATTATTATTTTGGGGCGGCCGGCCCCAGAGCGTCTGGGCCGGGCGCGTTTCGCACCGCGGATTTCGCCTTGTTTACGGCGCGTGCCCGGCGGGTAGGCGTGTCGTACGTTTGCTACGACAGCCTCTCCGGCGACGACCCGGGCGCGTATTTCGCCAAGGGCGCGGGTGCGGCGCTCCTTCAGCCGCTAGGGGTCGGCCGCGACGTCGGACGCGGTTATTATTACGTCGCAAAGGTCGAGACCCCCGGCGAATACGTATACGTCTACCGGCTCGCCGTAGAGCCGCCGCGATGGATACCGGCCAAGTGGCCGAACGAAGAGGAAGAGGGTTAAAACGCACGGAGGGTAACAGCTTATTCATATTAAAAAGATTTCAGGGGAACGGGGCTTACTTTTAATTTATGCCGCCGTCGCCGGGACGTACCTGCTCTTCTTTTGGGCGTTCAAGTATATTCCAACCCAGGACGGGCCGGCGCACCTCTCCTCCGCCTTCGTTTTCAGGTCGCTGCTCGCCGGCAATTCCCCCTACGGTGATTTTTACTGCCTTAATTGGACGCTCGTCCCTTATTGGACCTATCACGCCGTTATGGTGCCGTTGCTCGCGGCGTTCCGGCCGTTGGTCGCGGAAAAGATTTTCTTAACGTCGTACGTAGTGGCTTTCGCGGCCGCGGCCTGGTATTTAACTAAAGCGGCGGCGGGAAAGGCCTCCGGCCTCGGCCTGTTGTTCTTGCTATTCGCTACGTCGTTCCCGTTTCAAATGGGCTTTTTTAATTTTACGTTGGGTCTACCGTTATTCCTGCTGACGGCGGCCTATTTCTGGTCGCGCCGCGAGAATGCCGACGGGCGCTTCTGGGTCGTTCTCAACCTCCTGCTTACGGTTTGTTATTTCACCCACCTGATAGCGGCGATGGCCGCGATTATTTCGATTTGGGTTATGAGTTTTTGGTCGGCTGCGGCGACGCCGCGCCTTAGACGTTTGTTGCGCGCGCCGCTGTATCTGGCGCCCTCGTACCTTTTGCCCGCGTACTATTTTATCGTGGCGCCGGCGGGGGGCGAGCACTACCGCCATCCGTGGGCCTGGCTCGTCGAGGAGTTAGTTTTCGTAAAATCCCTCGTTACGTACGGCCCGGCGCAAAGGCCGCTGGCGTGGGCCGTGGCGTCGTTTTACGGGTTTCTTATCGTCGCGGCCGTAGCGGCGCGGCGCCGCGGCGGCGGGCGCCGGTTGCGGCCCTCGGACGGCTTCGCGGCGTTGGCGGTGGTATTCGTGGCCGTATATTTCGCCGCGCCGGGGGCGGTGCCGCCGGGGGCGTATTATCTATCGGAACGGATGGCGTTGTTCCCGTTCTTATTGGCGGTACCGTGGTTGGCTGCGAATATACCGCGGCCCATGGCGCGCCCGGCAACGTGGGTCGCGGCCGGCCTCGCACTGGCGAATCTCGTCCCGCTCGGGCGATATTACGCCCGCGAGAACGCGAAGCTCAAAATTTTTAACTCCGGCTGTTGCGCGGTGACGGCCGGCGCGGCCCTCTTACCCATGATAAAAGACCCCACCGCGCGCGGGCGGCGGATTGAGGCGTTGCGCCAAGCTGCGGCCTATTACGTCATATCGAACGAGGCGGGTAATCTGGTCGATATGGCGGCGAGTGTGCCCCATTTCCCCATAAAATGGGCTCCGGCCGTCGTTGCGCCGAGCCACCTCGGCACGTTCTGCAACCTCCGCGTCTACGACTTCGAAACCGCTCGCCCCGCTCCCGATTACGTAATATCCTACGACATCAATCCGTTCTTGACTCAGCTCAGGCCGTTCTTCGAACGATACCGGCCGGTCCATTTTAAAGGTAAGTTGATAATATATAAACGGGTTGCGGGCCGGGTCGCGGCCGCGACGAAAGCGCCGTGGCCTTCGGGCTGACGCACCTTTCTAAATGTCGGGTCGGATAATACTGGTCGTCTTCGCCGTCCTTTACGTCGCGCTCGTTTGGAGCGTGCGTTACGTTCCCACCCAGGACGGCCCTAGCCACCTCGCCAACGCCGCGGCCTTGAAGGACATTCTCCTCCCGGGCGAGCAGGGGTTGGAGGCGAGGTATTTCATCCAGGCGCGGCCCGTGCCGAACTGGGCCTACTACGCCGTCGTTGCGCCGTTGATGATTTTCGTGCCGCCCCTCGTCGCGGAGAAGCTGTTCCTCTCGTTGTATATTCTCTCGTTCGTTTTCGCGTATTATAAACTCGCGCGGGCCGCGGGCGTCCGGACGTACGCGCCGGCGGTGGCCGCGCTCCCGTTTTCGGTTGCCCTCCCCTTCCAGATGGGTTTTTTCAATTATTGCCTCGGCGTGGTGGTTATGTTGGGCGCGCTGGCTTATTTTTGGCGACGCCGCGACCGCTTGGGCGTTAAAGAGGTGGTCGCGTTAAACGTCTTCGCCGCGGCGGCCTATTTTTGCCATCTGCTCGCGGCGCTGCTATTGCTCGGGTCCATTTATTTGTTGAACGTATTTATGGCGGCGGGGGTCGTGCCGGCGAGCCGCTCTTGGCGGCGGCGGGCCTTGTTCCTTACCGGGCTATTGCCGGCATGGATTTTGCCGATTTATTATTTATCTACGTCTACGGGGGGCGACACCTTTTGGCTGGCGGCCGTGGACCTTGCGCCGCTGTTGCTCCGCGGCTGGCCGTTGGTAACTTTGGGGTCCGGGCAAAGGCCTATAGGCTTTTTGGCGGTCGCGATTACGTTGGCCGCGGTCGGTGCGACCTTTATCGCCATAAAATCGGGGCGGCGGCCGTGGCCCCGGCCGCGCGACGCCTTCGGCCTTTTGGCGGTCGCTTTTTTGGTTTTATGCTTCGCGGCGCCCGACGCCGCGGCGGGCGGTTCGGCGGTGTCGGCGCGGCTCGCGGTCCTCTTCTTCTTGTTCGTTTTTATCTGGGCGGCGGACGGCTTTGGGAGGCGGCGCGATGTCGTGGCGCTCGTCTTGGCCGCGACTTTGGCGGGCGCGGCCTGGGCCGGTAACGTTTACTACTACCGGCAGTTCGACCGCGTGCTGCGGGAGTTCAACGAGGCGGACTACGAATTCAGGCCCGGCGCCGGCATGGCCTACTTCGATTTTTCGGACGCCCGGCCGGGGCGGGTGCGGGCGACCTTTCACGCGGGCGCTTATTATGCTCTCCGCGCGCGGTTGTACAATTTATGTAATTACGAGGCGGACCTTCCCTATTTCCCGGTTCAGTTCCGCGACGGCGGTTCGCGGCCGCCGGCCGTAAATATAATCGGGGGATACCTTTACGACGCCGAGGAATGTAAGTCGTTGGTGGACTACGTTATCGTTTGGGATATGGAGCCCTACCACGGCAAACGTCTGGCCGCGGAGCGTTTTTACGACCTCGTCGTCGACGGGCCGCGGTTAAAAATTTTTGAAATACGACCCGGCTATCGCAAAGCCGGCCGCGAGTAATCGGCCGGCTTCGGTCAAATCGTTACTCTCCGTTTCAATCGCCCTCGTCGGCTTTTAATCCTTCGCCTTCCCGTAAAACCGCCGGGGCTTGCCTTCCCTTAAGATCGCATCGGCCTTATTCGATGCCGCTCAAGTACGCGCCGTATATGGTTTCGCGGAGCTTGTCCTGGTCGATTTCGTAAACCACGACGTTCGTGTCTTCCGGGCGGAAGGCTTCTTTAAACGCGTCGCCGCCGTAGTCGACGCGTACGATGGTTAGTTTGTCCTCCGAAACGCGGTCCGGCACTTTCCGGAGGCCGGTGTAACCGGTGAACCATATCGCCTTCAAACGGGGCCGGAGTGCGAGCGCGCGCGGTTCGACGACGGCGTACCGCGCGCCATACCGCGCTAAGATCGATAGCGCCTCGTGGATGCCGCCCGCCGGCCAGTAGAGCGTCGGCCGGTCGTAATCGTATAACAGGCCGCTGACGCGGGGCCAGGTCACGACGACGTCCTCGGGCCCCGTATTTTCGGTGATCCAGGCCGCGACCTCGCGGATTCGTTCGTATTCCGCCCGGTCGTCCTGCCTCAGCGTTTTAACGAGAGGCCTCGCGAGGGGCAGTAGCAGGACGGTTACGAGCGCCGCGGCGAGCCAGGCGCGGCGACGTTCGAACAGGCCGGCCACGCGCAGCGCGCCCGCCAGCCCCAAAGGTATAATCAAAAGGTAGAAGGGCAAGAAGTAGCGGAAAAGGTCCCGGCCGTAAACGGCGAAGGCGAGTATATGTGCCAGAAGGGCGAGGGCCGGGAATAGGAGGACGCGCCGCCGCCGAAGCACCGGAACGGCCACGACCGCGAGCAGCACGAACGCCACCAGCGGCGCCCCTTTGTAGGCTTCGCCGAAGTGGAGGTTGCCGATAAAGAAGGGCTCGAGCGCGCTCCATAGGCCGCGGACGTACCGGCCGAGAAGGCCGAAGAAGTCGTACGAAGCGAAAAAGCCCGACCAGCTCGGCACGTATCTTTTGACGGCCCATATCTGGTCGAAGGTCGGCGCTATTATGAAGTATTTAACCTGCGAGTAAAACGGGTCGCCGAAGGCGCGGCCGTTGCGGATCCACCAGGGCAGCGCCACCGCGGCGAACCCCACCAGCGCTATCCCCGCCGGCGCGAACCCCCTTCGCCGATAAACGGCGAACAACGTTACAAGGTAGGCGAGGAGGAGCAGGGCCCCGTTCAGGCGGCATAGATACGAAAGGCTTAAAAGTATGCCGACCATCAGGGGTCTAAGAAGGGAGGGCCGCTCTCGTTCGAAGTCGCCCGCGACCGCGAGCGCGGCGAAGAAAAGCAGGGTAAAGTAGACTTCGGGTTGGACGCGCACCGAGAACCACAGGAAGGCCGGCTCGAGAGCCGCCACCGCTAAGCCGGCGAGGGCCAGGCCGGCGCCGAGCCACCTCCTTAAAAGTAAATATAATAGCGCGAGTGCCGCCAGCGACACGATAAGGGTAACGGCGCGCGTGGGCGTCGCCGTATCAGCACCCAGCACGAAAGTGGCCGCGGCCACGAGCGGTACGAGCGGTTGGCGGTTCCCTTCCGGATGGACGATGGGCCCCGACTCGCCGTGCTCGCCGTAGAAATCCCATTTGGCGTAGGTGACGTAACCGCGGTCCTTCGCCAGGTTGCGGCCCACCTCGAGGATGTTGCCGGCGTCCGCCTCCGGCAACCGGTTGTGATAGAAGCACCATAACCTCAGGGCCAAGGCAAGCGCGAATATCAGAATAAAAATCGCGACCTCGGCCCGCCGTGAAAATTTTACGTTCGTCATCATAAGGTCGGATTTTAACAAAGGTCGGGTATTTAGTAAAGGCCGACTATTACGGCCACGGGCGCCGACGGGGCGTTAATTGTCTTGGCATTATTTCGAGAATCGGTTAAAATTGTAGAGTACGTGAGCTTTTATGGATCGGTCGCGGAAGATACTTAGGGTCGTCACCCGGCTCCGGCGGCGCCGCCTCGCCGTGGTCGCGGCGTCCGCTTCCGCGTGCGTCGTCGCGTTGGCCGCGGCCGTGGCGTTGCTTGCGCTCGGGTTAACCGCGCTTTGGGGATGGTGGTTGGCGGCGGCTTGTGCCGGCGCCTTAGGGGCCACGGCGGCGTACTTCCTATGGCGGCGTTTAGGCCGCCGGCTGGTCGCGCAGGCACGTTTGAGCGGCGCGATGGGTGAAGCGGAAGTGCGGGAACCTTCGCTCAGGCGCCGGTTGGCTTCGGCCTATTATGTAGCCGCGGCGGCCGGCAAAGATTGGGGAACCTCGCCCGAGCTGGCGGAGGCGTTCGTTAGCGACGTGGAACGTCGCGTACCCGCCGGGTTAAATGCGCCTTTGGCGAGGCGTTATCGTTACGGACCGTTCGCGCTGCTTTTAGCGGCGCTCGTGGCGTGGTTGGTCGTGGGCTTGGCGGCGCCCGGGTCTCTGGGTGGTTTCTTAGCGGCTTTGGCTGGGGCCTCCCCGGCGGGCCGCGGCCTGATCGCCGCCGTGTCGCCGGGCGACGTTCGCGTAGGCGTGGGCGCGACGATGACCGTCGAGGCGACGTTGCGGCGGGACTTCGCGGGCGAGGGGACCGTCGTGGTGGAGCGGGGCGGCGCCGTAAGCCGAACGCCGATGGACCTTAGAAGCCTGCGGAGACTCGCGGCGACCGTTAAGGCCGGCGCCGAGGATTTTCGTTACTACGTCGTCGCGGGCGCCGAGAAGAGTCGGCGTTTTAGGGTAGCGGTTATGCCGCCGCCGGCGTTCGGCGAACTTCGCGTCGCGGTCACGCCGCCCGCCTACGCGCGGTTGCCGGCCCGGGCGTTGCCGCCCGGCGAGGGCGACGTCCGGGCACTTGCGGGCGCTACGGTCCGGTTGGAGGTTAAGGTCGAGGGGGCCGACGCGGTGGAGCTGGAGGCGCCGGACCAGGTCCGCGAAGAGTTGACGCGGGATGGCGATCTCTACGCCGGGAAATTCGTCGTGGGCCGCGCCGGCGTTTATCGTTTGAAGGCGACGTCGCCGTGGGGCTCCGCGACCACCCCCCATTTCGGGGTCGAGGTCGAACCGGACAACCCGCCGGAGGTTACCGTCGTCGAGCCGGCGAGGGACCTGATTATCAACGATACCGCGCACTCGCCGCGGCTGCGGTTCCTCTGCGCCGACGACTTCGGCCTGGGCGACGTTCGCGTCGTCTACTACAACGAGACCACCGGCCAACGTCTCGCGGGGGCGGTAGGCTCGGGCGCCGGCCGCGCCGAGCTGGAAGGCGACGTCGACCTCATCCCGCCGGGCTTCGAACTTTTCCCGGGCGACGTGGTCTCGTATTACGTCGAGGCGTTCGACAACGACGTCGTGAACGGCCCGAAGGCGGGGCGGTCGGCGACGTACCGCTTTCGCTTCCCCACGGCCGCGGAAATGTTCGAACAGCTGAGCGAGGAGATGGCCGGAGGCCTGTCGGACCTGACGGCCCTGCGGGAGCAGGCCCGCCGTTTGCGTAAACAATTGAAGGAGGCGGGGTCGGGCGCCAAGGCGCAGATGCCATCCAGGCCTGAACTCCGCGAGTTGGTCGCCGAGCAGGAACGGCTCCGCCGGGAGTTAACCGAGGCCGCGGAAAGGCTCGAGGCCATGCTCGAGCGCGCCCAGGACAGCGTTATCAGCCCGGAGCTCGCGGCCAAGATCGTCGAGGCCAATCGCCTTTTAAACGAGGTGCTCGACGAGCAGTCGAAGGAAGCGTTACGCAAACTGT
>CAZWAM010000024.1:0-1321 GCA_964631855.1 uncultured bacterium | reverse complement strand
CGCCTTTTAAACGAGGTGCTCGACGAGCAGTCGAAGGAAGCGTTACGCAAACTGTCCGAGGCGCTGCGCGAGGTGGACCCGGCGCGGGTCCGCGAGTTAATGGAACAAGTTAAACTCGAGCAGGCCGAGCTGGAACGCAGCCTCGAGCGCGTCATCGACATTTTGAAAGAAGCTCAGCGCGAGGAGCTCCTGCGCAACCTCGCCGCTCTGGCCGAGGAACTCGCCGAACGGCAAAAGGACGTCGTCGAACGAATCGAGGCCGCCGACGCGGCGCGTCAACAGCTCGAGCTCGCACGCGACGTCCCGGCCTTCGGCGACGACGTGCGGGAGTCGGCCGACGCCTTCGACGAGGTGGCGCCCAAGGTAGCGGCCGAACTCCGCAAGATCGCTGATGAGTTCGCTAAAGGGCGGGCGCGCCGCGCCGCGGAGAAAGCCGCCCGCGAGCTCGCCCGGGGGGAAATCAGAAAGGCGACCGCTGAGGGTAAAGTTTCCCAAGAAGAACTCGAGGAATTGGCCGCGGAGCTCCGGGAATTGTCGACGCGCTACCGGGAAGGAAGGCGGCGCGCGCTGCTCGCGGAAATGGACCGGGCGATAGAACGGGTGCTTGCAGCGTCACATCGGACGGAGGCGCTGGCGGCCGAGTTGGGCGGCGGCGACGCGGGGCCGGCTTTCGCCGGCCGTCAGGAGAACGTGGCCGCGGAGGTCGGCAGCATAAGTGAAGCGGCGAGGGCGGCGGCGGAAAAGTCGCTTTTGGTGCCGATGGCGATAAGTGAGGCGTTGGCCGACGTCGGCGAGGAGATGGAGGCCGGCGCGCGTAACTACGAGCTGGGTAATCTTCGGGCCGCCGCGGAGGCGAACGTGCGAGCTTTGGCCGGCCTGAACGTAATAGCCGCGGCGCTGCTGGAGGCGCGGGCCAACGTGGCCGCGGCCGCTTCGTCGATGGGCCTTGCCGAGATGATAGAACAGATGAAGGCGCTCGCCGAAGGGCAACGCCAGGTCAACCGGCAAGGTAAGTCGTTGTTTTCTCTTATGCCCGGGATGTCGCCCTCGGAACTTCAACTCGCGCTCGAGAGGCTGGCCGCGGAGCAGGCGCTGATACGGCGAGGACTGGAAGAGTTGGCGAAGAGAGGCCGGGGCTCGCGCGGCGAAAGGGCCGGCGATCTCGGCGGCTTGGCCAAGGATATGGAGGAGCTCGAGCGAGAGCTCGAGGCGGGGCGCCTCGACGAACGCGTTATCGAGAAGCAGGAGAAGTTACTCGAGCGCATGCTCTCGTCGACGCGGGCGCTCCCCCACATCGCGTCCACGCGGCTCGCGCCCGTCA
>CAZWAM010000023.1:11881-29496 GCA_964631855.1 uncultured bacterium | reverse complement strand
GTCGCCGCCGCGGCGCGCGAGCCACGCGTCGTACCCGAAATCGCCCGCCGCGGGCCGCTCCGCCGCGACTTCCGCTACCGGCTCGTCGCGCCAGGGCATGGTCCATATCGAGTAGGTCATATTCTCGAAGGAGGTGAACGCTATCGTCTCGCCGTCGGGCGACCACGCCGCATCCATCACGCCCGTTACCACGTCCGTGTACTTGCCCGCCTCGCGCGTCTGGAGGTCCATTACGAAGATATTAAAGATGCCGTCGTCGCGGTCGGACACGAACATAAGCCGCGAGCCGTCGGGCGACACCGCGGGCGAGATGTTCTCGTAATCGCCGAAGGTAATCTGTTCTTCGCCCGTGCCGTCCGACCGGACGCGGAATATATTGCGAAAGGTCTGTCGCTCGGAAGCGTAATAGATGTATTCGCCGTCCGGCGACCAGCTCGGGTAGCCGTCGGAGTAGAAGTCGTCGCTAACGTTTTTAATTTCGCCCGAGGCGACGTCCAGCACGTATATGTCCCGCTTTTCGCGTTCCACTCCCGCGAAAGCGATCTTGGTCCCGTCGGGCGAGTACGCGGGCGAAAGGATGTCCTCGAACTTGGGGTTGTAGCGGCGCGCGATCTTGCGGCTGAGCGCGTTCAGGATATATATCTGGTCGTACGTATCCTTCTTGCCCACGAAGGCTATGTAGTTTCCGTCCGGCGACCAGCTCAGGCCGTTTTGTAAATACATAATGTATTCGTATTTCGACAACGAATAGCCCTTAGTCAAGTTCTCGAACTTGTCGCCGGTTTTGGCGTTGACGAGGAAGATGTCGAGAAAACGCTCCTTGACCGTAAGGCAGGCGACGAGGTCGCCCGAGGGCGACCAGTTCGGCTTGAAATAAGAAATATAATCACGCCGGTCCTCGGCGGGCGTGAGTTGGGTCGCGAATTCCTTTAGCTGTTTTTTCTCGCCGATGAGCGGCCAATAACGCCGCCGCAACCAAACCTTCCAATCTTCGTTGACGTCGTCGAGCTTGACGTCGAAGGCGTCTTCCAAGGCGTCGTCGGCCCGGCGGAGCGTGGTCTTCTCGAAAGCGCGCAGGAGCTCGGCCGGCGCGTCGTCGCCGTAGGTTTCGGCCAAATACTCCACCACCGATTGCCCGAGCTTGTAGCCCACGTATGGGTCGGGCAAGAACCGAAAGTCGCGCAAGTCGCCGAGGTCGGGGACGCTCTCGCTCATGACGGCGTCCCGCAGCACCATCTCGCCCTCCGGGTTTACATCGTTACCGATGTACTCCGCCATCCCCTCCATAAACCAATCCGGCGGCGGGGCGACGGTGAAAAGAGCGCCGAAGGTGGGGAACAGGAGCTGGAACTGGAAGATGTGCGTCATCTCGTGGGTTATGGTCACGTCGAATTGACGTTGGGAACCGTTATACGGCATGACGAGACGGCCCTTGAGTGGTTCCGAAAAGCCCCCCACTACCTCTCCGCTGATCGGGCTTATGTTGTTCTGTTCGAAGTGCCGCGCGGACATAAAAACGACTACGGGGACCCTCTTCGAAAGGTCGAAATCTAGATTATCGGAAACCTTATCGTACGCGTCTTCGGCCACCTCCGCGGCCCAATCCAGCAGGAAATCCTCTTCCTCGTAGTAGTATATGTCGAAATGCTCGGTCGCGAGGACCCGCCACGACAACTTTTCGTTACGAACGACGGACTTGCCAAAAGCCCCGGCGTGTGCCGCGGCGAAGCAGGCCAGGAAGGCCAGAAACAAAACCCGTCTCGCGTTAAAATTTCGCAACTTCGCGCGTCTGCGCCACTTCGTGCGGTTGGAGCGTGTACACGAAATCATCCACGACCTCATCGAGAAGCTCCTCGAAAATCTCCTTCTCCTCGCGCGAGGCCGTATTGACTTCGCGTTGCTTATAGGTCCGCATCGTGGTGGCTTCGAACTCCCGCCGACGCATCAACCGGCCGGTCCTGACGTCGAGGGCTTTTACCGTAAGCTGCACCGTGAATTTCAAATTGACGTCGAAATATCGCGTCGCGTACGAAGAACCGAGCTCGAAGGGCGCTATCGTTTGGCGGTCCGCGGTATAGAGCTCGTTTCGCACGTCGCCCTGGGGGCTATAAGTCCTCCTAATGAACTCGACTTTCCCAATTAGCACGCCGTCTACTCCCAAGTCGCTAGCCAACGCGACCGCTTGTTCCCTACTCGCCGCGTCGAAAGTATCCACCCGGTCGAGCGCCGCCTCGACGGTCTCGGCCGGTTCGACGAGGAACGTCCCGTTTTCCTCCAACTTCTCGCGTAGCGCCTTGGCGGCCAAAAGGCCCTCGTCCTCGTCACCGCTAAACGGCAGGACGGCAACCCGCCGGTATACCGACGGGTCTATGTCGGGGGGTTTTTTTACTTGGATGACGATCGGCTGGTTTCGACAGGCCGCGGTGAATAAACAAGCCGCTGCGGCCGCGCCGACCGCCGGAACCCACTTACGTAAACTCCCGGCCCTGGTTCCGTCTTTACGTACCATATACGCCCTTAGCCCAAACCGTAACTTTTCTTATCGCGCTGTATCTTGCGGCTGAGGTCGGTACGCAACTCGGCGATTTCGCTAAGCAGCTTAGCCAAACGCTCGCGCCGCTCGGCGCCGCCCCGCTCGCGGTACTCTTGCGCCATTTTTAAAGATAGAAGTACTTTGTCGATATAAAGCATAAAGCTTTCGTTTAATTCGTGTGTATGTTTGTCGTAGGTCAGTATCGAATCGAAGCCTTCGCGAATTTTCGCGAGCCGCAAGCGTATATCTTCCGCGTCCTCCTCAGAAAAGTCGCCGCTCTCAAGGTCTAAGCTTTCTATGTCGGCGGCCAGGCTGTTGACCGTGTTTATAAGCGTCGAGGCCGTGGCGTAGTAATCCACGAAAGCCTTCTTGCCGCCGGCCGCGACGGGCACCGCAAAGGCCGCAGTCAGACAAACGCCTATAAGAAATGGTGCCGGCTTAGCCACCGCTACCGCCTCCTGCTATTGCTTCCTAATAATATTAACACCCCATTTGCGCGTTTGCAATCCAAAAGCAACGCGTAATTCGGGCGCGGGCCGTAGCTCGAGCCCTACCGCATCAAGCGAAAGGCGGGCCGAAGCCCGCCCCTCGGTCACAAGCGCGTACGAAGCTACTCAGCGCGCGACCACCATGCGCCGCGCCGCGGCTTGGCCCGCGGCCCGCAGGCGGTAGACGTATACGCCGGGCGGCACCGCGGAGCCGTCGTTACCCGCCAGGTCCCACACCACCTCGCGTTCGCCGGCCGCCGCCGCGCCCGAGTACAGCGTAGCCACGCGCCGGCCGCTCAAATCATATACCTCGAGCGTCGCCACGGCCGCCTCGGGCAGCGAAAACTTGATCGTCGCCGCCGTGCGCGCCGGGTTGGGGCGGCTCTGCGCCAGCGCGAACACCGCCTTCGCCCCCGCCGGCATTTCTACCCGCGCCGGCCCGAACCGCTCCTTATGGCCGCTAAGGTCCACCGCCTCGAGCAAGTACTTGTACGACCTACCCGCCTTCACGCCCTCGTCCTTGTAGCTGTAAGGGGAACGCCCCGTTATTAGGGCCTTGTTTAACTTCGCGTATTCCGCCGCGCCGCCCGCGTCCTCCATACGGTAGAGGTTGTAGCCGGCGTGGTCGACCTCGAGTGCGGCCTTCCACACGACCTCGACGTAGTCGCCGCGCGCCCTCGCCGTGAACGAGTCGAGCTTAACTTCTTCGTTGCCGTAGATGAATCTAATGCCGTTTTTGTCGTCGTACGCGAGGGTACGCTTTTTCGTCTCGCCGAGTGAAGCGTAGCCGTACATAGTGAACTCCCGCGAGGCGTAGTCGTATAGGTCCGCCAGGACGAGGTTGTGCCCGAATTCGTGGGTCGCGATGTTCTGGACGTCCATGCGGCCCGCCTGGCCCTTGTCGGACCACGTGTAGTTGTAACCGTTGAAGCAGATGTCGTTTTCGACGACCCGCCAGAACGAACCCGCGTCCTGCATCCAAAAGACGTTGACGGCGATAGCGCCGGGACCCCACTCGGGCGGCCATGTGCCCTGGCCCGAGTAACCCGGCTCGTACCACACGCAAAGGTTGATGCCGTCGTAACCGTATTTTATCTTGCTCGTGTCCGGGCCACGTTTGTTCCGGTACCACTGGCCGCGGACGCTGGACCAGGTTTCGAGCCCTTTCGCCAGCGCGACGAACTCGTTCGTGCAGTCCGGCGTGCCGAGCTCGTTGAACCTCATCGTCCAAGGCATCTGGTCCTTGGAATGCTTGCACATTTTGCCGCCGTAGTAGAAAACCTTGAAGGCCAAGGCCGGCGCCGCAAGCGCTACCACCAAGGCGATTACGAATACCTTCTTCATATATACCTCTCTATTCTACGTCTAACGGCCCGCGGCCGCCGCCACTTCCGCCAAATAATCGCTCAACGTCAGCCCCGCCGGCAGAACGGTCCCGTCCACCACCGATAGCTTGCCCTGAACGCCGTCCGGGCATTTGTAGACGCCTTCCGCGGCAGGCGCGAGGAAGACCACTACCTCCTCGCCCACCTCGAAGGTCGGCTCAGCCGTTACGACGAACGCAAGGCCGCCGTACTCGCCGCCCATGTACCGGACGACGACGTGTTCCTCGGCCGTGCCGCCGACGACGGCGTCGCGGACCCTGACCTTCGCTTCGGAATAGATGACGCCGTCCGCGTCCGGGGGCTGGGAGGTTACGTCGTCCACGGCCCCGGTAACGACCAACGTGGCGTGCTTCACCAACTCCTCGGTGGAAACGGGGACCATCGTGGCCGCGCCGGCTACGGCACAAATCGCGAGGCCGACCGCAAGCCCGAAAAACTTAAGCCGCATAAAAACCTCCTATTAAGAATCGTTATTTTTATCCTTATATTATAAATTAAAATTAAAACGCTGTCAAAGCATACCGGCTTAGTCATTAGGCCGCGCGCCGCGTTTCCCGTGGGAAAACGTAAACGCGGCCCGCGTAAACTACGCTAAGCGCCCGCTTCCCCAGCCGCGGCGTCAATATTTTGATTTAACATTTCGACGAACGTCTCGAGCCTAAGCCGTTGCTGCGCGGAAAGCGGCCCGGGCCTCTCGCCCTCCAGCGTCAACACCGGCTTAGGTATCGCGCGGCGCAGGAGGATATCCTGGATGCCGCGATAGCAAAACGCTTGGACGTAATGGATAAGGCCGTCGATACGGCGTCGCGCGACCTCTTTCAAGATATCCTCGAGCCGAGGGCGCACGCCGTAGGGATAGGTGTAGGCGGTGTAGGCTTCCGCGAGGTCTTCGCCGCCCCCCAGAAGCGCGAATTGCCGCGGGAGCTCGTTGAAGACCACCGCGGCGCCCAGGCTCTCCAAAAATTCGAAGAGGTCGTCGTTGATGGTGGGGACGCCGGCGACGCCGAGCCGCACGCGCGCCGCTCTTTCGGGCCGCGCGCGGGCCCCCGAGACGAACCGGCCTACGTCTTCTTCGAATTCCTCCACGCCCTCGCCGAAATCACACGCCCTCAAAAGCCAATCGAAATTCTCTCGCCCCGAGACGACGCCCTCCCGCCACGTAAGGTCGTCCAGTTCCCTCAGCAAAGCGCGGCTACGGGAAAGGCGCCGGAAGATTTGCTCGGCGGCCTCGACCGTCGTCCCAAGGGTCCGCGCAAGCACCTCTATTTCCCGAGCTATAGCCCGCCGGTCGCGCGCCGGCGGAAACGCGAACGCGACGACGTCGACGCCGTCGTCCTCCAAAACCTCGCCCAACGCCGCGGCGTTCGAACAATCGCCGCCCGTCACGACAACGACGCGAGCGAAGTCCTCCGCCCGCGCCGTCGCGTAGATGCCCTTTATCCAAGCGCAAGTACTGCGGGGAAAGCCGGCACCCTCGGCCTCCCGCACCGCCTCCTCCGCGTCGCCCCGGCCTATAAATAAATTATTGAGGTCTACCGGCCTCAGCCCTGCCGCCCACAAGACCTCAATAGGGAGCGTCGTCGTTATGCCGATGCGGATATCGGCCGCCATCGATCCACAGCGTCAGCCGCCCGCGGGCCCGGCCTCCTTCCCCACTTCGGGAACGTACGTGTAGTTGGCGCCGTGGCGTCGTCTCCCGCCGAACCCCGCACCCCGCGCCGCCCGTTTAAGTTCCTCGTACGACATGTCGGCCCAGTTTTCGCGCGAGACGCCCGTCCTGACGCGTACCAGCATTTTCTGTTCGACGCTGTAGGTCAACTCCGTATTGTCGGGGCCTTGCCATACCACCCGGTAGATGACGTGGCCCGGCTTCTCCTCCATTAAGTCCGCCAATACCTGTGCCTGTTTACCGGAGTCGAACATTCGGCCGCGTCGGCCGAGATAAAGGGTCTCCTCGCTTTGGCTGGTCACTTCGGGCTGGCCGCCCAACGGTTCGCCGAGGCCGAGCAGGTCTTCGGATATTTCCATCTCCCGAAACCCGGGCCGGTTGACGCGCAACGTCGCTACCAAAGCATCCGTATCCACCTCGGGCGAACGGGCTTTCGCGACGTCGAAGTACACGTTCACCCAAACGATGTCGTAATCGTCGTACCGGTCCTTGTCAAAATAGTCTAAAAGCCGCTTAACGTCCTTAGCCGGCGTCGACGGGTCCACCGCGATATTCATCCGGACCGAGGGCTCCGCGGCGTCGTCGTCGACATCCATCTTGCCGACTACGTACTCGACGGGCGGCGGCGTATATCCGTGGCCGGGCACGGCGCTTTCGGCACCACCCTCCTCGCCTCGCCGGCATCCCGCGAGCGCGACGAGGCACGCCGTCCCGACCAACAAAACCTTTCCCGCCTTCACGGCCTCCTTTCACCTCCCGGGGCGCAACAGCTCGAACGCGAGCGCGAGGCCTTTCAACGTCAGCTCGGGGTCGACGCGGGGCGCCGTCTTCATCAACGGCGCGACGACGCCCGCCAGCCCTCCCGTCGCGACCAACGCACCCCGCTCTCCCCGCTCGGCCCGTATGGCCTCTACTATGCCGTCGGCGGCGCGCGCCGCACCCAAAATTATACCCGCGCGCAAAGCCTCGTCCGTGTTCCGGCCCACCACCCGCGGCGGCATCGTAAATTCCACCGCGCCCAGCCGCGCGGCGCCGGCGACTAAGGTCCGGGCGGAGATGGCGACGCCGGGCGCGATGACGCCGCCGACGTACGCGCCCGCGGCGTCCACGACATCGAAGGTGGTCGCGGTCCCGAAATCCACCGCCACCGCCGGCGCGCCGTACAACTCGCGCGTCGCCAACGCGTTAACCACGCGGTCCGGGCCCACCTCGGCCACGTTTTCGTAAAGTATTTCGATTCCCAACGCGCGGTAGTCGCCGCCCACGACCACGGGGGGCGCGCCGAAATATCTGGCGAGCGTCGTGGCAAGACGCGACGTCAGCGGCGGGACGACCGAACAAAGGATTGACGGAAGCGCGCGCCCCAACTCGCCACCGCTTAGCTCCACGAGCTGCCTCAGCTGAACGCCGTATTCGTCAGCGCTCCGCGACGGGTCGCTCGAAACGACGAAGTGAAACTCGAGCTCCTGCCCGATAAAATAGCCGCCGGCAATAGACGTATTACCGACGTCCAACGCGAGTAAAGGTTCGGCCATATGCGATTAAAATAGAGGTGAGGAAAAACGTCGCTCGAGGCCCGGCGTCTCGCGGAGTTGGTTATTTCGGTTCGTCCTTCTCCGGTTCCCGTTCCTCCGCCTCTTCCGTGATTTTATCGCTTATATCTCGCGAGGCTTTCTTGAACTCGCGAATCCCTTTGCCCAAGCCTCGCCCGATCTCCGGCAGGCGCTTCGCGCCGAACAGAAGAAGCGCAATAAGAAGGATAAGTAATATCTCTTGAACGCCGATCGATCCGAACATATTGACCTTCCCCTAACGGGCCGGCTCAAGGCGCCGCCGACCCGGCTAAAAGGCGACGGAGGCCGAGGCACGGTGGCTCGACTCGAGGCCCGTGTCCGAAAGATAAGCGTAATCTATGCCGAACGATAACCCGACCGCCTTGGTCGCCAGGCCCACGCCGCCGGCGAAAGCGGAACGCTCGCTTCCCAGCCTTATCGCAACCGTGCGCCGGTACCACCATTCGCCCCCGCCGGAGAAATCGAAGCTCGCCTCTCCCGCGGCGAGCTGGGAGGCGAACTCGTAACCCGCGAACTTGACGTTGCAATCCGCGGCTAGCGTAAACTCGCTGTCCCACCGCGGGACGAGGTGCCGGTACGCCGCGCCCACTTTCGCGTTGAGGGGGATAGTCTCCTTCTCGCCCGTGTCCCAACTCAAGTTCGAATACACGTTTTGGACGTTAAGGCCGACGGTCACGGGGCCGAACGGGCCCGCCTTAGCCGCAACGTCGAGCGCCTGGCCGGATGAGTTACTCTCCTCGAGGCCGTGGTCGCCGTAGATTATCACCGCGCTGCCGCCGACGTTGAGCCACGGCAGGACGCCCCGGCCGTACGAAGCGTAAAAGGCGTAGTCCGCGACGTTGAAGTAACCCTTGAGGTCGGGCCGCGACGCCGGGTTTCCGGGCTCGCGCCAATCCGTATGTTTCATATCGTCGACGCCCGCGCGGAGCATCCCGCCGCCCACGGCGCCGTATTTGCCGAAATTGTACGCGCCGTAGATGCTGTCGTACGCCGCGAGGCCGTTGAAGGCGTAGGAGTGCATGGCCGAAAACGCCGCCCGCTCTACGGAGGGCATTCCCGCCGGGTTCCAGTACGCGGCCGTCGCGTCGTCCGCCACGGCGACGAAGGCGCCGCCCATCCCCAGGGCCCGGGCACCCGCGCCGTACGTCATCCAATCGGCGGCGTATTTATCCGCGGCGCCGCTCGCCGCCGCCATCGCAATCGCGAGGAAACCTACTGCAATAATTGACCTTCTCATAATATTTACCGCAGCCTATCTTAGTTTGAACATCTTTTCCCGGAAGACGACCCTTTCGTCGCCGGCGCGCGCGACGATTTTATAGAAGTATACGCCGTTGGCGATAGGGTCGCCGTCGCGGTCGCGGCCGTCCCAGCGTACCGTGTGATAGCCCGCCGCCAACCCTCCCGCCTCCAACTTCTGGATAAGGCGGCCGGTGGCGGTATAAACCTTTATGACCAGGCTATCGACGTAGCTCGAGGCTATAAACGTGAAGTACGTATCCTCTTTAAACGGGTTCGGGCAATTCATCACTTCCGCGAGTACGAGCGCCCCGCTCACCACGCACTTGACCGTGCGCTCGCCCTTGTTGCCCAGGCTGTCGTAGGCCTTGACCGTAACCTTATGCGCGCCCTCGCCGAGCGAAAGTTCCTTCCGCGCCGAACCCGCGCGGTAATCGCCTATCTTCGGCCGGTAGTAATAAGTGAGGTCCATCGGCGGCTTATCGTCTATTTTGGCGTGTAGCGGTACGAACGTCTTCTCGTCCATCGCGATGGCCTCTAGGTTCCGGGCGATAAGTATACCGCTGTCGTCCCGTAACTCGACGAGAAGGGTAGTACTCGGGCCCGTAGGGTCGCCGCTGCGGAAGGAATAGTCGTCGAAATATATGTCGATGTCCGGGCCGACGTCGTCGTTGGAACTAACCTCGCCCTCGACGTTGACCTTTACGTTTTCGTCGCAAACGTAGGTTTGGCGGAAACCTAAGCCGTAAGCGAGAGCCTTGACGTATATAACGCCGTCCTCCGCGACGGGGGCGAGCGAGTGCTCGTAATACGGCTTCGTCGCAGCCGGCGCCGGCGGCCCGCCCGCTTCCGACGCGGAGGCCGCGGCCGCCTCGCGCGCGGGCGAAGCCGGGCTTGCCAAGCCGGGAGCCGCGCCGCCCGCATCGCGCCTTCCGCCGGTACTAAACGCCGAAGGCGGTTCCGGGTTAACGGGTACGGTCGGTACTACGAGCGTCGCCTCGAAGCGGCCGTTCGTCACCACGACGTCCGCCGTCGTGAGCAGGCGGTCCCGATAAATATCCCGTTGCTCGTCACGGCTATGGAAATAGTACGGCCGGTCGAAAAGCTCCACCGTCGCCCTCCCGTTAAAGTTGTTGGGCACCGTGCCCGCAACCCTCAACCTGGCACCCCTCTTCACCGTACCCTTATCGGGAGTCAACTTGACGCCGGGCCGGGGCGTAGCCAGTACCATCGAGGGGTCGCCCAGCAAGACGAACGTATCCCTGACCAACGCATCCACGGGTTTCGTCTTCCCTATAAAGTGAGCTTCACCCAAAGTTACGCCGGCCGTCCTCGGCTTTTGCCCCGGGAAGACGTAGCCGTAAAAAGCTTTCAGGAAATCGTGCTGGCCGCTCTCGGTCCCGAGGCGCGTCGACCCCAGCGCCGCTACGCCGCCGTTCCTCGGCTCCTGGAGGATATACTCGCTAATGCACTGGCCGTAGTCGAGCGGGTCCTCCTCGGGCGGCAACAACAAGTCGAAATACGCCGTAGAGCAAGAACACTGTATGATGACCGGCAGATAGGGGCCGTTTTCCAACGCGTATACGTCGTCCGTGGCCGGTATACCCTTATGTTGAGCGAAGAGGTTTTCGTGCGTCCAGACCTGCGGGCCGCCGTGGCCCGAGAAATGCATAATCACGCCCGTGAAGTCCTTGAGGAGATCGGGCTTCATAAACTTGGCGACGTAAAATCCCCGCTCGCCGCGCGTCATGTAGTCGAAGCCGCGGTATTTTTCCGACTTATACGGGAAGCGGCGGTTCAACCACTCGACGTTCTCCTTCCGGGCCTCGAAGCCGTGGGGCACGAAATCCTTCTCGATCTCCTCGTTGTCGCGCGTGAAGTTTCCACCGCCGCCCTCGCCGGGTCCGTAGCCTTTGTCGCAGTTATCTGCGACGAGGACGACGCGGTTATTCCACGGGCAGTTAGTGGCGTGGCTCTCGTACTGCACGAGCTTGTCCACGATCGCGTCGATATTTTCGTCGAAGGGCGCCGCGAGGCGGCCGACCGTCAGGTCGGGAGCGCGGGTGTTGCTCATGGCGACGAGGAAGTTATCCGAGGCGGCGCGGCCGTGGCCTGTGTCGACGTAGTAGGTCGGGGCCTGGTTGCGCCCGAACTCCCGCCACAACCTGCGGCCCTCGAAGCGCCCCAAATTATCGCGGTGGTCGAGGTAGGCGTCACCTACGAGAAGGAGATGCTCCGGCAGCTTGCCGCCCGGGCGGTAGATCGCCTTAAAGTAGAGGTCCTTTACGAACGAGCGTATCGCGGCCGGGTCGTATAGACCCCACGAGTATTCGTCGTAAACGTCCGTGACGCGGGCGACGGCGACGTCAACGCCTTTGGCCCGGCGCAAGTTGACCAAAGGCATAACGTTGTCGTAGTAGCCGTCGTAAACGACTACCGCCAGCGAGACGTTCTCGTCGACGTCGCGTAATCTCGAGCCGGCGTCCATATAAAGGTCCACCGGCCTGCGGTCCGCCGCGGCCGGCGACGCGGCAACGTACCAACACCGACCCGAGGCGATTTGGTCCGTGAAGCGAAGGGTGTACTCGTTCCCCTTGGCCTTAACGTCGAAGGCCGTCAGTCGCCGACCTCGCGTAACGTCGTAAACCACCAGGTGGTCCGTCGAAAAGCCCTCAATCTCGAACAGGACCTTACCCGTAAAACCGGGCGGATTCGAGAAGTGCACGTAATCCTGGAAAGCCCGGTAGCGGCGGGGGTACTCGAGCTCGATATGGTCGAGCATTAAATAATCCCCGTCGGAGGCGCAATCATCCTCTTCCTGGAAATATATCCTATTGGGGCCGTCGCGGAGAACGCCGCTCCGGAACCTGTCGTTAAGAACCGTCTCGTCGTCCGCGGTGTAACCTTTTTTCTTAAAAATTATGTGCTCCTCGTCCGGCGAGTTCAAATAAATGATCGTGTGGTGCGGGCCGTTGGACGGGTATCCCTCTTCCTCTCGGACCATCATTTGGAAATAACTCTGCTCGGGCGCCCCGGCGAACGGGTCCTTGAGAGTGAACGTCGTTAACGGCGTCGGCCCCACCGGCGCGTCGAAAGTTCGCCAATACCAATATTCCTGGTCTTCCTTGATTTCGGGTCGGCTCTCCCCCTTGTCTACGACATCTTCCCCGAGGCGTATGCGCTCCCAGAAATAGGCCGGCTTCGCGCCGCCCGCGGGCGCTACCGCCGCGGGGGCCATCCTCTTCCCCGCTACGACGTCCGCGACGAGCCAATACACGTTGTACCTCGTGAAGCGATGCTTGGAGAACTCTTGGCTGCCTCCCTTCCACCGCGGGATAGTCTCGAAGAAATCGCACCCGTGGCCGTAGAACTCCACGTAATCCGTCGGGTCGAAGCGGCCGTCGCCTTGGCCGGCCACGTAAAAGGGTAACTCCGTCAGGCCCGGCGGGTCGTAGTTAAAGTCGCGGGGCAGCCGCTTTGCCTGCCCTACGAACAACCGCCAATTGGCGGGCGAGGAGCCGTCTACGGGAAAACCCGTGCTTTTAAGCTCGGCGTAATTAATCCGATATAAAGCCTCGTCCTTTACGATAACCTTCAAGGCCGGTTTGTCCGCGAAGTAGTTAGGCCAAATGCCCTCGTCCTTCGCGGGAGGCGCGGCCCCGGCAAAAGGCCACCGCGACGCCATCTCCCAATTGAGGACGAGCGCGGGGATGATTCGGCTGAAGACGCCTTCCTCGGGCGGCCGAGGGGGATATCTGCCGTTCGGGCGCCGGACGCCGCCCGCGAACGAAACGCGGACGACGACGCTCTCCACGAGCTTCAACGTCGCCGTCGCGGGCTGATATTGATAGGGGTAAACGGCGACGGCCAGCAGGCGGTAACCCCGCATTATATCCTGGCCGGCAAGCTCGGCCAGCTTTCGCGGGTAAGTGCCCTCCGCGTAGGCGCGGGGGTCGTACGTAAATACCTCCCCCAGCGTCTGTTCGCCGTGGCGCTCCACCACCTCGAGCCGGGGCCGCGGGTATAGGTTAACGCCTGGCCTAACGTCGAAAGATGCTCGCTCCACCGTAACGGAAACGTCCGCCTCGGGCGGCGCCGCGACGTAGACCGTGCGGACGAGCAGTTCCGGCCCCCCCTCGTCGCCCGCGGGCAAGAAGGAAGGTATCGACAACCGCTCGAAACGCCGGCCGGCCGCCTCCACTTCGGCGATATGCGGCTCCGGTATCTTGACCTCGAAGGTACAGCCGCCTTCGCCCGACGATAACAGGACGACCTCGCCCTGGTCGCGCGAAGGCTCCTCCGCGGTCGGCCCGGAAATTACGGCCGCGGGCGGGACGAAACTTTCGTCGGCGCCGGTCGGCGCGGGGGCCGGCGCCGCGGCCGGGGGGACCGGCGTGGCAACCTCGGGCCCTGCCGCCCAAACCGCCGCCGCGCTAAGCAGAAATATAAACGCAGCTTTTCGCATATTATCTCTCATCGCAGTTAATTTCTCCTTCAAACAGCGACGAAACTACCATACCGGCGTCAAAATAGCAAGGTAAATTGGTTTGTAATTACAACCGCCTCCAGGAACCGGGACAACTTCTCGACTTGTGCCCGCCGAGTATATGTAGAAATGGCGGCCTCCTTCGTTTTATATTCTACCGCCCGGCGCCGCCAGGCGGCGAAGGCTTCCAAAAGACCCCGCGCGATCGCGTGCGGATCCTCCGGCGGCACGACTACGGCGCCTCGCGTCGCTTCCGCCAAAACCGTTCGCGCTTCCCCGGGCGGCACCGCGGCCAGGATGGGCCGCCCGACGCCGAGGTACTCGTAAAGTTTACCGGGCACCAGCGCCGGCCCCTCTTCCGCGGCCATCGCGAGCACGAGCAAATCCGCGCGCTGGCACGCGCGCACGGCGTCGGCGTGCCGGAGGTAGCCGACGTGGTAAACTACGTCCCCCAAGGCCAACTCCTCCGCGGCCCGCAAGTCGTCGGCGCGGTTGATGCCCAGCAAATACAGCTTCGCCCGGGCGGCGAAATCTTTATCGCGTTCGCGCGCCTCGGCGAACCCCTGGAGCAAAGGCCGCGCGCGCCTGCCGCCCCGGAACGAGCCGTTGTGTACGACGACGTAATCCTCACTATTTACCTTAGCCAGCGGCTCCCCCCAGTCGGCCGGGTCGAAGCCGTTGCGCAGCGGCAAAATCCGCAGGCTCGAGCCGCCGACGGCCCGGAAATGTCGCGCCAACTCCTCGGTATTGGCCACGACGCCGTCCGCAGCTCGCAACACCCATTTCTCGAAGATCTCGTTTATGTATTTGTTATAAAAGGCCAAGCCGCGTTTCAGGTGATGGGTACTCCACGCGTCGCGAAAATCCGCGACCCACCGCGCGCCGGCGATTTTCTTCAAGGCTAAACCGACCAAATGGCAGGATTCCGGGGGGGACGTCGTCAATACTACGTCGAATGGCCTCTCCTCCACCAAGCGCGCCGCCCGCGCCGCCGCGAACGGCACCCAAAACATCTGTTCGTCGGGTTGGAAGATGTGCCGCGTAACGTTCGTGTAGACGCGGGCCGCGGCGGGGACCGCCTTTGCAACGTTGCGTGCCGCGGCCTCTTCCAGGTCCGCGAAGCTGTTTACGGGCGGCGAAGGAGGTCGCGGCCGCCACCCCGAAAGCCAAACCAACCTCATCGGCTCGAGACTCCCGGCGCGGTGCACCGGCACGCCGGCCAACTCCTCCGCGAGGGACGGGTCGTAGGCGTGATAGCGGATGTTTTTCACGCTCAGCACCTCGACCTCCCAGCCGAGCTCGCGGAGATAGCGCGCGAATTTGACGGGGCGATGAACGCCGCCGCTCGCCAAAGGCGGGAAGTTGTGGGCCACTATTAAAACGCGCCTTCTAGCTTTTAACGACATCGTCAAACAACGCGGCAAGTTCGGCCGTAAGGCGCCGCCGCTCGAAGCGACCCAACGCTTGCGGGCAAGGCCGCGGCGCCGCCCCGCTATCGTCGTAAAGCCGCGCCAACGCGGCCGCGGCGCCGGCGACGTCGTCGGGCGCCACTACGGCCCCGGCATCGAACTCCTCGATGAGCGCCGCGGCTTCCCCGTCCGGTGGGACGAGCCCCAAAACCGGCCGGCCCGCCCGCAGATATTCGAAAATTTTACCCGTCAGCGTCGCGGCCCCGCCCGGCCGTGAGCCGATAATAATCAAATTGACGTCGGCGGCCCGTATGGCGCGAACGGCGTCGCGGTGCCCCAAAACGCCGGGAGCATCGACGCAGACGCCGAACCCCTTGGCACGCCTTAGGACGGACCTGCCTATCGGGCCCACGAAACGAACCACGAAATCGTCCGGCCCGAGGCCGCGGCGGGCCGCAAAGCGCGCGGCCGCCGCGAGGAAGTTCCACGGCATCCGGTCGCCGTAGAACTGGCCCGAGTACGCGACCGTAAACGGGCCGTCCCGGGACGGTGCCGGCTCCGCAAAGTCGCCCTCGTCGTAGCCGTTGGGGATAAAGACAACGCGACCGCCACCGGGCAGCCGCCGCCGGTACTCTTCCGCCATGCCCTCGGTAACGGTGACCACCGCCGACGCGCGGCGCAGTACCGCCGCCTCCGCCCGGGGCGTGCGCCAACGGTGGACTGCCGTCGCCGGCCGCTCGAAAGGGTTGCCCGCCCAGGCGTCCCGGTAATCCAGGACCAGCGGCAAGCCGACGTCCCGCGCGAGGCGCGCCGCGACGACGTGCGACGTATACGGCGGCGCCGTAGAAAAGATTAGTTCCGCGCCGTACGCCGCGAGCAATCGCCGCGCGGCGTCGTAAGCCGGCCGCGCGAACCAACTATAAATATCAGGGAAAGATACGACGCGGCGGAGCTCCCGCGAAAGCCGACGACTAAGGCGCGCGACGACGTGCCTCGAGGGAGGAGAAGGGACCGCCGCCTCCTGAGCGCCGCGGCCTAAGAGGCTCTTACGCCCTACCCGCCGCACGAGCGCAGCCGAGGGTATCTCGGCCGCGAGCGTCTTGTCCCGGACGTGGTAGTCGCCCGCGCCGGCCACCACGAGCGGCCGCCAACCGAAGGCGGGCAAATATTTGACGAACTTGAGCGCCCGCAAAACGGCCCCGCCGCCCATAGGCGGAAAGAAGTAAGATATGAAAATCATGTCGCGCATATACAGCAAAGGCCGGCGTCGCCCGGCCGCTTGTTCCGTAAATGTTCAAATAACGTTCGCTAAGCCCCGGCGCCGGGCCCGAAGACGTGGTAAGATTTCAACTGCGCGAGAAAGGTGTACCGCGCGGCGTTGGGCGCGTATACTTCGTCGCCGGCGCACTGGACGAAGCCTTTACCGGCGCTGAACCAAGCGTATTGTACGTAGTTCATCTCGACGTCGCCGCCCTGCGTCATATGGAACGTAGCGTAGACCGTCCGCCGGACCTTGTAACAACCCTCGAACGTCCCGATGGGAATCGTAAGGTCCTCTTTAGTGACGACGGTGCGAACGATCTCGACGTCCACATTGTCTTCTTTGCCGTCCTTATCCACGTCCGCGGGCAAGCCCAAGCACAGGGGCGAGAGCTGAAGTTGTTTAACCTCGGACCAGCTGCGGTTCACGCGCAAGGGGTAAGTGAGGTAACTCCACTCCGGGTCGAAATAAACGGCGCCGGTCATGAGGCCGCCTACGTAGAATTCCCGCCCCAGCGCCACGACGTAGTTCTCCTCGTCGTCGTGGAGGAAGCATATCTCGTATTCCTCGTTGCCCGCGGCGAAGCGGACGAGCCGCTGCGCGACGCGGTCTCCCACCGAGGCCTCGCCGTCGAACGTTTCCGTATATTCAAAGGGTTCGCCGTGAGGGACGTTATTGGAGTAACGCTGGTGGGAATAAGTCCAGCTCGAGCCGTCGCCGTTGGGGAAATACACCGGGTCGCCGTCGTTGCCGACCGGCGGCGGCCCGTCCACGTTGCTGCAGGCCGGCCCGAACGCGAGCGCCGCGGCCGCGCTCAAAAATAACTTCCGCTTATACATAATAAGGGCCGTACGCGGCCCTCGAGTTCGCGCCCGGAGGGATTCGAACCCCCAACCTACGGATCCGTAGTCCGTTGCTCTATCCAGTTGAGCCACGGGCGCTTTCGCATATTATTTTAACAGATAAAAACGTACGGAGTCAAGCGCTAGTGGCGCCGGCCCAAGAGGCCCCGCCCCACGATCTTGAAATACTTCCCCGCCGCCCCCGCTTTGAATACCGCTTTTACTTTTTCTAAGACGAAACGTGGCGACGAGACGCGCGCAAGGATAAAACCTACTCGTAGACGCCTTAATTCCGGCAAACCCAAGCCGGGTTGGAGGAGAATCGGGATATTGTCCGGCGCGCGGAAGAGCTTCCGCTGGCCCTCGTTGACGTACGGCGCCGACCACCGGAAGCCGGCCGGCATAAGGCCGTTCTCCCAGGCGTACCTCTCTACGTACGTTCCCGGGTAAATCTTGACTCCGGCGTGGTAGGCCGAGATGCGGACGTACTTACGGTTGCGCCGGATGAAGCGGTTAGTCTCGCGGGCCTCCTCGTACGTCTCGCCCGGGTGGCCAAGGGTGAAGAAGACCTTCGTCAGGAGGCCCAGTTCCTTGGTCCACTTCAGCACTTCTTCGGCGGCCTCGAGAGTGATCTTCTTCCGTACGCACTCGTCGAGGACGCGCTGCGAGCCGGATTCGACGCCGACGTCGACGTAGTAACAGCCGGCCTCCTGCATCTCGGCCAGTAAT
>CAZWAM010000023.1:6174-11781 GCA_964631855.1 uncultured bacterium | reverse complement strand
AGCTCGCGGCACGTCTCCTCCCCCTCGCCCCGGACGATTATATCTATGGCGGGAACGTGTTGGAGGGTGTCGTCGGCCGTGAAAGTGGCGTGCGGGCCGCCGTAGACGACGGTAGTATTCGGGGATACTTCTTTAATCCCGGAAGCTATCTCGAAGGAGGCGAAGCGGCTGTGGCTCGTGCCGCCGACTAAAGCGAGCGCCGGCCGCAAATCGGCCGCCACGCGAGCCGCGTCGCGCTCGTCAACCTGTTGGTCTACGAACTCGACGCCGTGGCCGGCCCGAATAAGTTCGCCGCCGAGCCAGAGCATCCCGAGCGGCGGCATCTTCTCGAAGTACCGGAGGTCCGGCTCTTGGGGATAAACTGCGAGGACGTCCATGTAAAAGTATAGGCCGGCTTACTTGTCCGCAGGCGCGCCGAGGGGTACGTCGCGGACGCGGTCCTCCTCCCGTTTGACTTTGAAACCCAGGCCGCGCAACAGCCCCCGCCACAGCCGCCGCACCTCGCCCACGCGAACCGCGCGGACCGCCTTCGTCAATACGTAGCGCGGCGTCAACATATAACCCAAAAGGAACCTGAGCCGGAGCCGCCTCAGCTCCCTCACGCCGAGCTGCGGCTGCAGGAGCAGCGGCACGTTATCTTTCAGTTTGAACAACTTCTCGTTCTCGACGTTCTCGTACGGCGCGGCCCAATCGAAGCCGGGGGGGAGCAGGCCGCGTTCTTTGGCATAAGCCTCGACCTGCGTCCCGGGGTATATGCGGACGCCCGGGTTGTAGCCGCGGAACGTCATAAAGCGCGCGTACGTACGCGCGAACTTGTTGGTCTTCTTGGCCTGCTCGTACGTCTCAGCCGGGTGGCCCAGGCTGAACGATACCTTGGTATAAAGGCCCAGCTCCTCGGCCCACCTCATTACCTGGACCGCGCGCTCGAGCGTCGTCCCTTTGCTGATGCTGTTTAAAATTTCCTGGTCGCCGGACTCGACGCCGAAGCAGATGGTGTAACAGCCGGCGCGCCGCATCTTCTCGAGCAGCGGCTTGTCGACGGTGTCCACGCGGACCTGGCACTGCCACCGGACCTCAACGCCGCGGCGCTCGAGCTCGTCGCAGAAGGCCTCGACGTGTTTTCGTTTTAACGAAAAAGTGCTGTCGAAGATGACGAGGCCACGGACGCCGCATTCCTCCATCAACAGCTCCACCTCGTCGACGACGCTCGCGGCACCGCGCGTGTAGTACCGCTTGCCGAAGAAGAACGACTCCGAGCAGAAGGCGCAGCAGATCGGGCAGCCGCGGCTCGTCATAATAATCGTGCCGGGGACGTCGACTAAGTCCATCTTCAGGCGGTAGCGCGCCATCGGCACGAGGTGCCGCGCCGGCAGCGGGATGGAATCGAGGTCGGCGACGCGCTCGCGACCTGGCGTCGTGACCAGGCCGCCGTCCTGCCGGAAGGTGATGCCTTTTATCTTATGCAAGTCCTCGGGCCGGCCACCGCCCCGCACTTTCCATTCCGCTAGCTCGAGGCAAGTCCGTTCCCCCTCGCCGTGGCCTATCAGGTCAATATCGGGGATGCGCGCGAGCGTTTCCGCGGCGGTGAAGGAGGCGTGGGGGCCGCCGTAGGCGACCGTTATGGAGGGGTCGAATCGCTTAATAGCGGAGGCGTAGTCGAAGGCGCGGAAGCGGCCGTGCGACGTGCCCGAGAGGAGCGCGAGCCTGGGCCTCGTCGCCTTGAGGAATTTTTCGAAACTCTCCTCGGCGACCTGCTCGTCGTATACGGCGACGGCGTAGCCGTCCCGTTCCAACACGGCGGCGATCCACAGCAGGCCGAGTGGCGGCGTGCGGTCCGGGATGCCCAGGTCCACGCCGTAGGGATGTATGCCGACGACGTCGACGCTCATCTTGATTTATTATAACAAAAAAGGCGCCCGCGGGGGCGCGTCAGACGTAGGGCCGGGTAAGGCGGGCCGACCTGAAGGTCGGCCCCTACATCCCGGCTATTCAGGCGAACCTTGCTATTACGTACGCTTTTTTATTTACCACTGGGTTAAAAATCAATCCGAAAAATCCCTATAGAAGAATAAGTAGTAGGTAACCATGTAGGCCGCTCCTTCGGCAGAGCGGCCCCTTTACTTAATCCGTCGCGAGCATGTCGCTGAAGAAGAAGGCCCAAGCGACGACGTACGCGTCGACGTTCTTGAACGGGACGCCGTCGGCCTCGTAGTAGCCGAGGGTCCGGTACGACGAGAGCTTTATCGCGCCGTCCTCTACGTACCCGCACGTGCGGTACGAGGAATCCTTGAGCGTCCCGTCGTCGTAGTAGCCTATCGTCCGGTACGAGCCGTCCTTGGCGGCCTCGCCGTCGAAGTAGCCGAGGGTCCGGTAGCTGGAATCTTTGACGGTCCCGTCGTCGCCGATATACCCGAGCGTCCGATACGAGCTGTCCTTAACGGTCCCGTCGTCGTCGACGTACGCCAGCGTGCGGTAGCTCGAATCTTTGATGGTGATTTGGCTCGAGGCGCAACAGGCCGCGGCCAGCGCCGCGAGCGCGACGACCAATCCTAACTTCATTCCGGCCCTCCTTAGCGACGTTATTATACCACGAAGGCCCGGCGTTTGTATTACTTTCCGGCCTTATATCCCTCGCCGACGCTCCACGCCGCGGCGAACGCCTCGCCCAGGCCGACGTATTCGCTCCGCGGCACAATTAACATAAACGGCTCGAGCTTCGTTATGTGCGGTTCGCCGTCGGCCAAAATACCCTCGTCGGCGTAGGCCGCCACCTCCTCGCCGACGTACAAATTATTGCCGGGGAGTTCCACCTTCTGGACGACGCGGCACTCCGCGCATAACAGGCACCCCTCGACCATCGGCGCGGTCTCGAGTTCGCCGTAGAAGACTTCGAAGACTTTCGTCTTATCCACACTCTCGCCGGAATACGTACCGACGTAGTCGGTGGGCACGACGAGGTCGCGGCCGGGGAGGTTGACGCTGAAGGTTCCGCTTTCCTCGACGCCGCGCGTGGTACGGTGCTTCTTGCTTATCGCTATGGCCAGGTACGACGGCGAGTAGTTGACGCGGCTTAGCCACGCGACGGCCATAAAGTTCGGCTTCCCCTCCACCGTCGCGCCCACGAGCGCCACCGGCATGGGATAACTGAACGCGCCGCCGTCGAGTTTCGTTTTCGGCATAAACTTACCTCCTGACTAAATAGTTTAATCGTCGTTAGGGGACAACGATTTCACAGAACAGGCTCGAGCCGTCGACTTGCTCTACGCGCGCCTTCAGGCCCAGCGACGCCGCCACCGCCCGGAAATCCTCGGCGCCGAACGTCGTCGCCGTGAAGCCGTCCCGGCACGCGACTAAGCCGTCGCCGGTCCGTTCGTAGTCGATTTCACCCAAAAGGCCTTCCGCGGCCTGCGCCTCGAACCACGCCAGCCGCTCTTCCCAGAACGTCTCGGCGTAGCTCGAGAAGAGCGCGACGCCGCCCGCCTTCGCGACGCGGACGCTCTCGGCCATTAGCGCGCGCGGGTCGACGTGGAAGGCGGAGATGCCGTTCTGGATGCAAGCCACGACGTCGAAGGCGCCGTCGCGGAAAGCGACGTGTACGGCGTCGGCGTTGACCAACCGAACGTTCTCGCGGCCTTTCAATTCGTCCCGGGCAAGCGCCAGCGACGCCAGCGAAGTGTCGACGCCGACTACGAGGCGGGCCTTCTCAGCGAGAGGCCCGATCGCACGGCCGTAGCCGCACCCGAGCTCGAGCACGACGTCGCCCGGGCCGAGCCGGCCCAGCACGTACGCGAGCTCGGCCTCGAGATATTGCCGCACGCGCGGCGAGGCTATCTCGTAAACGCGCCGCAGGTGCTCGGCGGCGAGTCTATCGTCGTAGTAACCGCTCACGTTAGGCCGGGGCGGGCGCTACTTAGCCGACGGGTCCTCCTGCATAATGCCGAAGACGTTCCCCTCGGTGTCGGCGCACAGGTTGAACCAACCGACACCCGGGACCGCCGTTTTCGGGCCGACGACCTTGCCGCCCGCGGCCTCGACTCTTCGCGCGTACTCGTCGACGTCGGGCACGTCCACGACGTTCGTCGCTACGTCGCCGCCCGTTTGCCGCATAATCGCGCCGTCGATGCCCGGCTCGGGCGCCTCGCCGGTAGTCACCAGCCAGTACTCCGTCGGCCCCTCCCACTTTTTAATCTTCCAGCCAAAGACGTTCTCGTAGAACTGCACCGCGCGCTCCGGCTCGGCCGCCGGAATCTCGAAATGGATTACCCTTGGCATACCTATCGCTCCCTTTGTTCACCCGTTCAACGCACGGGAAACCGAAATGAGTTATTCGGCAGATTCCTCCGCCGGCGACGGCCGCGCCCACCCGGGCCTCCGAAACTGATAGATAAGCAACGGCGCCGCGCACACTATCAACATACCTAAAATCAGGAAGGCCTCGTAGAAGACGACGTTGCCGGTCTGCAGCTGAGCCGGCGGGAAGTAACCGACGGCGATGGTAAACACGGCGGCCAGGACCGCAACGCCGACGACGAGCCACATACCCACGCTGCCGCCGGGGACTTTGTAGGGGCGGAGCGCGTCCGGCTCAGAATAGCGCAACCTAAGCGCGGATATAAAAAGCAGAACGTACATCACCAGGTAGAGCTGCGCCGTCAGCGCCGTCAATATCCAATAGGAGCTGCTGACGGTAGGCATAAGCAGGAAGACGAGGGACAGCGCGGTAACGATCAACGCCTGGACGACGAGGATGTGAGTTTGCACGCCGCGGCGGTTGACGCGCTGGAGGAAGGGAGGAAGGAAGCCGTGCCGCGCGACGGCGAGCAGGCCCTTGCTCGGGCCCGCTATCCAGGTGCTAATCTGGCCGAAGACGCCCAGAGCGATGAGCAACGCGATCACGGGGACGAGCCACGCCAGATGAAATTTATCCAAAAAAACCGTGAATGCTTGCATCAAGCCGGCGACCAAACTTATCTTCTCGCGCGGGACGACGACGGCGATAGACAGCGTGCCCAGTACGAAGACGGCGAGCACGATTGCCGTCGCCATAAAGATGGCTTTGGGGTAGTTCCGTTGGGGGTCCTTCACCTCCTGGGCGTGAGCGGCGGAAACCTCCATCCCGGCGAAAAACAACAACGCGCCCGCGGCGAGCACGACGTTACCCATCTTGCTCAGGTCCGGAAAGAAGGCCCTCTCCGCGATATGAATTTGGGACGGGTCGCCGAGGGCGAGCCAGATTAATCCCAATATAATAATCAAAGCTCCCGGAACGAGGGTCCCGCCGATGACGCCGACGGTGCTAAGCCAACCCGAGGCCCTCATGCCGGCGAAGTTGGCGAGCGTAGCGCCCCAGTAGACCGCGAGGATGACCGCGAGGGCGTAGACCTTGTTGCCGGCCAGCGCCGGGTTTATGACGAAAGCGAAGGTGGCCGCGGCGAAAGACAACACCGTCGGGTACCATATTACGTTCTGCAGCCACTGCAGCCAGATGGCGAGAAAGCCCCACCTCGGCCCCAACGCCTCCTTGACCCAGACGTAGACGCCGCCCCTCTTCGGCCAACCGGTAGCGAGCTCCGCGGAGACGAGCGCCGTCGGGATGAGGAACACGAG
>CAZWAM010000023.1:0-6074 GCA_964631855.1 uncultured bacterium | reverse complement strand
CCGGCACCGGGACAGTTTGCCGCCGCGGCGTTGCCCCTATCATATGCAACGCGGCGTCGCGGGGCAAGGGAAAACCGGCGGCCTGGGAATATTAACTTAGCCGTTTATTTTCGCCCGGAATATTGATAAAGTACTCGCCGACGGAAAGATTTAAAGGAGGGCGACGGCGATGATTAAACTCGTCAAGGTTATATCGATACTAACCCTCGCGCCGGCCTTGGCGCCCGGGGCCGAGGGCGCGCTCCCGACGGCGACCGAAGCCGCGCGTATGTCGTGGGAGGAAGTCGCCGCGGTGAAGGTGGAGTTATAGGAAAAATTTAATCCTTGCACTTTTTGCCGGGCGTAGTATAATATAAATTGATAGGTAAGAAACGAAGCAACGTACGGCTCCGGGCGCGACGTGAGCGCTTCTAAAGTTTTTTAGTTTTAATCGGAACATATCTTCCGGCGGGATTTAAAACAAGGATTATCGGGGATAAATTATTCGAGGAGGTGAGTGCGATGAAGCAAGTGTTGGTATGGTTCGTCTGCGCGTTGACGGCGTTGGCCGCGTCCGCCGCGGCGATCGAAATCAAGATCGGCAAGCAGGGCGTCGTCGTCCCGTACCCGTTCCGCGGGAATTCCGGCGTAAACGCCGTAAGGTGCCAGGATTTGGTAATGGCCAAAGAGCTTAGCCCTTGGGAAAGCGCGCCGGTAATAATAATAGAAAAATGGGAATGGTACGCCGCTCCTACGGTATCCCCGGGCTATTTCAACAATTTTACGCTTAAACTCTGCCTTACTAATCGCAACGCGCTAACCGCGGACTTCAACGCCAACTATGCCGGGAGGAAGCCCGAGACGGTCTACAGCCAGCCTTCGCAATACGTCAACGCCAAACCTAATGAATGGTTCGGTTTCGGGTTTGGCCCGTTTTATTACCGTCAATCCGAAAACCTCATCGTCGAGGTCGAGTGGCGCGGCGACACGGGCGGATATGCCTACACCTACCGGAGCGCGGGCACGGCGCGATGCGTCTTCAATTACAACAGCGGCCGGCCCGTCGTGCGCGACTACGTGCATTACATGCGCGTAACGATTCATTTTATTCCCGGCGTAGAACCGACGTCGCTGGGAAGGGTAAGAGCGTTATACTTGTAACGGGGGCCGTAAAACCCTCGCTCGAGCCGCGGCGGAAAGCATACTCTCACGCGCGGCCGAGGTAGAATGCTAAGCGGAAAAGCCGTCCTCGCGGGCGGCCTTTTCTTTATGACACGATTTTAAATAATTTGGGCCGTCGAGACGAGGGGGTTGTAGGCCGGGAAGCCGGCTGCCGCGGCGGCGAACGCGGCCGTTATTCTTCGTCGTCATGGCCTTGTTCCATTACCCAGCTCGGCCTCCGGAATTGATATATGAGCAAGGGAATCGCGCAAACCGCCAGCACCCCGGCGACGAGAAAGGCCTCGTAGAAGACGACGTTGCCGGTCTCGAGCTGGGCCGGCGGCACGTAGGCGATGGCCATCGAAAAAACGGCGGCCAATATCGCGACGCCGGCTACGAGCCACATTCCCAGGTTGCCGCCGGGGACCTTAAACGTGCGCGCGACCTTCGGCCTCGAATAGCGCAGCCGGATGGCGGAGATAAAAAGCAGGACGTACATCAAGAGGTAAAGTTGCCCGGTGAGGGCCGCCAGTATCCAGTAGGAGCTGCTCACCGTCGGCATTAACAGAAAGACGAGGGCCAGCGCCGTAACGATCAACGCTTGGAACAAAAGGATGGGAGTCTGCACGCCGTGGCGGTTGACGCGCTGCAGGAACGGCGGCAGGTAGCCGTGGTGGGCGACTGCCAAAAGGCCCTTGCTCGGGCCGACGATCCAGGTGCAGATATGGGCGAAGGACCCGAAAACGACGAACAGCGGAATTACCCGCACGAGCCACCCCAAGCGAAAGGTATCGAAGAAGACCTCGAACGCCTGCATCAGGCCGGCGACCAAACTGATCTTCTCGCGCGGCACGACGATGCTGACGGATAAAGTACCCAACACGAAGAGGGTGACGACGATCGCCGCCGCGGTAAAGATGGCCTTGGGATAGTTGCGTTGGGGGTCCTTAACCTCCTGGGCGTGGGTCGCGGACACCTCCATGCCGGCGAAGTACACCCGCGTGCTCGCGGCCAGCACGATCCCGCTCATCTTGCTGAAATCCGGAAAGAACGCCTTCTCGGATAAATGAATCTGGGACGGGTCGCCCAGGACGAGCCAAATCAACCCCAACAAGACGATGAGGGCGGCCGGCACGAGCGTACCGCCGATGACGCCGACGGTGCTGATCCAGCCGGATACCTTCATCCCCGGGAAGTTGACCACCGTCGCGGCCCAGCATACGGCGAGGATTACGGCGACCGCGTACAACTTGTTCTCGGCCAACTCGGGATTTATGACGAACGCGAACGTAGCCGCGGCGAAAGACAAAACCGTCGGGTACCACACCACGTTCTGGAACCACTGCAACCATACGGCGAGGAAACCCCACCGCGGCCCGAGCGCCTCCTTTACCCAAATAAAGACGCCGCCCCGCTTAGGCCATCCCGTCGCGAGCTCCGCGGAGATGAACGCCGTAGGCAGGAGAAACACGGCCGCCCCGACCACGAAGAAGAAGATCGCGGCCAGGCCGTACTCGGCCATGGTGGGCAGCCCCTGCAAACTCACGACCATCGCCACGTTGATCATCGCGAGCTGGAATACCGTCAATACGCGTCGGCTCGAGGTAGTCTTGTTTCCGCTCATCCCGTTACCCCGTTAGTTCCCGCACCGTCATCTCGCGGAGGCTTAGTTGACGTAATGTCCCCGGCGGGGCGAACGCCGCGGCCGGACCGCCTCGGCCTTGGTCCCCTCGAGAACCCGGGTCGCGTTCATTATGTCGTCGAAGAGCAAGTCCGCCATATCCCGGCTGAAGTTCTCCTTCACCACTACGCGCATGATGGCGATACTTTCCGCGTTGGGCGGCAGCGTGTAGGCGGGAAGGATCCATCCCCGCTCGCGGAGCTTGTGCGAGAGGTCGAAAACGGTGTAATCGCCGGGCGGCTTCAACGTAACCGTGACGATGGGAAGGCGGTTGGCGGCGTTAAGGACGTCGAACCTCCCGGAGTCGGCGAGCCGTTGCGCCAGGTACCGCGCGTTCCCGAGAAGGTTATTGGCGATCCTGGTATAACCCGCGCGCCCGAGCCTCAGTAGGTTGTAGTATTGCGCCAGGATCATCGCGCTTCCCCGCGAGAAGTTCAGCGTATAGGTCGGCATCTCGTCGCCGAGGTAATTTACGTAAAATATTAATTCCTCCGGCAGGTCGGCGACGTCGCGGAAGATCAGCCAACCGACGCCCGGGTAGACCAGGCCGTACTTGTGGCCGGAGACGTTGATGGACCTGACGCGTGGGAGCCGGAAATCCCACTCCAACTCGGGTTCCACGAACGGCGTGATAAAGCCGGCGCTGGCGACGTCCACGTGGATGGGGATATCCCACCCCTTCGTTTTCTTGACCTTCTCGAGCAGGTCGCTTATTTCCTTGACCGGGTCGGCCTCGCCCGTGAAGGTCGTTCCCAGGACCGCGCCCGCGCAGATGGTGTTCTCGTCGACCCGCTCGGCCACGGCCTCCGCGGAGATCGTGAAGCGGTCGGCCTCCATCGGGATTATCCGCGCGTCGACGTCGAAATATTTGGCGAACTTATCCCAGCAGACGTGCACGTCCGCGCCGAAGACGACGTTCGGTTTATCGAACGGTTTACCCTCGGCCTGGCGGCGCCCCTTCCACGTCCATTTATGAGCCAACAAGGCCAACATGATGGCCTCGGACGAGCCGACCGTCGCCGCACCGGCGAATGCGGCCTCGTCCTCCGGCGCGTTGAAAAGGCGCGCCAGCATGTTCACCACGCGCTGCTGTATCACCTCGGCCTGGGGGTATTGAAAGTGGTCGATAAAATTTTTACCCAGGTTCTCCACTACGAGCTTAGCCGCTTCCGGCTCCATCCAGGTAGTTACGAAGCTCGAGAGGTTAAGCGCCGGGTTGCCGTCGAGGTTCAACTCGTCGTGTACGAGCTGATATGCCGCGTTAGCCGGCATCCCCTGCTCCGGCATTTCGTACCGCGGTACGCTCTCCTCGAAATACCTCGTGCTGTAAGTGCTGGCGTGGCCCCGCCGGGAAACGTCAAGCTTTTTAAGTTCTACCTTCCTCGAGATCACGGCTCAACCTCCTCTTCGGCTCGTTAGCTTTTTTTATGTTAATCCGGTCCGACGCCGGGTTAACTCAAAAGCGCGGAACGCGCCGGCGCGAACGCGTTGCGCCGCCCCCCGTTATCATCCCGAGCGCTTATTAATGGCCTAAATATTAATTAATGCGGACGCCGACGACAAGGGAAAACGTAGAAGCCCACGCGCACTTCAGAAAAAAGCCCCGATTGCCGGGGCTCTGATTTTTCGAAGGGGTAATTCTTATTCCGTCGGCACCAGATAATAATAGGCCAAATAACCCGCCACCGCTATACCCGCGGCGGAGGCGCCCGCGACGACGCCGACGGTAGAGGGGTCCGCCGACGGCACTTCCGCCAGCGCGCCGGCCGCGGCCGCCAGCGCCGCCGGGTCCGTGAGGGCGAAGTACGACACGACTCCTCCGAACAGCGCGGCCACGGCGTACACTATGCCGCTTGCTACCCAAGTCGGCGTCCAATTTATCTGTCCAAGGGGCGGTAGGGCCCCCTTCGCCTCACGGGCGAACGGGAGGCGCGCCATGACGCGATTTTCGAAGGTAGCCGGCGCCGGTTCCGCTTCGAGCATAGCCTCCTCGAGACGCGCGAACGTGTCGCCGACGCGGCGACACTCCGCGCAAACCCTGGCGTGGGCCCGGGCCGCGTCACGTTCGGCCGCGGTGGCCTCGTCGCCCGCGGCCAATATCTCCGTATACTTCTCGCAATCCACCATATCACATACCCCCGGCCAGCGCGTCCGCGACGCCCATACGCCGAAGCGACGTCAGGACCTCTTTCTTACCTCGGTAAATATAAGACTTAACCGTTCCCAGCGGTAGCGCCGTTACCTCAGCCACCTGCTCGTACGACTTCCCCATCAGGTAATACAGCTCGAGGACGTTCCGGTACTCGGGGCGGACCGACGCGAGCGCCTCTCGCGTTAGGCGTTTATGCTCGGCAGCGGCGGCCAGCTCCTCCGGCCCGGGGCCGTCGTAGCGTTGCTCGTACTCGTCCGGCGGCGCGGCGACTAGGCCCCGGCTCGAGGCGACGTCGCAGGCGCAGTTGTACGCGACGCGGTAGAGCCAGCTCGAGAATTTTGCCGGGGCCCGGGCGCCGCTCGAGCCGCGATAGGTGTGCAGCTTGCGGAAGACGCGCAGGAACGTCTCCTGGGCGGCGTCGTCCGCGGCGGCCCCGGCAATCCGCCGCGCGATGGAGTACACCATATTCTCGTACCTCTCCACCAGCGCGCGCCAGGCCTCCTCGTCGCCGGCGCGGCACCGGCGTATAACGTCGTGCTCGTCGAATTCGCTCGCTCGAGCCATAGGAACGTTCCGCTACGTATGACGTCTTTCGGGGTGAGTTTGTTTCACATATTACCACAAGCGCCGAGCGCACCCCACCTTTTAAAATTTTTGAAACAATATCGGCGCCCGAGCGGTCGTACGGACGAGAAGCACGAAAAGAGTTAATAATACACGAACGGAGGAAATAGCATGAGATTCGTCTGTAAGGCATTCGCCGCGTTGGCGGCGCTCGCGCCGGCCGCGGCCCGAGCGGGCGAAGAAATACCCGAGCCGACCATTATCCCCCTCGCTGCGATGACGGTCCCCATTTTTACCATCGTCGGCGGCACCGCGGTCCTCATCGTCGCGATCCTGATGGCGAACCGGACCGCGCGGGTGCGGCAAGAGACGATACAACTCGCCATCAAAGAGGGCCGGGAGCTGCCGCCGGAGCTTTTCATGCGGATGCGGCGTCCTCGGCGGGACCGGGACCCGCTGCTGGGCGGCCTGGTCCTGACGGCGCTCGGCATCGGGGTCTCCATCTCGGTGGGCGCCGTCTGTGGGGTGGTGCAGGCG
>CAZWAM010000022.1:17834-30334 GCA_964631855.1 uncultured bacterium | reverse complement strand
GGAGGACGACGGCCGCGTCCGCGTGGGGATGAACGACTTCTACCAGAAGGCCGCGGGCGACGTCGTCTACGTCGACCTGCCGTTCGAGGACGACGACATCGCGCAGGGCGAGACCTGCGGCAAGGTCCAGTCGTCGAAGTGGGTCGGCAAGCTCGTCGCGCCGGCCTCGGGTACCATCGTCGAAGTCAACGACGAGCTGGAGGCGAATAGCACGCTCATCAACAAGGACCCCTACGGCGCCGGCTGGATAATGGTCATCACGCCCAAAGATTGGGAGGGCGAGAAGGAAGGCCTCCTGCAGGGCGACGCCGTAGTAGATTGGATAAAAGGCGAAATAAAAAGGGCCGAAGAGGCCGGCCAATAACCGCGTCCCGGATGACGGAGGAGGTAGTTCGATGAAACTCGAAATCCCTTACGGCAAGGAGACGGTGCCGCTCGAGGTACCGGACGACGCCGAGGTAGTATATCCCAACGAGGCCGAGGCCAAGGACGAGGGGAAGGTTCTGGCGGAGGCGCTGGCGCACCCCATCAACGCGAAGGCGTTCGCTGATTTCCTAGCGGACGCCCGCGACGTACTTTTCATCGTCAACGACGCGACGAGGCCTACGCCGACGGCGCGAGTGCTCGAGCTCATCGCCGACGACCTGGAGGGCGTCAACGCGAAGTACATCATCGCGACCGGCGCCCACCGCGCGCCCACCGAGGAGGAGCTACGTAATATCTTCGGCGGCCTGTACGACGGAGTTAAGGATAAGGTACTCATCCACGACGCCAAAGTCGAGGAGGACATGGTCCACATCGGCACGTCGAAGAACGGGACCGAGATGTACGTCAACCGCGCCGGCGTCGAGGCCCACAAGATCGTCATCATCGGCTCCGTGGAGCCGCACTACTTCGGCGGCTACACCGGCGGCCGCAAAGCGTTCCTTCCCGGCATCGCCTCCCGTAAGACGATCGAACAGAACCACCGGTACGCGCTCCGGCCGGAGGCGAAGGCGCTCGCGCTGGAGGGCAACCCGGTCCACGAGGACATGATCGACGCCCTCAAGACGATCGAGGACAAAGAGATCTTCTCGATCATGACGGTCCTCGACGGCGAGCACCGCATCTACGCCGCGACCGCGGGCCACATCCACGACTCGTTCTACGCCGCCATAGAGGCCGCGAACGAAATCTTCTGCGTCCCGGTCTCGGCTGAGGCCGACGTCGTCGTGAGCGTCGCGCCGTACCCGATGGACATCGACCTCTACCAGTCGCAGAAGGCCCTCGACAACGGCAAGCTCGCGATGAAGCCGGGCGCCATACTCGTCATGGTTTCCAAATGCCGGATGGGGATCGGCGACGAGGCGTTCCTGGAACTTCTGGCGAGTTGCGATACGCCGCAGGAAACGCTGGCCAAACTCGAGCAGGATTACAAGCTCGGGTGGCACAAGGCCGGCAAGATGGCCGAGGTAGCGGCCCGCGGCGAGATGTGGGGCGTTACCGACCTCGACGACGATACGCTCAAGAAGGCTTTCATAAAACCTTATAAAAACCTCCAGCAGGCGTTCGACGACGCCTTGGAAGCGAAGGGCGAGGGCGCGCGCGTGTTGGTCATGATGAACGGTTCGATGTCGATTCCGATGATTAAATCTTAACCGCGCGGCCCCGCCTCGAGGCGAGGCGCCGCGGGAGGTTAACATGGACAAAGAGATCCTCAAAAAGATAGAGAAAATCGTCGGCAAGCTCGGCTACTCCGTCGCGCCGGTGGAGCTGCGCGCCTACGCCGGCGACGCGAGCATGCACCTCCACGAGCCGGAGGTGGTCGTCCGGCCTACGTCGGCGCAACAGGTCTCGGAGGTCCTCAAGCTCGCCAACGAGTACAAAATCCCGGTCACGCCGCGCGCCGCGGGGACGTCCGTCTGCGGCCAACCGGTCCCCATCCACGGCGGCATCACCCTCGACATGCAGGCCATGAACGAGATCAAAGAGGTCCACGTCGAGGACTTCTACGTCGTCGTCGAACCGGGCGTAGTTTACAAGGAGTTGAACGACTACCTCGAGCCGTATAAATTCTTCTTCCCGCCCGCGCCGGGCTCGGGCGACGCCGCGACCGTCGGCGGCATGGTCATCAACAACGCCTCCGGCGTCAACGCCGTGAAGTACGGCGCGACGCGCGACTACGTCCTCGGCCTGGAGATCGTTCTCCCCACCGGCGAGATCATACACAGCGGCTCGCGGACGCTTAAGAGCAGCGCCGGCTACCAGCTCGACCGCCTCATGAGCGCCTCCGAGGGGACGCTGGGCGTAATCACCGAGATCAACCTGCGCGTCGTCCCGCTCCCCAAGAAGCGCGCGCTCGCGATGGCGATCTTCGACGACCTCGGGAAGGCCGGCCAGTGCGTCTCGGACCTCATCGCCAAGCCGCTCATCCCGGCCTCGCTCGAGCTGATGGACTCGATATGCATCAAGGCCGTGAACAAGGCGACGAACCTGGGCCTGCCCGAGGTGGAGGCCATCCTCATCATCGCCGTCGACGGGCACCCGGCCGCGGTCAAGGACGAGATCGAGGAGGTGGCCGAAGTCTGTAATAAGGCCGGCGCCCTAAAACTCGACTACACCGACGACCCGGACCGCATGACGCAGATCGAGAAGGGCCGCAAGGCCATGATCCCGTCGCTGTCGCGGTTCGAGACGGACAAGGTCACGGTGATGTTCGCCGACGACATGGCGGTCCCGCCGTCGCAGGTGCCCAAGGCCGTCAAGGCGTTCCACGAGATACAGGACAAGTACCCCGGGATCTACATCCCAACCTACGGCCACGCCGGCGACGGCAACCTCCACACCAAGTTCATCATGAACCCCACGGACCCGGACGTGTGGGAGCGGGCCGAGAAGGCCAACGCGGAGGTCTTCGACGCCGTTTTGGCGCTGGGGGGAACCGTGAGCGGCGAACACGGCGTCTCGATAACCAAGGCCCCTTACTTCAAGAAGGAGCGTGCCGACTCGCTCGCGGCGATGCGCAAGGTCAAGCGCGCCCTCGACCCCAACAACATCCTCAACCCCGGGAAGATGTTCGACTGGCCCAAGCCGAACGTCGCCCACTTCCTCCGCTACAAAATGGGCGCACGCAAGTACGCGCCGGGGATGGAGGCGCTCCAGAAGTGGGAGATGGAGCTCAACGCCTGCACCCAGTGCGGCTACTGCAAATCGGTTTGCCCCACCCTCGCGGACCTCGGTTGGGACAGCGCGGGCGCGAAGGGCTACTTGATGGCGTCGTACGCGCTGCTGCAAGACGACCTCAAGCCGGACGAAGACGTTTTCAACAGGCTTTACACGTGCACGATGTGCCTGGATTGCACGCGGCGCTGCGAGACGAAGATCGAGGTCGCCGCCATCGTCGAGGCGGCCCGCGCGAGCCTGGTCAAAACCGGCTTCCGGTTCCCCGACCACGAGGACCTGGTGAACAAAGTACTCGCGACCGGCAACATTTACGGCGAGGAGGAGCCGGCCGTCAAACCGCAAGAGGGCGAGGCGCTCCTGTACCTCGGCTGCCAGTACGCGCAACGGCCCAATATGGTCAAGATGTTCACGCGCATCCTCGACAAGCTCGGCGTCAAAAGCAAGATAATCGAGGAGACGTGCTGCGGCAACCCGCTCAAGATTTTGGGTTATTGGGAAGAGTTCGAGGAGCAGAAGAAGAAGTTCAACGAGATGATACCGGACGTCGAGCTCATCACGTTCTGTCCGACGTGCATGATGTTCCTTAAAGAAGAATACGGCCGGCCCGTGAAACATGCGCTTCAGCTCATCGCAGAAAAATTGGCCGACGCGTCCCCCAAGAACCTCGAGCTCAAGGCTACGTACCACGACCCGTGCCACCTCTCGCGCGGCGCCAAGATAACGGAAGAGCCCCGCGACATTATGAAAGCCATCGGCGTCGACATCGTCGAGATGGGGCTAGCGAAGGATCTGACGCGGTGCTGCGGCGGCGGCGGCGGCATCATAACCTCGGTGCCCGACCTCTCCGGCCGGTTGGCCGTGTCTCGGGCGGAGCAGGCCGCGGCGACGGGCGTGGATACGATAGTTACGGTCTGCCCGACTTGCGAGCTTACGCTCCGTACCGGCGTCCAGGCCATCGGCGGGGACGGCGACGGCCTCAAGGTAGAAAACCTTCTGGACCTCGTGTGGAAGGCCATCAAGTAACGATGAAGGTCTACGACTTAGGACTACAGCCTAAGCTCGACTCCATGCTCTGTTTCCACGCGCTGGCGTACCTGGGGCGCGAGGGGCTGATGCTCGTCTCGCCGGCCTCGACCATCGCCTGCGTCGGCTACTTCCAGGACACGCGCGAGGTAATCGACCTCGACTTCTGCCTCCGCAACGGCCTGGAGGTCATGCGGCGCGAGGTCGGCGGCGGCGCGACCCTCCTCGACTCGAGCCAGGTCTTCTACCAGGTCATCCTCCGCAAAGACAACCCGCTCGTGCCACCGACCGTCGACGGCGTTTACCGCAAGTTCTCGCAGCCGGCGGTCGACGCGTACGCCGACCTGGGCGTGGAGGTCTCCTTCCGCCCCATAAACGACCTCGTTACGCGCCAAGGTCGCAAGATCGCGGGCGAGGGCGGCGCCGACATAGGGCCTTGTATGGCCTTCGTCGGCGGCATCCTGCTGGACTTCGACTACGAGCTGATGCCTAAAATCCTGAAAGTGCCGGACGAGAAGTTCCGCGACAAGTTCCACAAGTCGCTTTCGGGAAATCTAACCACCCTCCGGCGGGAAACGGGGCGGCAAGTTCCGCGCGAGGAAGTGACGGCCGCGCTCAAACGCCGCTTCGCCGAGGTCCTGGGCCCTTTGGAGGAGGCGCCGCTGGACGACGAACTTCGCGCCAAGATGCGCGAGCTCGAGACGCGGTTCCGCTCGGACGAGTTCCTATTTCGTAAAATACGAAAACCCGCGGCCCGCGAGACGCGCGTGCGCGAAGGGGTGCGCTTCGTCGACGGCATCCATAAAGCGCCGGGCGGCCTCTTGAGCTGCTACGCCGAGTTGGCCAAGGAAGTAATCGACGACGTCTCGATCACGGGCGACTTCACGATGGTTCCCCGGGCGGGGCTCGAGGGTTTGGAGGCCGCGATCGTCGGCACGCCGTACGAGCCCCGGCCGGTAGGTGACGCCATCGAGGACTTCTACGGCAAAAGCAACTTAGATACGCCGGGCGTCGCGCCCGAACATTACCTGGCGGCCTTGGGGTTGGCCGGCTGAGAGGCGTTCGCGCCCGCGCGAAAAGAGGTAAAAATTACTTAAACACGTTCTTTTTTAGAACATAAAAACGGAGGCACGTATGGCAGCGAAAAAACGTGACTGGAAAGCGCCGTGGCTCCAGCAGGCGGCCGCCGCGCCACCCAAGGGCGAGAAAGAACACCCACTCGTCGACGTGGAGGAGCCCAACCTCTACCGGAGCCAGTTCCCTTACGACGAGATCCCGAAGATAATATTCGACGGCGAGACGGTGCCACTTTCGCCGGCGGAAGACATCTGGGTGACGGACACCACCTTCCGCGACGGCCAGCAGGCGCGGCCGCCTTATTCGGTGGAGGACATCGTCCACATCTTCGACCTCGAGCACCGGCTCGGCGGGCCCAAGGGCGTCATACGCCAGAGCGAGTTCTTCCTGTACAGCGACAAGGACCGCGACGCGCTCGCGAAGTGCCAGGAACGCGGGTACCGGTACCCGGAGATCACGGGTTGGATCCGCGCGGTTCCGGCCGACTTCGAATTGGTGCGGCAGGTCGGCCTCGAGGAGACCGGCATCCTGACGTCGATCTCCGACTACCACATCTCTATGAAGTTCAAGAAGACGCGCGCGCAGGTGCTCGAGGACTTTATGAAGGTGGTGGGGGCCGCGGCCGAAGCGGGCCTAAAGGCCATAAGATGTCATTTCGAGGACATCACCCGCGCCGACTTCTGGGGGACCGTCGTGCCGTTCGCCGAGCGGTTGATGAGGTTCTCCGAAGAGACGGGGATGAAGATCAAGATCCGGCTGTGCGATACGATGGGCTACGGCTTGCCTTGGCCTGAAGCCGCGCTGCCGCGCAGCGTACCCAAGATTGTGTACTATTTGCGCACGGAATTGGGCATCTCCCACGACCGGCTCGAGTTCCACGGCCACAACGACTTCCACCGCGTCGTCGCGAATCCGGTGGCGGCGTGGCTCTACGGGTGCGCCGCGGCCAACTGCTCGTTGTTGGGCATCGGCGAGCGGACCGGCAACTCGCCGCTCGAGGCGCTGTGCGTCGATTACGCCGGCCTCAAGGGTACGACCGACGGCATGGACCTTACGGTCATCAAGGAGATCGGCGCCTACTTCGAGCAAATGGGCTGGCGCCTCCCGTCGAACTACCCGTTCGTGGGCACGGATTTCAACGTCACGCGGGCCGGCATCCACGCGGACGGCGTCATCAAGAACGAAGAGATATACAACATATTCGACACCGCCGCGCTGCTCAGCCGCCCGCTCGGCATATCGGTGACCGACAAGTCGGGCGTCGCGGGCATCGCGCTGTGGGTTAACCAACAACTCGAGCTGGAAGCCGACAAGCAGATCGAGAAGAAGCACCCCGGCATCGCGGCCATCGCGAAATGGGTGGAGGCGCAATACGCCGCCCGCCGGACCACCGCCATATCGAGCGAGGAGATGCTCGAGCAGGCCAAGAAACACCTGCCCGACCTTTTCGCTTAGCGCAGGCCAAGCCCGCGGGGTCGTATATGTCGACATCCTATCGAGGGGAACCCGTGACGGAAAACGGGGTCCATCTGTTCGTGTACGGGACCCTAAAGGAACAGTACGTCTACCGCATCATAACCGGCGAGCGTCCGCGCGCGAAGGCGGCGGTGCTTGAGGGTTACGGGAAAATAAGCTCGCTCAGATCTTTTCCTTTTATCGTACCTCGAGCCGGGTCGAAAGTAGAAGGCATGCTCGTTACGGGGGTCAGCCCCGAGGCCCTCAGCCAACTCGATCAATACGAAAACGAAGGGAAATTGTACGTACGAGAAAAGGCAATCGTACGTACCGCGGCAGGTCCGGAGGAGGTATACGTCTACGTCGGTGGGCCCGAACTCACGGCCCCGAAGGCGCCCCCGGATATCGAAGTAGCCGACCGCGTTGCCGATTTTATTAAAAGGCGTATCGAGAAGGCGCTCGCCGCGGAGGTTCCCGGCGAAAGGCGGCTCCGAGATTTGGAGGTGCGCGCGCGGGGCGAACTTTTAGGGGAAACGGTGGACGACCTGGTCCGGGAACATTTCGAGCGGCCGGGTCTGCCGACCTCCGCCGTAAAACATCGCCTCGAGGATTCGGGCCTACCTTCGCTCAAATGGCTGGCAAGTGAACGGCCCGCGGTTAAGTACGCTCCCCATTACCTACGCCTTATCGTAAAGACGATAATATTCAACCAACTCGAGGAACGGGTCCGGCGCGATTTCCGGGGCGCCGTCCGGGTAACGGACAAATATTACGAACACGCCGTATCGGCCCTGGCCGCGCTCCAATACGTCGGCGACAACTTGGGGCCCGTCGGCGAGATTATGGACTCGTTGGGCATCGGCGCTTACGACCCGCGGCTGGAGTACGCCGACTTCGCCGTCGCGGCGTTATTCGTCGCCGACGAGCTTTACGGGCGGGACCGCCTGGAGCCGTACGTCGAGCGGATAAAAGAACGGCGGGCGCGGGGCGGCGTGCCGCTGGGGTACGAGGCCGAGTTCAGCCAGCTGGGCCGGGATATCATCGGCGCCGCGCCCGAAGAGGACCCGACGTTCGACGGGTTTTATTACTTCGACGATTTCGACCTCGGCGGCCGCCTTTGGAAGCTCGGCGGCCACGTCGACGACCATCGCTTCGCGACGCCGGACCGCGGCCGCGTACGCGGCTTCCTGGAGCTCGAGCTGGGCCGCTACAAGATTCTGGGCGACCTCTCCAAACCGGTCACGGCCGACCCGGTCATACTTTCGGATTTAGCGAACGCCACCGTCGCGTTCGCGGAAATAGCACCGCACAGTTTGCACCTCTCGCTCCAGCTCGAGGAGGGGCGGCCCGTCGGCGAGCCGCCGCCGCCCCAACATCTGATATGTCTCTTGATACTCGGCGGCGACTTGAACTTAGACGAAGAGGGCACCTTGCGGGAAAAACGGCTGCACCAGCGCGAAATCTACAACCAGCTTACGGGCCTCGACCTCTCCCGCCGCAACGTCCACCGCAGCCGCCCCGGCGACGACAATCCGGCCAGCGTCATCGAATACGAGTTCCCGCGCCTTTTCTACGAGCACTCGTACGTCGACCTCGTTATGGCGCTCAAGGGCTTCCAACTCGCGACCAACCCGCCGCCGCTCGACCTCTCTCCCGACTCGCCGCACCTGGCCTACAACCGCGAACTCGAGCAGGAGCTCCTGGCGTGGGCCGCGGCACCTTACGTGCTCGCGCGGCAAGATATCGCATCCTTTCTCGCGACGGTGGAAGAGGGCTTAAGCTACGAGACGCGGGAACTCGGCGGCCCCGCGCCGACGTTTCGCCAAGAATGGTTGGACAAAATCGAACGCAAACTTAAGAGCTACAACGCGTACATTTGGGGCGAAGGTAAGGAGTGGCTGATCGCGATATGAAGGCGTCGCCGCTGGCGCTGTTTCTGTTCGAGGCGGAAGAGCGGACAGTCAACGAGGTGACGAAGCGGCTCCGGCAGTCGGCGCTGGAGCACTATCGCCAGATGGAAACGATAGACCTGCGCCCCCGCATTCAAGCCGATTTCGACGCCTATCGAGAATCGGTCTTGTCCGGCGACGCCGCGCCCTTCTGCTCTTACCTGGCCGACATCGGCAGAAAACGACTTCAACAGGGTTATCGCCTTGAGGAGTTACTTTTCGTTCTGGATACGTTATTCGCCGTCGTCTGGAAAGCCGCGGCGGCGGCGTGGCGGGAGCGCGGCGCGCAGGCCTTCGACGACCTGAGGCGCCTGGCCGACGGCATATCCCGGGGGAAGGCCCGGTTGGCGACGGCGTACGAAGAAGAAGCCAAGAAAGAACGGGCCGCGCTGGGCAGGCTCAGCGCCGCATTCGAAGAATACCTAAAGTTGCGCGAAGCCTCCCGAGACGAGGGGGCGGGAAAATAAAAAGCGAGGCACGCCGTGAAATGTAAAAACTGTGATTTTGAGCTCGCCCGGGGGTTCCGCTTTTGCCCCCACTGCGGCGTTCCGACCGGCGACTGCTGGGATAGTCACTTCTTCGCCGCGGTACTGGCCGACTACGGCGGCGACACCGACGGCGCGATGGAAAAATACCGAAGGGCGCTGGCGTCGGACCCCAGCAACGAATACGTTTTAGTCCACCTCGGCCAAACTCACTACCACCGAGGGCAATTAAAAGAGGCCATAGCGGTTTTGGAGGAGGCCACGAAAACCAACCCGCATTCGGCGCCGGCGCACTACTTCCTCGGCCTCTGTTATTATCGCGCGGCGCACGTGGAAGACGCTATCGATTGCTTTAAAAAAACGCTCGCCCTCGAGCCCGAAGCCGCGCTCTCCTACTATTGGCTCGGCCTCTTGTACTACCACATGGGGAAATTGCGCGAGGCCATCAAAGCGTTCGACGAGCTACTGGCCAGAAACGCGGAAATAACCGTCGCGTATTACCAACGCGGCCTCGCGACCGCCCGCCTCGGCCTCAAGGAAGAGGCGGTGGAAAATTTTAAAAAGGTCGTAGAAAAGAATCCGCGCAACGCGCGGGCGTACGCGCAGCTGGGCGAAGCCTACTTCAACCTGGGGGACAACTACCGCGCCGCGGAAGCGCTCAAGCGCGCGCTCGAGCTCGACCCGGAAGACAAAAAGTCGAAGGCCGTCCTCGACCTTATCTACAGTAGCTAACGGGATCGTTGGGGAGGTGTAAGAATTATGCCCAAGACGTTAACGGAAAAGATTTTGTACGCCCACCTCGTCGAAGGCGAGCCTCGCGCCGGCGAAGAGGTCGCAATAAAAATAGACCAGACGCTCACGCAGGACGCGACCGGCACGATGGCGTACCTCCAGCTCGAGGCCATGGGCGTCCCCCAAATAAAGACGGAGCTCTCGGTCAGCTACGTCGACCACAACACCCTACAGCTGGGCTACGAGAACGCCGACGACCACCGCTACCTCCAAGGCATAGCCGAGAAATACGGCCTGCACTTCTCGCGCGCGGGCAACGGCATCTGCCACCAGGTACACCTCGAGCGGTTCGGCGCGCCGGGCAAAACGCTCCTGGGCTCGGACAGCCATACGCCCACCGGCGGCGGCCTGGGAATGGTCGCGATCGGCGCCGGCGGCCTCGACGTTGCCGTCGCGATGGCCGGCGGGCCCTTCTGGATGACGTATCCGCGCGTCGTGGGCGTGGAGCTCTCCGGCCGCCTCAACGACTGGGTCACGGCCAAGGACGTTATATTAACGCTGCTTCAAATGCTTACCACGAAGGGAAACGTCGGGGCCGTGATGGAGTACTTCGGCCGGGGCGTCGAGACGCTGTCCGTGCCGGAGCGCGCGACCATAACGAACATGGGCGCCGAGCTCGGCGTGACGACCTCCGTCTTCCCCTCCGACCGCGTCGCCAAAGCCTTCCTGGAGGCGCAGGGACGCGGCGACGTGTGGCAGGAGCTCGCCGCGGACGCGGGCGCCGAATACGACCGCGTCGTCGAGCTCGACCTTTCCGCCGTAGAGCCGATGGTCGCCCAACCGCACGGCCCGGACAACGTCGTCGCCGTCCGCGAAATCGCGGGCCTGAAAGTGGACCAGGTATGCATCGGCTCGTGCACCAACTCGTCGTACAAGGACTTGGCGACGGTGGCGGGAATCCTCGATGGTAAAACCATAAGCCCCCACGTAGGTTTTATCGTCACGCCCGGGTCGAAGCAGGTATTGCGCATGACAACCGACGACGGCCACCTCGCCAAGATCGTGGCCGCGGGCGCGCGCGTCGCTGAGACGGCGTGCGGCTTCTGCATCGGCATGGGCCACGCGCCGGCCTCGAACGCGGTCTCCGTCAGAACCAACAACCGCAACTTCAAGGGGCGCTCGGGCACGATGTCGGCGCTCGTCTACCTGACGAGCCCGGAGGCCGCGGCCGTCGCGGCGTGGAAGGGCGAACTCGTCGACCCCCGCGACGCCGGCATACCCTATCCGCGCGTCGCCGTCCCCGACGAGTTTACGGTCGACGACGGCCTTATCTCCCGCGTCCACAACCCGGACGCAGAAGTCGTACGCGGCCCGAACATCGGCGAGCCGCCGCGCAACGAGCCGCTCCCCGACGAGCTCGAGGCCGACGTTACGTTAAAGGTGGGGGATAAGATCACGACCGACCATATAATGCCCGCGGGCCCGCGGCTCAAGTACCGTTCCAACGTGGAGGCCTATTCCCAATTCGTCTTCGAGGGCGTGGACGCGACGTTCGCCGCGCGGGCCAAGGAGAACGCGGCGCAGGGATTGTACAACGTCGTCGTCGCGGGCGAGAGCTACGGCCAGGGCTCGAGCCGGGAACACGCGGCGCTGTGCCCGATGTACCTGGGCGTTAAAGCGGTACTCGCGAAATCTTTCGAGCGCATCCACGCCGCGAACCTCGTCAACTTCGGCATCCTGCCGCTGACGTTCCGCGACGCCGCCGACCACGAAAAACTGGAAGCGGGCGACCGCCTCCGCCTCCAAAACCTTCGCGCCCGGCTCCAGCCCGGAAAACCGTTGACGATTAAAAACGCGACGAAAGGTTACGCGCTCGAGGTCGACCACAACCTGAGCGAACGGCAACTGGCGATCGTCAAAGCCGGAGGCCAACTCAACTATCAACGTTCTAAAGCGTAGGAGACGCGATGTTCGAAAAGGTTCAAATTCCCAAAGAGGGCGAAAAAATCGAAATCGCTGGTGGCGCCTTGCGCATCCCGGACAAACCCATAATCTCGTTTATCGAGGGCGACGGCATCGGCCCGGATATCTGGGCCGCGGCACAGCGCGTTCTGGACGCCGCGGTGGAGAAGAAGTACGGCGACGCCCGCGAGATAGTGTGGATGGAGATATTCGGGGGCGACAAGGCTCAGCGGGTCTACGGCGAGGGCGTCGTCATGCCCGACGACACGCTCAAGGCCATCCCGGAATTCGTCGTCGCGATCAAGGGGCCGCTGACCACGCCCATCGGGGGCGGCTACCGTAGCCTCAACGTGACGATGCGCCAGAAGCTCGACTTGTACGCGTGCGTGCGCCCCGTGCGGTGGATAACCGGCGTACCGAGCCCCGTCAAACACCCCGAAAAACTAAACGTCATTATATTCCGCGAAAATACGGAGGACGTCTACGCCGGCATCGAGTGGCGCGAGGGCACGCCCGAGGCCGCGAAGGTGCTGGATTTTTTGAACAAAAAGATGGGCCGCAACATCAGGCTCGACTCCGGCGTGGGCATCAAACCCATCAGCGCCACCGCGACGAAAAACGTAGCGCGCAAGGCCCTGCGCTACGCCCGCGAACG
>CAZWAM010000022.1:0-17734 GCA_964631855.1 uncultured bacterium | reverse complement strand
ATGGGCGACTTCGTAGCGCTATTCGAAGCTACCCACGGCACCGCTCCCAAATACACGGGCCAGGACAAGGTAAACCCTTCTTCCCTCATCCTCTCCGGCGTCATGATGCTGGAATACCTCGGGTGGCAAGAAGCGGCGGACGCCGTCGTCGACGCGATGGCGAGAACGATACAGGAAAAAGTCGTGACGTACGACCTCGCCCGCCAGATGGAAGGTGCGCGTAAGGTAAAGACCAGCGAATACGCGACGCGCATAATAGAGAACCTAAAGTAGCGGACGGGACTCGTAGGCCGCGGCCGGGCCGCGGCTTTTCTATTGCCCGGCGCCGACACCCTTGTTAAAATTAAGACGTTCCGTCAGCCTCGGACCGTGCTCCTTGCGTCGAGGCCGGGACGGCGCAACGTGCTTTTCTCTACCGCATTTACAAACCGGACCCGGGTGTTCGGCGAGGAGGAAATATGGCCTTTTATTACCAAATAAGGTTGAGCGGCGGCGCGGAAATCGACCTCCACTTGGCCTCCAAAATCCTTGCCGAGGCGCTCGCCGTCTACGAAGACAAGAACGTCGTCCAACACATAAGTTACGGGCCTGAAGCGCGCGGCGCCGCGGTACGGACGGACCTCGTCGTTAGCGACCAGGAAATCTATCGCCCGAAAGCGCAAGAGGTGGATTTGCTCGTAGCGCTCACGCAAGAGGCCGTCGACCGTTACGCGGGCGACGTAAACGACCAGGGTTATTTGCTCGTGGACGGCACGTCGGTAAGACGTTCGCCCGAGGGCCGGTTCCGGGTATACAAAGTACCTTTCCTCGACGGCGCGCGCGAGCTCGGCGACGTACGGCTCGCGAGCATCGTCGTGCTGGGCTCGGTTACCGCGCTGTCGCCGGCCCACAACCGGCGCGCGGTGGAGGACGCGTTGTTGGCGCGCGTCCCGCCCGGGACCGAGGAGATACACCGGGCCGCGTTCGAACTCGGCTTCAAGAAAATGAAAGAGATGCTCTGACCATGCCGCGACGCTTCGACAAATTGTGCGAATTGGCGCGCGAGTTCAGCAACTACACGTCGAAATACCTGCAGCAGACCGGCGCCGTCGTCGGCGAACTTACTACGAGGCTGGAACAGGCCGGCTTGCGCGACGAGGTGCACTTGTGGCAGCCGGCCTGGAACCTCGAGCGCGAGATGGATATCGTCGCCCACGTGGCGCCGGAAGGCCACGAGCGGATCCGCTACCTCGGATGTTACTACGGCCTCCAATACTTGCGAATGAACATCCAGGCGATCGAGGCGCTGCGCGCGGACGTCGTCCCGGGGGCGAGCCGCGAAGAGGTCTACCGTGAATTCTTGGCGAACATCGGCGCCAGCTATTCGCAATTGGTCGTAACGTTTATGCGAAAGGTATTGGACGTCTTGATCGGGCCGGAGGAGCTACCGCCCTTCGCGATTTGCGGCGTCGGCACCCTCACGGACCAGGACGACGTAGACATCGCGGTCGTCGTCGCCGACGAGGAAAACCGGGATGCCCTCAACTCGGTCCTCGGCCGGCTCAGCTCGATGATGCTCCGGTACGCGACCCGTTTCCACTTTTACCTTTCGGAAAACGTTTCCCCCGAGAGCTTCGCGACCTCGCTGGAGGAATACCACGAATACGCCGACACGCATCCGGGAGACTACATAGTCATCTCGGAACTGTTGAACGCCGAACCCCTCTACGGCGACCGCGTCCTCTTCGACCGGCTGCAGAAAGAGATAGTCGAACGCTACTACGCCGACAGCGGTGCGGACAAAATTTACCACGAGGGTTTCGTCCGCGGCGCCCTGGGCGATGCGATCTCGCTCGCCACCCGCGACTTCGAGAACGACAGGATCGTCCCCAAAGACGACGCCCTCAGGGTTATAAAAAGCCTCGTCCATATCAAACGCACCATCCACGGCCTCCGCGAGCCCAACGTTTGGCACAACCTGAAGCGCCTCGCCGACATCGAGCCCTGGAATGCGGAAAAGAACGACGTACTCGAAACCAGCCTGATATTCTTTGAAATCCTTCGCTACCTCTACCAACTCCTCGTCGTCCAGGACGAAGTGATAATACTGGATACGCCGGTCATGGCCGAGAACCTGGCACGAGTCGCGGCCGCCATAGGCTACCGGGGGCGCGGCGCCGTGGGTCCCGAGGAAACCTTGCTCGTCCACTATTACGATTCCGTGGACAAAGTTCGCACCGTGGCCGACGACCTCGCGAGAGAGGTCGAGGAAAACCTGCGCACGTCATCGGCCTTCTTAAATTTGGTTTCGACGTCTCCGCAGCCGCCGGGTCAACTTTTGAGCGCGACCCTGAAACTAATACGCTTCCTGGTCAAGGTCGCCTTCTGGGACGACGTGTTCGAACTACTCGTCGCCTCGGATAAAAAGCTGCTCCGCGCGCTCGTGACGGATTTCAACTCCTTACCCCCCGATTCGCGTGAACGCCGCGTCAACGAGCTCGTGGGTCTGGTCAAGCGGAACGCGGAACTCTTTATGAAGCTCTTAGTATTGTTGGGGGAAAACCGCGACGAGGTCGACGCGCGCGAATTATTCGACGCCATGAACGCGGCCTTCCTGCGAGAGTTCGAGACCTTCTACAACCCGGCGCGCGAAGCCGCACACCTGTTCGCGGCGCAACCGGTCCTGCTCAACCGCTACCTCGCGGAAGTTGACCACGACACCGCCAAGCGGTTTATGGAGCTCGTATCGCGCGAGGTAACCGTCCCGTCGCTCAAGCCGGCCGCGGCGTCGCTACGCGGCCTGTGTAAGCTGCGGTACTACGGCTCGGCGTACCTGCGCCGCTACCTACAAGCCGTCCTGAAAAAATACCCCGATTGCCTTTACTTACTGGACGACCTGGACGCGCTCGCAGAAAAATCCCAGGGCATAGTGGCCGAGGCCGCCATCGTCCCCTCCCCCGCCGGGAAGAAGGAACTGCTGGGTGACTACTACGACCTGGAACTATTGCGGATCGGGTTAATGACCTTGAACGGCGCAACCATCGAGGAGACCAACGCCCGGTACACGGAGTTCTCGGACGATTACCTGAACTTCCTCTTCGACGCGTGCCGCGAAGAGCTCGCGGAAGAATACGGGCGCTGGGTTACGTCTTTCGACGTAATGGCGATCTACGCCGCGGGCGGCCACGCGCGCGAGTGGGCCTTCAACGACGACTACGACCTTATAGTATTGATTGACTCCGGAGACGAAAAGCTCCAGGAGCTGGGGGGCGCCGTGATCTCGGCGATGAGCGCCGAGATATGCAAGCGCGGAATGATGCCCCACTACCGCTTCCTGGAGCACTTCGGCAGTTACGTCATCCCCCTGAGCCAACTCGAGGAATTTTTCCGCCGCGAGAACGAAACTGACTTCATCGAGAAGTCGCAGCTCTTGGAATCGCGGCTCGTCGTCGGCACCTCCACCTTCGAGGAAGAGACCTACGAACGCATTATAAAACCTTTCGTATTCAACCGCGCCGACAGGTATATCGCGGACATGAAAGGCGAGATGGCGTCGCGGCAGCAGGCCGTGGGCGACGTCTTCCTTCCGAACAACGTCAAGGAGTGCGTCGGCGGCTTGCGCGATATCGTCATGGCGATCTTGATATGCAAGGCCCGGTTCGGCATTCGCGACCCGCTGACCTCCCACATACTGGAGGGCATCGGGCGAGTATACCCGCAGGCCGGCCTCGAGCTCAGGTCCCTGTATAACTCGATGTGCTTCCTAAAAAATTTGCGCGACGTCTACCGCCTCGCGGTCTGCCTCGACGACAACCTCGACTTCGAGCACGCCGACGTCGTGGGCGAGGTCCTGGGATTCGAGGGCGAAGCGCCGGGCGAAAAGGGCCGGCAAGTAAAGGAAGCGTTCGAGCGGACGACGGCCAAGGTCGCGGCGGAAATAAAATCGGTCCTCGCGAAAGTCGCTTAGCCGTCGTTTAAAACAATAAAGCCGCCTCCGGGCGGCTTTTCTCATAAGGCGGTCCGGCGATCAAACCGCGGCCGCGGCGTATTTCTCGAGCGCCGGCGCCCGGACCTTGTGACGGTGCAGGCCGACTTCTTCGAGCGTCAAGCCCTGCGCCAGCCCCAGAAGTTGGAAGTAGTACACCGCCGGCGTCTTGAGGGTCTCGTCGTCGTACCGGCGGGCGAGGCGCACCTGTCCCAGGTCGAACTCGTTAAAGCACGACGGGCACACCACGCCCAAAACGTCCGCCTCGACCGCGGCGACCGACTTCAAAAGGTCGTACATCATAGCCGCCGGCGCTTCCTCGTGCTTGCACGCCTTGCCGCAACACAATATCCACTCCTCGTGTCGCACCGGCGTCGCCCCGAGCGCCGTGACCAGGTCGTCCAAGATGTGGGGGTCGTCCGGGTCGTCCACCCTCATGACGTGCGACGGCTTGAGCAAGTGGCAGCCGTAGTGGATCGCGACCTTCAAACCCTCGAGCGGCCGCACCACCGACGCCGCCACCGCCTCGATGCCGACCTCGTCGCGGATAAGCGTCGCTACGTGGCGTATCGTTGACGTTCCCTTGTACTCCTTGCCGACGCGCGCGAGCCGTTGGTTGATTTCTTCCCTCAGGTTCTTGTTGGTATTCAATTGCTGGTACGTCTCGGAGAGCGTCGCGGTGCAGCCCGAGCAGATGGTGAAGACGTTCAGGCCGGCCTCCTCGGCGACGGCGAGGTTGCGCGCGGCGACGGCGAGCCAGGCCGTCTTGTCGTACGATTTGAAATAAATGGGGTCCGGGCAACAGGTGAAGCCGGCCAGGTCGACTACCTCGACGCCCAGCTTGGGGAGCGTCTTGCGGATCGCGGCCTCCATCTGCGGATACCGCACCGGGATCAGGCACCCCGGGAAGAAGGCGAACCTCTTATGGTTTTGGTCGGCCACGAATATTCGTCTGGATTAATTTACTCCAAAATCTTTTTAAGTTCGGCCGTATCGATCGCCTCGAGCGGCGCCAGGCCCAACTCCTCGCGGAGCTTCGTCGTCATGGCCGTGACGGGCGCGGTCCGGCCGGTCTCCAGGACCGTATTCACGAGGTCGCCCACCTGCGCCTTAGCCGGGTAAATACCTCGCTGCGCCATGAGGTTCTTGACGGCGATTATTATCTCGACGGGTTTGACGTTTTGCGGGCACCGCTCGTAGCAGTTGTAACAGTTCGTGCACTGCCACGCGGGCGAGGCCGGCCCCACGAGCTCCTCGGCGAAGCCGTAGAGGACCTTGAGCATTATCTCGCGCGGGTTGAAGCCCTCCACGTAGCGCGCGCTGGGGCAGTCGCCGACGCACGCGCCGCACTGGTAGCAGTAGTTGACGAGCGTACCGTCTACGACCTTCTCGACCAACTTCTTGAACTCGAAGTCGATGGTGACCGTAGGGCCGTCTTCGCTTTTCTTTTTATTTTTCTTTGGCGGCATCGGCTTTCTTCGCCTTCTCGGGGCGGACGCTGTTGGAGTGGCACTTCGGGCACGCCCGCTCGACGTCGTCGTCGGGGGCGTACTTCTCGACGTACTCGTGGCCGCACCTAAGACACTTGAACTTCGTCTCTTGACTCATCGGCCTCGGCCTTCTTCTTGCGTTTGGCCTCGCGCGCGAGCTTCTTCTTCCACTCCTCGGCCACGGCCTTCTTGGCGTGTTCGATTTCCTCGGCCGTCACCCGCTTGCGCATTTCCTCGATCTCGCGCATGACGCGCGCGAACTTCTGGCCCTCCGCGGCGCTTATCCACTCGAGCTGAAGGCGCTCGGGCCGGACGCCCAACTTCTCGAGCTTGTCCCAGAGCCGGTAGACGCGCTTGACCGTCTGGCGGTTGGCGTCGATGTAGTGGCAGTCGGCGAAGTGGCACCCGGAGACGAGCACGACCGGCGCGCCCTTCATGAACGCGTACAGCACGAAGTCCTCCGTCACGCGGGCGGAGCACATCGTCCGAACGAGGCGCGGCGTCGCCGGGTACTGCAGCCGCGACACGCCCGCGTTGTCGGCCCCGGCGTACGAGCACCAGTTGCAGGCGAAGGTGAATATTTTATTCTCGGGATTCTCTTCGAGGAGGGCATCTATCTGGGCGTAGTACTGCTCGTCCGTGAAGTGGCCCATAGTCACCGCGCCGAAGTTGCACGTCGCGCCGCAGTTGCCGCAGCCCATGCACATCGCCGAGACGACCCAGGCGGTCTTCTTCTCTTTATCCACGCCGATGGCGTTGAACGGGCACACCTTGGCGCACAGGCCGCAGCCCGTACAGAACGCCGCGTCAATGGAGGCCGTGATCGCCTCCGCCGTCACCTCGCCGGCGTTGAGGAGCGTCATGGCGCGGGCCACGGCCGCGCTCGCCTGCGTCACCGAGTCCTTGACATCCTTGGGCGATTCGGCGCAACCGCAGATGTAAACGCCCCGCGTCGGCGTATCCACCGGCTTGAGCTTCGGGTGCGCCTCCATGTAGAAGCCGTCGCCGGTCGTCGACAGCGAGAGCAGCTTCTTGATAAGGGGGTTGTCCTGCCGCGGGATAACGCCCACCGAGAGGACGACCATGTCGAACTCACGCTCGACGACCTCGCCCGTTAACGTATTCTCGGCGGTGAGGGAGAGGTTCTTCGTCTCCGCGTCCTCGCGGATCTCGCCCGGCAGGCCGCGGATGTACTTGACGCCCTCCTCTCGCGAGCGCATGTAGAGGTCCTCGAAACCTTTTCCGAAGGCGCGGATATCCATGTAGAACACCGTACACTCGCAATCCGGGTAGTGGTCGCGCAGCAGCAGCGTGTCCTTGACGGTGTTCATGCAGCAGATGTTCGAGCAGTAGCGGTTGCCCTTGTCGCCCGCGTTGTTGCGCGAGCCTACGCACTGGATGAACGCGATGCGCCGGGGCACCTCGTGGTCCGACGGGCGTACGAAATGGCCCTCGGTGGCGCCGCTGGCGCATATAAGGCGCTCGAACTCCATGGAGGTGATGACGTTGTCGTAACGCGTATAACAATATTCGTCGAGCTCGGTGGGGTCGTAGACGTCCATGCCCGTGGCGACGACGATAACGCCCACGTCGAGTTCGACGATCTCGTCCTTCATGTCGTAGTCGATGCAGACCTTCTCGCATACCTCCTCGCACTTGCCGCAGGCGATGGGGTTCGTCCCGAGGCAGGCGTCCATGTCGATGATGTACGAAGCCGGAACGGCCTGCGGGAACGGCAGGTATACCGCCTTGCGCGACGAGAGGCCCACCTGGAACTCGTCCGGGACGACGACGGGGCAGACCTCGGCACACTCCGCGCAGGAGTTGCAATCCTCCTCGCGGACGTACCGCGCCTTCTTGCGAACCTTGACCTTAAAGTTGCCGACGTACCCGCCGACCCCTTCTACTTCGCTGTAAGCCATCAACTCGATCCTGGGATGCCTACCGACATCCATCATCTTGGGACCGAGTATTCATATCGCGCAGTCCATGGTAGGGTACGTCTTGTCGAGCCGCGCCATGATGCCGCCGATGGACGGCTCCTTATCGACCAGGTAAACCTGGTAACCGGCGTCCGCCAGGTCGAGCGAGGCCTGGATGCCGGCGACGCCGCCGCCTACGACGAGCGCGGCCTGCGTCACCGGCATGCTGGTTTCCTCGCGCGCTTGCAGCCGCGCCGCCCGGGCCGCGGCGCTCTTGACGAGGTCCTTGGCCTTCGCCGTCGCGCCGTCTTTGTCGTTCCCGTGCACCCAGGAGCAGTGTTCGCGCAGGTTCGCCATCTCCAAAAGGTACGGGTTTAACCCTTCGCTCGCGATGCAGGCGCGGAACGTCGGCTCGTGCATGCGCGGCGAGCAGGAGGCCACGACGACGCGGCTTAGGTTGTGCTCGCGGATCGCGGCCTTTATCTCATTCTGGCCCGGGTCCGCGCAGGTATAACGGTTGCGGACGGCGCATACGACGTGGGGAAGCGTCGCCGCGTAATCCGTAACCGCCTGCGTGTCCACCGAGCCGGCGATGTTCAGGCCGCAGTCGCAGATGAAGACGCCGACGCGAAGTCCGTCGCCCGCGGCCGTCTGCTTTTCCTCGTTGGGCAAATCGTCACCCCCTTACGTCGGGATGGTTACTTCTCTTCGGTATTTGAGGCTTTGACTATTTTACCTTCGTTGTTTAAACGCGACGCCACCACCGCGACGAGGTCGCGTATCTCCATCTTAACCTCGTCGCCCAGGTTGGGGTCGTTCATGGCGCACCGCAAGTGGACCTCGCACTTGGGGCACGCCGTTACGAGCGTCGTGGCGCCCGTCGCCCGGGCCTCGCGCAACCGCTCGAGCTGGACTTCTTTCGAGAAGCGGTCGCAGTTGAGCCAGCCGTTGCCGGCGCAACACACCGCGCCCTTCCCCGCGCGGGACATCTCGGCCAACTCTACGCCCGCGGCGGCGAGCACCCGGCGCGGCGCCTCGACGATGCCCGCGAAACGCGCCAGCCGGCACGGGTCCTGGAACGTGACCTTTTCCGTCTTGTCGTCGACGAAATTCAACTCCGCGGCGCGCTCGGCGACGACCTCGCTTATATGTTTGGCCTCGAAAGGCAGCGGCCCGACGACGTTCGCGTAATCGGCCTTGAACGTATAGTAGCACTCCGGGCAGTTGAAGACTACGGCCTTTACGCCCCTGGCCTTCAGCAGCTCGACGTTCTTGCGGGCGAGCCTCTCGAAGTTCGCGACGTCGCCGCCCCACAGCAGGTCGTGGCCGCAGCACCTCTCGTCCGGCGCGACGACCGGCTCGATGCCGAGCGCGTTGAGCACTTTCACGGCGCTCTTGACGCCGGCGAGCGTATCGGCGCCGAGCTCGGTGAAGAACGCGTCGAAGTACGGCGCGCACCCCACGAAGAAAGCGACCTCCCCCTGGTCGGTTATCTTGAGGTCTTCCGTAACCCAGCCGAGCCGGTCCTGGTTCAACTCGTCCGCGGTCATGAGCTTCATCAGCGACTGCATCGCGCCGCCGTGGCTGCAGTTGCCGGCGAACTCGGCGCCGTACGTTGCCCGCCGCAACTCGCGGATGAGGTCCACGAAGTGGACTCCCGAGGGGCATCGCTCGTCGCACGCCATGCACGTCAGGCAAATCGAAAGCTCGTTCGCCGTCGGCAGCCGTCCCCCGCCCAGCGCCTGGCTGATGAGGCGCCGCGGCGAGTACGAGCGATTGTAGCGCGCCACGACGCAGCTCGAGGTGCACTTGCCGCACTCCAGGCAGAGAAAGGCGTTCGCTTCCCTCAACGTGCGCTCGTCTACGGGCGTGGTCGTCTCCATAACTTTTTATCTCATTTGGCCAAGGCCGCGACGTCGGCGTACGCCTCGGCCTTTTGCGGTAGCTCGCGTTCCGGCGGCGCGAGTTTGGACGGGCCCAGCGCGCGGACCTGTTCCACGAATTCGTCGATGACGCGGGCGAACTTGACGCCCTCCGCGGCGCTTATCCACTCGAGGCGAATCCGCCCCTCCTCGACGCCGAGGATCTTGAGGAGCGCTTTCGTCTTCTCGAACTGCTCGACGGCGCGTTCGTTGCCGAAGATGTAGTGGCAGTCGCCGAAGTGGCAGCCGGAGACCAGCACGCCGTCGGCGCCGAGCTCGAACGCCCGGAGGACGAACGCCGGATGGACGCGGCCGGAACACATCACGCGAATTATCCTGAAATAGGGCGAGTACTGTATGCGCGACACGCCCGCGGTATCGGCGCCGGCGTACGAGCACCAGTTGCAGGCGAAGACGACGACGCGAGGAATAAACCCCTCGCGTGCCGGCTTTTCAACCCTCCGCGCTTTCTTCGCAGGCGCGGCCTTTTTCGCCCTCGCCCGTCGGGCCGGGGGCGTCTTTTGGGCGGTAGCCTTCGCGGAAGCGGCCGCCGCGCCTTTTTTACTAGCTTTCGCTTTTTTCGACGGCGCCTTCGTCTCAGTCTCGGGCGCGGCGCTCTTACCCTTAGGCGGCGTCATTTATCCTTTTCACCCTGGAGGACCGTCTCGAGCATTGCGTGGATTTGCAGGTCCGTGAAGTGACGGGCCATGGCGGCGCCGGTGGGGCACCAGACGGCGCACGTACCGCACCCCTTGCATACGGCCTCGTTAATCCGCGCGACGTAGACGCCCGAGGCGAGCTGAACGAGCTCGGGGGCGTTGAACCGGCAGATCTCGACGCACTGGCCGCAACCGCGGCAGAGCTCCTCGTCGACCTCGGCTACGGTCGGCTCGAGCTTTACGCTGTCGCGCGCCAGGAGCCGGGCGACCTTGGCCGCGGCGGCCGACGCCTGCGATAACGAGTCGGCGACGTCTTTGGGCGCCTGGAGGCAGCCGACGATGAAGACGCCGTCCGTCGTCGTCTCCACCGGCCCCAGCTCGGGATGGCGCTCCATGAGGAACTTGTCGTCGCCGCGCGGTATCTTGAAAATGGATTGCAGTATCGTCGTATCCGGTTCGCGCGGCACCATACCCGTCGCGAGCACGACGAGGTCCGCCGGCGCCCGAACGCGCGACTTGAGCAGGACGTCGTAACCCTCGACCGCGGCGGCGGCCTTATTGCCCACGACTTCGGCCGCATCGTCTTCGGCTATTTTGACGAAGAGCACGCCCTTGCCGCGGGCGTTGCGGTACATCTCCTCGGCGCCGTCGCTGATGGTACGCATATCTTTATAGAAGACGGTTACGTTGGCGCCGCGTTCGCGCAGCATCAGCGCTTGCTTAACGGTCGTGGGGCAACAGTACCGCGAGCAGCCGGGGTTGCCGCCCTCGCACCGCGACCCCACGCATTGGATGAAGGCCACGTTCTCCGGGTGCTTGCCGTCCACGACGGCGCGGCCGGCGTTCGCGGCGAAATTTTGTTCCAACTCCAAACTCGTAATTACGTTCGGATATTCGCCGTAGCCGTATTCGCCTTTGGGCTCGTACAGGTCGGCCCCCGTCGCCAGGACGATGGCGCCTACGCGGACCTTTTTCGTAGCGGCCTTCTTCTTCCCGGAGGCGTCGGCGAGTTCCACGTCGAAGCTGCCGACGAAGCCGTCGACGCGCGCCACCTCCGAATTGAGCATGACCTCGACGCCGGCCTCCTCGAGATGCCCTATCTTCTCGCCGATGAGCTTCTCGGCGTCGCGGCCGGACGGGTACAGCTTGGTCAACGACGGCTTATTCAAACGGCCGCCGAGTTTGTTCGTCTTCTCCACGATAATCGTCTTGAAGCCCTGGCGCGCGATTTCAAGCGCCGCTTGCAGGCCGGCCACGCCGCCGCCCACCACGAGCGCCGAACGTTCCACCGCGACGTCGATCATGTGCAGCGGCTCGAGGCGCCGCGCGCGGGCCACCGCCATGGCGATCTGGTCGCGCGCGCGCGCAAGCGCGGCCTCCGGCTCGGCGACGTGCACCCACGAGCACTGGTCGCGAATGTTAACCATCTCGAAGAGGTACGCGTTCAGGCCCACGGCTTCGCAAGCTTTCCGGAACACCGGCTCGTGCGTGCGCGGCGTGCAGGCGGCCACGACGAGGCGGTTGAGCTTGTGCTCCAGGATAGCTTCCTGGACGGCGCGTTGGCTGGTATCGGAACACGCGAAGAGCTCGTCCGCGGCGTAAACGACGCCGTCGAGGTCGCGGGCGTACTCCACGAGATTCTGGATGTCCAGCAGGCCCGCGATGTTCGCGCCGCAGTGGCAGACGAAAACGCCCACGCGGTGGTCGCCCGAGGTATCTAGAGCCTCCACCTCCACGACCTCGTCCGGGACGCGACACGCCGCGACGTGCTTGGCCGCGAGCGCCGCGGCCCCCGACGCCTGTGCGACGCAGTCCGGTATGACCTGGGGCCCTCCCGCCGAGCCGCAGAGGTATATGCCGTCGCGCGTCGTCTCGAGGTAGAAGGAATCGGGGTCGCGCTTGCGGACGAAGCCATACCGGTCGAGCTCGACGCCCAGCGTCTCGGCCAGGTCGCGCGTGGTCTCGTTGGGGCGGGCCGCCACCGAGAGCACGACCAGGTCCGCCTCCAACTGGACCTGCTTGCCGGTCAACGTATCTTCGGCGTAAACGGTAAGGTCGCCGTCGTCGCCGCCGACGATCTTCGCCGGCCGGCTTCGGACGTAATGAATCTCGTCTATTTCCTTGGACCGGGCGACGAATTGGTCGAACCCCTTGCCGAACGCCCGCAAGTCAGTGTAGAGGATGGTCATGGGCCCGACGTGCGCGTCGTGGATCTTGGCGAGCATCGCGTCCTTGACGGCGTTCATGCAGCAGAAGCGCGAGCAGAAATGCTGGCCGCCCTCGCCGCGCGCGCCGACGCACTGCACGAAGACGATGCGCTTGGGCGGCTTGCGGTCGGTGGGCCGGACGATATGTCCCCGCGTGGGGCCGGAGGCGCTGAGCATCCGCTCGAACTCGAGCGAGGTCATTACGTTCTCGTAGATGCCGTACCCGTAATTCCGCATCACGCGGGGGTCGAACTCGTCGAAGCCGACCGCGACGATTACCGCGCCGACGTTGACGTCCACGTCGCGGATGCGCTGGTCGAAGTCGATGGCGCCGCGCGGACACGCGTCGACGCAATTGTTGCACGCCAGGAAAGCCTCTTCGTTAAGGCAGACGTCGCGGTCGATCAAGTATGCCGAGGGGACGGCCTGCGGGAACGGCCGGTATACGGCCTTGCGCGCCCCCAGGCCGTGCTCGTAGACGTTGGGCGCGACCATGGGACAGACCGCCTCGCAATCGCCGCAGCCGACGCACGCCGCCTCGTCGACGTAACGCGGGTAGCGGCGCACCGTCGCGACGAAGTCGCCCGGCTTGCCGCGGAGCCCCACCAATTCGGAAAGCGTTAGAAGTTCGACGTTAGGATGCCTGCCGACATCCATCATTTTGGGGCCGAGTATTCATATCGAGCAGTCCATCGTGGGGAAGGTCTTGTCGAGCTGGCTCATCCGGCCGCCGATGCTGGGGCCGCGTTCGACCAGGTAGACCTTCACGCGGGCATCCGCCAGGTCCAGCGCCGCCTGGATGCCGGCTATGCCGCCGCCCAACACGAGGACGCCCTTCGCTTCACTCGGTCCCGCTTCGGGCTCCGCTTCCCTCTTTGACTTGTTCTCCAGTTCCTTCTCGGAAGGCATCGTAACCACGTTCGAACGCCTTTAAATTTAGTTCAATCGTCCCCTTGGGTACGGACGTCTTTATGGCCTCCACCATCGCCTCTTTGGGGACGGCCTTCGTTACCGCCGTCATGAAACCCAAAATCACGATATTAGTTACGATCTTGCGGCCGAGGTCCGTCTCGGCGATGCGCTGGGCCTTGATGGGGTACGCCTTTATGCCCTTTTTGATTTCGCCCGGGTTGACGAGGTCCTCGTCGTAGATGAGGGCGCCGTCGGGTTTCAGCTCGCCGACGAACTTAGCACACCCCTCCTGCGACATAGCGACCAGTACGTCCGATTTCCGGATATAGGGGTACAAAATCTCTTTGTCGTCGATCAGGACCTGCGTCGAGCAGGCGGAGCCGCGGGCCTCCGGACCGTAGGACTGCGACATCGTAGCGTTCTTTTCGTCGTAGATAGAGGCGGCCTTGCCGACGATCACGCCGGACAGTATCACGCCCTGGCCGCCGAAGCCGGTGATACGGATTTCGCGCCTCATCGTTCGCACGCCTCCTGAAGCGCCTTGGCGCGGAAATACTTCTCGCCCAACCTCTCGGTAAGGTGCTGGTCCTGGTATTCCAACCACGTGGGCCGGTCGCGCTCGACGAACTTACCGCAGATAATCGGGCCGCCGAAGACGATGTCGGCCTCGGCCGGGTCCGCGCCGTGCTCGATGACCGTGTTATCGTGATAATACTTCATTATGTCCAGGCCGGTGCCGAGGCGGTTCTTCCGCGCGTACAACGTCGAACACGGCGTTATGATCTCGACGAAGCAGAAACCCGGCTTGACCAAAATTTCGGCGAAGGCCTTGGTCAAGCGGCGAACGTGGAGGGCCGTCCACCGCGCGACGTAGTTGGCGCCGCAGGCCGCGGCGAGGTGGCAGAGGTTGAAAGGCGGTTCGGCGTTGCCGTAAGGGGTCGTGCTCGTAAGGGCCGTGAGGGGGGTCGTCGGCGCGACCTGGCCGCCCGTCATGCCGTAGATGAAGTTATTGACGCAGACGACCTTAATGTCCATATTGCGCCGCGCGGCGTGTATGAAGTGGTTGCCGCCGATGGCGACGAGGTCGCCGTCGCCCGAGAAGACGATGACGTCGAGCTCGGGTTTGGCGAGTTTAAGGCCGGTGGCAAACGGAATCGGCCGGCCGTGCGTAGTGTGGAAGCTGTCGAGGCGAACGTAACCCGCGACGCGGCCGGTGCAGCCTATTCCCGAAACTATCGCCACTTTATCGAGGTCGGTCCCTAACTTCTCGAAAGCGGCGGCGAGCGCCTTCACCGTGGTCCCTATGCCGCACGTGCTGCACCAAATATGCGGCATCCGGTCCATCCGCAAAAACGGCGCGATGGGATGTTCTTCCCCGCTAACCGCGGCGATGACCGCCTCGGGTACTCCCTTCGGGCTCATTTTACTTTGGCCCCCTTTTCGATTACCTTCAGTATGTCTTCCGGGTCATGTACGCCGCCGCCGGCGTGAGGCGACAACAGCGTCTCGCACTGCCCGCGCGCGCAGCGTTCGACTTCGTAAAAAATCTGGCCCAGGTTGATCTCGACGACCACGAAAGCCTTGACCACCTTCGCGAGGTCGGCTATGCGTTTCTCCGGGAAAGGCCATATCGCACGCAACCTAAAAAAGCCGACCTTGACACCCTTCTCGCGCGCGAGGTCTATAGCCATCCGCGAGACGCGCGCGCTAATGCCGTAGGAGACGACCACGACGTCGGCGCCGTCGGTGTCCTCCTCGTCGAACTCGACGATGTCGTCGGCGTTCTGGCGGATCTTCGCCACAAGCCGCGGTACGAGCCAATTCTGGCACCGCACGCTCATCTCGGGATAACCGCGCTCGTCGTGGGTTAGGCCGGTGACGTGGAAGCGGTACCCCATGCCGGCCTCCGCCATGTCCGGAACCAAGTCGTCGCCGTACGCGTACGGGAGGTACTCGTCTTTGGCCGCGTCCGTCAGGCGCCGGGGCTCGATCTCGATGGCGTCGGCCGGAGGGATGACCACCTTCTCGACCATATGGCCCACGCACTCGTCGAGAAGCACTATCACCGGCGTCCGGTACCTCTCGGCCATATTGAACGCCCTGACGGTGAAGTCGAACACCTCCTGCGGCGACTGCGGCGAGTAGGCGATTATCTCGTAGTCGCCGTGGGAGCCCCAGCGCGCCTGCATGACGTCCGCCTGGCCCACCATCGTGGGCAGGCCCGTGGACGGGCCGCCGCGCTGGACGTTGGCGACGACGCACGGCGTCTCGAGCATCGCCGCGAGGCCTATGTTCTCCATCATCAGGCTGATGCCCGGGCCGGAGGTAACCGTCATACTCCGCGCCCCTCCCCACGCCGCGCCGATTATGGCCGTTATTGACGCGATCTCGTCTTCCATCTGGATAAAGATGCCGCCGACTTCGGGAAAACGTTCACTAATATGTTCGGCGCATTCCGTAGAAGGCGTAATGGGATAGCCGGCGAAAAAACGGCACCCGGCGGCTATCGCCCCCTCCGCCGCGGCGCGGTCGCCGTCGAGGTAGAAAGTGCCGGCCCTGACGCCCACGGGGTCCGCTTTCACGAGCCTTGACCTCCTTCCGCCGGTACGGCTTCTTCCTCCACCGTTAGGCAATAGATTGCGAACTCCGGACAGATCATCTCGCACAGGTCGCAGTTTACGCAATTTTCCGGCTCGACCGCTTTAGGCGGGTGGTACCCTTTGGAGTTGAACTCGTCGCTCATCTCCAACACGCCACGCGGACAATACTCCACGCAGAACGCGCACCCCTTACAACGCTCCACGATGATGTGGAGCTCGCCACGGGGAATCTTCATCTTGTCGGCGTCGAGCGGCGTCCGCCAGAACTTCATGAGTACCACTCCTCAAACGCGCGCGCCCCCGGCCGTGGCCTCGCCGCGCAGAAATAAAAAAGACGCTCCCCGGCCGCGTTGCCGAAACTACGAGAAACTTCGGCCCGCCGGGAAGTACGTTCGGCGTCGCTGGTATAATAATTGCCGGCTATACAAAAACCAGGCCGTCCGAAGAAAGAGGAAGCAGAAAATTATACCGAGCACGGCGAAAGACAAATCGCCCCCTTCGAACGCGCCCTGGTATTATATTATATATATAAACCGTTCCCGATTCAAGTTTTTTCGTTTGAATTCCGCCTTACGTAAGCCAATCTGAAACAGAATCACTAAATAAAAACCCGGGCCCCTAAACGCTAATAGGGATCCCGGCTCTTATACGGCCCTACCGGCACCGCCTCAAACGCCGAAGGCGGCGGACGTAGAGGGCCAAGTTGCGTGTCCACCCCGTTTATTTATAGATCGCCTTAACCTTGCCTAACGAGGAAGGTTTTATCGAGACGGGCACTTCGTCGAAGTATTGGATGCGGCCGTTCCACGTATCGGCCACGTAGACGCGTCGGTCAGCGTTCACGCCAATTCCACCGGGCCTGTCGAATTCGCCGTCGCCGGTTCCTTTCGAGCCCCACTTACCCAGGAAGCTCCCGGTAGGGGTAAAATACTGCACGCGATGATTTAGAAAATCGGCGACGAAAACGCGGCCCCGACAATCCACGGCGACGCTACGCGGGCAATTAAACTGGCCGTCGCCGCTTCCCCCGGAGCCCCACTTGCCGACGTAACATCCCTTCGGCGTAAAATACTGGATCCTGTGGTTGGTATGGTCTGCTACGTAAACGTAGCGGTTGGGGCCGGCGGCGACGTCGGTGGGAAACCAAAACTGGCCGTTACCGGTCCCGTTCGTACCCCATTCCCCAACATATTCGCCGCTCGGCGTGAAATACTGGACCCGGTGGTTGTGCGCGTCAGCTACGTAGATGTAGCCAAAAGCCACTTCGACGCCCTCGGTGTGGTCGAACTCGCCGCTGCCGGAACCGGGCGAGCCCCAACCGCCCACATATCTACCGATAAGAGTGAAGCGCGTGACGCGGGCCCCGCCGGACTCGCTCGTATAGACGGCCCCGCGGCCGTAACCTCCCGAAGGCGCGACGTCTATACCGCCCGGCGGATACGGCGCGCCGGGCTCCTTTGTTTCCCACTGGCCCCGATAACGGCCGATGGCGTTAAAATACTGAACCCGGTAATTGCCGGCGTCGGCAACGTAAACGTCTCCGTTATCGGCGATAGCTAAGGCCGCGGGGAGATTAAACTGACCTTGTCCTGAACCCTCTTCGCCCCACTGGCCGGCGTACTCGTAAACGCCGGCAGCCGAAGACGACGCTACCACTAACAATACCACGACCACCGCGATGTATTCGTTTTTCATGACTCCACCTCTTTGAAACCCGACCTTCCCGAAAGAAGCGACGCCCTAATTTATATATAACTATAATAAAAGCCAGGCCCGATTGTGGATAATTTTAACATAACCCTATTTAAATATCCATAAAAGTTTGACTTGATTTCGGGGGTATGTTATATTTTATATTAGGTAGAGTATATTTAAAAATAAAAAACTACCGGGCGGAGGTCCCGGCCATGGATAAAGTCGGCCGATATATTTGCCGAGCGTTGTTGATTTCACTGCTCGTAGGCGCCGCGGCGGCTCCCGACGCTTGGGCCGCGCGCGACAAGATCGTCAACTCGTTCCCCTCGCCGACGAAGACTCCCAACGGCCTGACCTACGGCG
>CAZWAM010000021.1:20573-30441 GCA_964631855.1 uncultured bacterium | reverse complement strand
CAACGCGCGTCTATAATAACGGCGTGCGTGCCGTTCGTCCTCGCCCCCGAGCAAGGCGTCGGCAAGCGCGAGGTCCCACCCGGGCTGCTCGTCGGCTAAGTAATAATACTTTAGCCGGTCTATTTTGACTTCACGCGGCTCGCCCGCGCCGGGCACGCTCCGCCGCAGCTCCTCAGCCCTTCGGTTGAACTCCGCGCCTATCTCGGGCAACGCCGACGACTCCCCGAGCCGGTTCGCCAACAGCGCCATCCCCAGAAGTGACTGTATCTCCCACCGGCGCCGCTCGAGGTCGAGGTGGCGGGAGACGGAGACCGCGAGGCCGACGTCGGCGTCGTCGGCGACGATAACCGGTACCGCTTCCAACTCGGCGAAGAGCGCGTTGCCCCGCAGCCGCGTTTCGGCGTAACCCTCGCCGAGCCGGTAAGCCGCGGCGCCCGCGACCCGACCGTCCGCCCCGTCTAAGCTGAACGTCTTTCGGAACTCGGCGGCGTAAACGTCCTCCAGGCAAAGGTCCCGCTCGAGCGACGGCGGCATGTCGGCTACCACCCGCGAGAGCGACCGCGATTCGTGACCCCGAACCGCCAAGATAGAGAACGCTACTTCTTCCGCCAAACCCCCTTCGCCGGCGTCGTCTATATAACGCAAATAGGTATTGCGCGAGCCTTCGGGCCCGTAAGCCACGAACGCCGCGCGCCGGCATAACCAGGGGTCGACTAAGACGGCCTCCGCAAGCAGCCGTCGCGCCGACGACGTATCGCCGCGCGACGCCAAAAAAAGCGCGTACGACGTTTGGTGGTTTCCGCCGACCAGACCGACGGGGTCCGCTTCCACGGCTCGAGCCAGATAACGGTCCGCGCGCTCGTTCGCGCCGAAGACCCACGACAGTAAACCCAGTTTCTCCAGGTACGCCGCGTTGCCCCGCGCGCGCCTCGCCGCGGCGCGGTAGGAGGCCAAAGCGCGCCCGAGATCGCCGCGCGCGTCGCCGAGGTGGCACGCGGCAAGGCGCTCGTGCGGCTCCGGGTCCCAGGGCGCCCATAAGGCCGCGCGCGCGAACCACCGCCTCGAGCCCTCGAAATCCCCTACCTTACGCAGCCCTTCGCCTCGCGTTACGTCCTGGCGCGAGGCCACGTGCAAAAGCCCCAGCGCCGCCGCGACCGCCACCATAATTGCGAAAACCGCCGTAAGCCACTTGGGCGACGCAGCCGCCAAGCCGCGGCGCCGCAAGCCCCCCTCGTACATGGCGAAGGCGACGAAGACTATGATCGGTACGGGGGAAAGGAGCGCGAGGCCGAGTGCAACCGTCAATATCGCCCCGGCGCCCGCCAAGCTCGCGTTTATCATCCCGAAAAAGAACCGGTCGCCCTCTACCTTCACGAGGTTCGCGCCGGCCCAAGCCGCGGTCTGGATAACGATGAAAAACGCGACGAAGCCCAAAAGGCCCATCGTCCCGACTACTTCGGCGAAAATGCTATGGCTGTGGCCCGCGAGGAACTCGGGAAAAGCTACCAACTCGTCAGGCGACAATGCGCCCGCCTGGGCCACCCAAGCCAGGTTGGAGCCGAGGCCGACGCCCGTTAAAAAATGGTCGCGTAAAGCCTCGAAAGCTACTTTAAACGTCACGAGGTGAGTGGTATAAGCCGCGGGATTCAAAAAACGGGCAGCGCCACCCGGGATAACCAACACCACTAAAAGTACCAGGACCACGAACAATAAGACCGCGCCCGAGGCGAGTAACTTTAAATCCATCCGGCGCTCGGCCCCCCGAAACGCGACCACGAACCACAGAACTACGAGAAGCCCCAAAATCCCAGATTTCGAGAGCGTCAAGGCCGGCACCGCTACGGAGAGCGCGACCTGCGTCCACAGGAGCCACCGCGGCGCCGCGGGCTTCGGCGATTTTAAGCTTATCAGCAGCAGCGGCAACGCCGCGACGAAGTAAGTGCTTATGGCGTTCCGCGACACCCCCATCGTCCAGAACAAATTTTCGGGCGGAACCGTGAGCGGTACCCACCGCCACACCATGGCGAATTTGGCGGCCAGCGCAACCTCGAACGCGACCTCGCTCAGCAACAAAGCCCAGACGACGGCCGCGGGTAAGGCCAAGACGTCCGCCGCCTCCATCTCCCGCGCGAAGATAATAAAGATAAGAAAGCCGTTCGCGAGGAAATATACGGTCCGGAAACTGCCGCCCCAATCTTGGGACCAGAACAAGCTGACGAGAGCCGCGAGAATAAAGATGATCAGCGCGGCCCCGACGTACGACAGGCGAGGTTTACCCCCGGCCAACGATTCCGTTTGAAAAAAGAAGACCGCGGCACAAAAGCCGAAAAATATGCCGTAGCCTCCCGCGGCGAGGTTAAATAGTTGGCCGTTGACCGCGGCAAGTACGAGCAGCGCGAAAAACCCCCACGCCATAAGGCGCCGGCCGCTGAGCCAATAAAACGCCCCGACGGCCACGACCAAAAGGAAGATAACGAAGTAAAAGGAAGGAACGTTGGGGAGCGCGGCGAAAGTGTTCGCGCGGGGGAGAGAGTCCATCGCGCGGGCGGCGATAGAGGCCGCGGCGACCAAACCCGAGACAAAAAAAGCCGCCTCGCGCGGCCTTGATATCCCCGGCGGTATGAAGCCCTTAGTGGACCGCCAACTTTGAATACCGACGACGGCCAATACCGCGGCGAATACAACCGCGGCCCACCCGTAAAGGGCGAGAACGCGGCCCGGGCCGGCGGCCGTAAAGTCCAATACCAAAACGCATAACGAGAAAATTAAAGCGAATAATATCGCGAGCGGCCGCCTGAACACGCCCCTCCTCGACTCCGCCTTTCGGACCGCGCGCCGGCGAAATCTCTACGGCCGGGCCCTGGCTCTTTGTAATCGGTAGTTGACCGCGGCGAGCGTAACGCCGAGGACCAGCGACACGATAAGGACTATCAGAACGATACTTATGGGCCCCGGCCCCTCGGGTTTGGTCGGCTTCAACGGAGGCACTACGACCGTGGTCGGCTGAGAGAAGATTGTGCTTCGCGTCTTAACGTACGTATCTATATAGACTTGTTGGAAGAGTGCTAAGCTGGAAATGGCGTAGGGGTTCTCTTCGTAGGGTATTGACCGCGAGAAGAGAGAAAAAACTTGGGCGCCACCTTTATATTCGGTCTCCTCGTCGGGCGGATATACGGTTAAGCCCGGCGCCAAGGCCAAGGGCCCCACCGCGCCCGGCTGCGCGGTGATGCCGGCCATAACCCGCTCGAGGTCGCCGAGGTAACTCTCGAACATCTTGTGGGTCTCCTCGTAGACGCTCTGGTCGGCTTTCTCCAAAAGGTCGGCCAAGTTTCCGGCGAGGGCAAAACAATCTTCCGGCGACTCGGCCTTGACCGTAATCCTCAATTCCCGCGTAAGCCCCTTGGTCGGCGTCATTATGAGCTCGGCCTCGATCATATCTTCGAGCTCGAAAACGTCGTATTTTCTATTGAGGCGGCTCGAGAGTTTATCTAAAAACCAATGCGACTTACAACTTTCCTCGGTTACCATCGGGCTGTGAATCCAGTGGTCGCCCACTATCCCCACCGAGACGATGAAGTCGGCCTTAAACTCCCTATGCTTGAGGAACCCGTAGATCAAACCCAACGCCAGGCCCAGAAGCAGCGTCGTCGCCACGACCCATGCCTGGCTCCTTAGGATTCGCCAGAAATCCGAAAACATTAAGTTGCGTTCTTCGGGCAATCGACTAACCTCGGCAGGTGGTTCCCGGGGCGGCTCCGGGCCGGCGCGCTCAGGCGTCGGTTCTACCGGCGCCGGGGTCGGCTCTTCCGGCGCCGGCTCTAGCGGGGGCTCCTTTTTTTTTTCGTCTTCGACGGGAGCCCCCGCGGCCTCTTCCTCGCGCGGGAGCCGGTCGAAGAAAAACGCGATTATGACGCCCAACGCCAACGAAATCGCGAAGGCCAAAAGGACTATCAACCGGCGGCGCGGGCCGGAAGGCTCGACCGGGAGTACCGGCTCCGCGGTTATGCGCGTCGGGTGAGTATAGATTCCCATTAACAATTTTTGACGGAGTCTCAGATCTGCTTCCTGGAGATGGATGATGTAACTCTCTTTTTCTTCGACGTAACTGGCCAAATAAGACATCTGTACCTGGTCGACCCGGCCGGTGGCCGCCATCCGCGAGATCTCGGCACGACCTTCGTCGATCTGCGTGCGTATTTTGTTTATATTCTTCTTAAGTTCTCCGAGGTAATCGTAATTTATCTGCCAGGATGACTTGAATATCTCGTTTTGCTCGGCTACGGCCTCCTCCAAAATACCCTTGACGAAATTGGCACCTTTCTGTGGACTGTCGGCCTGCACTATTACCTTGATGCCCCGCGTCAACGGGCGGTCCCTGGTCTCCGCGAAAATCGACTCAACTTCCACCATGCTCTCAAGTTCGGTAGGCGTCTCCTTCATCCCCAATTTACGAGCCACCGCCCCCAAGAAACTCTTACTAGCCATCCGGTCCACGACCGTGGTAGGTGCCTCGAGAGGGTATTCCATTACGCGGCCTATCTCAAGGGACCCGTCAACCTCGTAGGTATCCTTCAACGTAAGCGCGAAAATCACCGCGGCCGCGGTGACGACGAGCGGGACCCCTATCACGACCTTGTATTGCCGCCGCAAGGTGAGTATGATATCCGAGACCGTAAAATCCTGCTTACCGTTAGCCATTTTTATTCCCGTTATCGAGGGCGCTCGGCGCCGACGGGCCAAAACGCCGCTATTTTTAGAACAAAACTACCATAGTCGTGCGTCGGTGTCAATAATATTTTAATAAAAAGGCCGCCCGCAGACGGCCTTATCCTCCTTAGCTTAAATCTCCTTTTACGCACCCGCCGAGAAGAACACGAACGGGTACACGACGGTCACGTCGCCCGCGTCTATGGGGGGGAATTTCCAGGTCATTATACGGGTGCAAACCTCTTGCTCCATCGCCGGGTTCCCCATAGTAGACGAGACCTTGGAACAAGCCGTTACCGCGCCGGAAGCCGCGATCGTAAACCGGACGACGATCTTACCTTCCATAGTCGGGTTGGTCTTGAGGTACTTCTTATATATGTACTCGATGCCCGACTTGCGCTGATTCACGATATTCGCGATGACTGCACTCGAGCGGAGGCTGCTGGTAGCCGCGGCTCCGGTGATGCCGGGGGTCCTGACCTTAACGCGGGCTTTCTTCATCCGGGTCGTGCCCACCTTTTTCGTCAGGCCGGCCAACCCGGTGAGCCGGCCCCCGCCGCCGAGGCCGAGGCCGTCCCCGGGACCGCCCGGGCCGAAGCCGGGGCCCTTCCCCCGGCCGACCGTTCCTACGCCGCCGGCACTAAGGCCGGCTATGTTGGCGGCTACCATGTCCAAGTCGCCGCCCGCGCCCATCAGGTCGGCGACGGTCCCCTCCGCGCCCATGGCCGTAATAAGGCCTACGACGCCGACCGAGGCGTAGTCCTCGCCTCCCTGGCCGCCGCCCCCGCCGGGACCGCCCGGGCCACCGCTGGTGCCGGGCCCGGTACCGGTGGTCGATATCACCTCTTCCGGTTCGGCGAGCGACTCTAAGGGAATTTCCACCGTCTTGTCCATCATCAGCTTAGCGATGGTGCCTGCTATCTCCACCGGCCGCACTTCTTCCGGTTCGGGAACCTCCACGAAGTTCACCGTGACGACGATTAGGATGTTGACGAGGAACATCGTCGCGAGCGTCTTCAAGTAATTGCGGTCGTCTACCCGAGCCAAATCGCGCCGGACTTCTTTACGCCACGCGGGTATCGCGAGGCTCTCGCGTTCCTCGGCCCCTCTACCGGCTCCTTCCAGCTGCTCGAGCTCTTTCTCCAAGCGGGCTTCCTCGACCTGTTCCCGAATCTGTTTCAGGAAGTAAGGGCTTAAAAACGAAACCTCGCCCGACCGGGCCCAGCGCCTTTCGCTTTCCAGCCAGACGAAATCCATGGCGTTGAACCGGCGCTCGTTTATAAGGCGGACGACCTCGTTCAAATCCATGGGGCCGACGGTGTCGGAGCCGATACGAACGTGATAGTTCGCCTCGTTCTTCCCCAACAACGGCGTCAAGAATTCCAACTCCTTGGCGCGGACCCAAGTACCTTTCTCGGGCGCCCAAACGTAGTCCTCGGCCCCCAACCTGCCGTCCCGTATCCACCGGGAAACTTCCTCCGGCACAAGCGGCCCGTAATTCTTGCCGTCAACGTGTATATAAAGGTTTCCGGCCATATCTCCAAGTGGCCCACCCCGTCGCAGGGCTACTTGTGTGCCACCTCACTTTTGACCTATCTCGGGCCGCCGGGCGGCGGCGTAAACGTGCGCCGCGCCACCGCCGCCCGGCGCTTAGTTTACACCTCCGAGGCCACGAAAACGAACGGGTAAACCACCGTCACGCTTCCCGATTCAACTCTCGGGAACCGCCAGCCCCGGACCCTAACCAAAATCGCGCTCGACAGCACCGGAGAACTCAACGTGTCCTGTACGATGCCCACGGTGCCTACCGAGCCGCTTGCCATGATCGTGAAGCGGATCGTTATCTTGCCGCTTCCAAGGTTCGGGTTCTTCTTCAAGGCGGAATTATAGGCGTTCTGGATACCAATCAGGTGCCGGCGTATTACGCTCCCGATGACCTGGGGGGACCGTTGCGCTTCGCCCGCGGCCTCACCGCCGAGCGAAGATATCGTCCCCGTGACCGACACCGTTTTCTTCCTCAACTTGCCGCCGTACGGGCCACGCCCGCCGTAGCCGGCACCCAAGCCGGAGAGTAGGTCGGTGCCGCCACCTAAGCCGGTGCCGTCCCCGCTACCGGGGCCCAAGGCGCCGCCCACGCCGCCACCGCCGTACGTGCCGCGGAGGCCGCCCAGGCGAGCTGCGATACCGTCCAAGTCGCCGCCGGATCCACCGGCGCCCAAGAGGTCGGCGAGGTACTTATTGGACCCGCTGCCGCCCAGCGTCGTGATAGCCGCCACGACGCCCGTCGCGGGAATGCCGGCGCGTATACCGCCGGCGCCGCCGCCCCCGCCGCCGCCCGGGCCGACGCCGACGCCTTCGCCCTCACTTTCTGCGAGGGCGCCGATGTCCATCATATCCGGCATCTCGATCTTGGCTATGTCGCCGACGAGGTCTTCAATAACGAATTCCCTTTCCTCTATGTGGGCATACTGGGCGCCGACCATAAAACCTATAAGGACGGCCCCCACCACGGCCAAGACGCGGTAAAACCGTACATTGTCCGGGTCGATCCAAATGCCTACAGCCGCGTAACCCGGGCCCTGCTTCGGTATGGTTATTTTCTTCCCCGGGAGCGGCCGCCTATACGCGAACTCGAACGTCAGGCCGTCGGCCTGGACGGAACCGGAACGGCCTCGTTGTATCGGCACGACGTAACGGTTGCCCTCGCGTTTCAAAAGGCCCAGCGTTTTGAGATGCCCGAACGAGAGCATCTCGCCGTCGCCGCCGATCTCGCCGCGGTAATTTTCGGCCAACAAAAGCTCCGCCTCACCGTTCTTGCCGATGCGGAATAATACCGCGGATTTTTTATCACCGGCCGTAATAACGTGGTCGGTGCGGGCCCCACCTATCGTCAGCCTATCCTCGAGGTCAAGCTCCTTCAGGACCTTGCCGTCGCGGATAACGCGGAGCCCCAATACTTCCTTACGGGATTTTTTTATCGCCATCTTCCTTGCTCACCTCCTTCCGTCCAGGAATCGGCTCAGCGGTTCTTGAGAACCGCCAACGAAATCTCGCCGTACTCGGCTCGGCCCACGGTATACATCACGCGCTTGAGCAACTCGAAGGTAATATTCTTGTCGCCCTGAATAATGACCTCGCCGCGGAACACCCTGCTCTCGTCCAACCTCGCGATGTGGCGTTTCAACTCGGCCAGGCGCACCATCTCCTGGTAGAGGTTGTCGATGACGAGGTCGGGGTCCTTCAAGGCCTCATCCGTGTCGGCGACCTTCTTGCCCTCGACGACGATGGATTTGGTCGTTACGGCGATGATCACGGATTGGGTGGGCTGGTTCTCCACGGTCGCTTCGGGTAACGTCAGGTCCGGCGCGATCGACATAATGTCACCCTCGGCCGAGAAGTTCTGGAAGAGGAAAACGCACAAGATAATGAACGTGTCGATAAGCGAGATCAACATGAGGCGGACTTCCCTCTTGCGCCCTTCCGCGGCCCGCTCCCTCGCCCTCACGTTCAGCCGCCCGAGCGTTCCTTTCTCTTGGATCTTAGACGCCTGCTTAGCAGCCATATCTCACCACCTTTCCTCGTAAGCGGAACTTACTGCGTGATTTGGCCCGAGAACGTTATGTCCGGGAAGCCCTCTACAATGCATACGTCCGTCGCGTGGATTATGTTGTCGTAAATTATTTCCGGCTCGGAGATGATTATGATGGACTTCTGATCGGGGTATTTCCCCTTAACTTTCTCGAGCTCATTTTCGAGCGCGTCCCAGTCGAATTCCAAGTCGAGCTTGCCCGGCTTCTTAGTCTTAGGAATCAAAGGCCAAATCGCGCCCGCGCCGCCGATGCGCAACCCCTCGTCCGTAATAATCAGCGAAAGGTTGATCTCGCCGCCCTGAAGCGCCGACACGCCGGTCCCGCTGACCCCCGTCGTCGCCGTCGGCAGCGATATCTCGATAACCGCGGTTTGGAGGAGCGACGCCGACATCAACAGAAAGCAGCAGCAAACGACTAACATGTCGATGAACGGCACAAGCTCCGGGTCCTCCCAAACCTCGCGGCGCTTTATTCGTTTCTTTGGGGCAAAAGCCAAAGGCCATCACCTCCTTACGGTTCGGCCGGCCGAGGCTACACCTTGCCTTCGTATTCCGCCAGCGCGTTGATAATGGGCACCATGCTCGCGTCGATGTCGTTGTTGATGCGCGTCACGCGACCCTGGAGCACGCCGTACACGACAAGGGAAGGTATGGCGACGATAAGGCCGAAGGCGGTACAGTTCATCGCCTCGGAAATGCCCTCGGAAAGCATCGTCGCCTTCTCGGCCGCGGAGGCACCGCCCAACGCCGCGAAGGTTTTAATCAGGCCGGTAATCGTCCCCAGTAGGCCCAAGAGAACGGCGACGTTCCCGAGCATGGCCAAGTACGGCGTCCGCTTATCGAGGCGGGGCAATTCCGAAAGGCTGGACTCATCCACCGCGTCCTGGACGTCGCGCATGCTCCCGCCGGCGGAGGATAACGCGGCGCGCGTGATACGGTACAGCGCCGCGTCCGAGCGGTTGGACAACGCCTTGGCCTGGTCGATCCTTCCCTGTTTAATCAAGTTTAGAACTTCCCGCGTGAACCGTTCCGCGTTCACGTTCGACTTTATGAACACGAACCATACGCGCTCGATTATGATCGAGATCGCGAAGATACCGGTCACCAAGATGGGATACATACCCCAACCGCCGGCGGTGAAGCTTTTCGCTAAAAAATTGAAAACTTCCATACCTCACGTACTCCTTTCTTCAAGCTTGCCCGGAAAACGTCGTAACGCCTCGGGCCTCGGACCTCGCGCGGCCTGCCACAACTACTTCGCGGCCCGCGCTCGACCCCGGTCAATTAGAATTAAGACAAACGCCGTCGTCGCCGCGGCCCCCGCGGTTATGCCGTAGACCCTGACCTGGTCCCACGCCTCCGCCTCCTCCCCCCCGGAGGCTTCGATCCCGTGATACGTGTAGTAACCCGCCGCGGCGCCGGTCGTAGCCGCGGTGGCCGCCGCCATCCAAAGCAACGGATTCTTTACGTAGTCGAACCTCGTCTCCTTGAACGCCTTCTCGAACTCTTCTTTGTCTATCGGCCTCAGTATGTCGTCCCAGAAGTCCCGCGCGAAACGCACGCTTTTGAACT
>CAZWAM010000021.1:0-20473 GCA_964631855.1 uncultured bacterium | reverse complement strand
CCTCCTCGGAAGGCGGCACCTCCTCTATGGGCGTCGGCTCGCCGAACTCGGCTTCTTCACCCGGGACCGGCAAGGCCTCGCCCTCCTCGGAAGGCGGCCACTCCTCGGCCGGCATCTCGCCCGGCTCGGGCTGAATGCCGCCGAACTCTTCGCCGGGCAAGCCGGTCTCCTCGAAGGCCGGCTCGGGCGAGGGGAAACCGCCCTCGGGCACGAGCGCGAAGCGAAGGCCGAACGAATCGCCGCGAGCCCGCGTTACCTCGACGCAGACGACGTTATCGCCGAGGTGGAGCGCGCTGGAAACGTCGTACGCATCCGGTTTGACCCACGGGTCCTCGGCGTACGCGTCCGTCTGGCCCACGAGCGTACCGTTGACGTATAACTTGTAGGGGCCGCGGGCCTGGATTACGGCCTCGTACATACCCGGGTCGTACGTGAAGGAGAAGCTCTTGCGGAAGTAAACGGTATCGTCGAGCGTGCCGCCCCAGATGGTCGCTACGTCGCCCGGGACTTGGGCGATAACCTTCTCCTGGTCTTTGAGGCGCCAACTGCTCGTGCCCGCCGTCCCCCACGTCGAATCGTCGTATTTGACGTCCAGCCAGCCGTCTTCGTAAACGTTGGATACGAGCCAGCTCGTATCGCTCTTAAAGCCCTGGATGCCGATGTCCTCGTATTTGACGACCTCGTACGGCCTGATAAGTAAGAGCTGGTTGTAAGCCTTACGCGACCACGCCGAGTCGACGCCCTCGTTCTCGGCTATGGCGACCGCCTCGGTATATTCCAAAATGCCCTTTTCTTCCAGCGGGCCCGCCTGCTCCTCAAGCCCCGAGGTATATTCGTAATAGGCCTCCTCCAGAAGCGGCTTCCGCGGGTCCTCAGCCGGCAGGGCTTCCCAATATTCGGGCATAAACTCAGCCGGAATCTCGGCGTTGCGCAGCGCATCGCGGAAAGAGATGTACACGTCGGCCATGCGACAGTGGGCCGCGACGGACCAATTGGGCTTGCCCAAATCCGCGACGTGCGTATAGCCCGCGATAAGGTCCTGCGACTGCTTGACCTTTTTCTGAAGGTTGACCTCCATCACCTTCTGCGGCATCACGAACTGAATTTTCTCGTACTGGTCGAAATTGACGTCGGTTATCTTGAACCCGGACTCGGCGACGTACTTCTCGGTCCCGCCCATGTCGAAGCCTTGGTCGACGGAGTATTTATATATTTCGACGACCTCTTTGTGGTTGGCGAGGGCGTCGCTGTCACGCCCGAGCTTTTCCTCGGCGCGAGCCTGGCGGAACGTGGCCTCCAGCCGCGGCCGGGCTTCCTCGGGGTATTCCTCCGTGAAGCGCGCGAACGTGTTGGCGGCGCGCGTCCAATCCCTTAACTGTTCGTACATCAGGCCCGCGCGGAACAACGAATCTTGACCCAGCGAGGCGCCGGTCGCTTCGTCGGTAGTGCCCTTGTACGCGGGGTTTTCGGCGATCTCCATGTAAACGGCGGCCGCGTTCCCCCAATCCTCTTTGCGTTCGTAACATTCCGCGGCCTTCCCGTACGCCATCTTGACGTCTTTGGCTTGCGGGTACGTCTTTATATATTCGACGTAAACGCGGGCCGCGTTATCCCAGTCGCGGATCTTATAGTACGTGTCCGCGGCCTTACCGAGGCTCAGCTGGCCCACCTCGGTCCCTTTGTGGTCGACGGCGTTAGCTTCGTACGCCTGGGCTTCCGCCTGCTTAGCGGCGAAGGCGGAGGCCTCTATGGGCGGAAGCGGGGGATAGAGAACGATGAAGTCCTCGTACTCGGCTGCCGCGACGAGCAGTTCCGGCTCGACGGCCGGCTCCTCGATCTCCTCGATGGCAATGCCGGCGCCCTTCATCTCCGCGGCCTTAAGGCCCGTCAAACCGGCAAGGCTCTTGGCGCGGTCGAGCGTTTCTTTTACTTTCCGGTTGTTGGCCTCCCGTTCCGTCTTGGCGTACCAACCCTTCGCCGACGCGTATTTCTGCTCCGCGATTTCGTAGGAGCCGGCTTTTTCGTAAAATTCGGCCTCTTGGAAATACGACTTGGCGATGTTCTCGGAGGCGTTTACGTAGAGCTGGTCGTGTTCGCCTTGCTTTTCCGGTTCGGGCGCGTCGGGGTAATCGCTAACCAGCTTCCCGAACGCCTCGCGCGCCCTTTCGTAGTCCTCGACGTAGAAGTATATCTCTCCCGCTTTGGAGAGGACGGTCGGCACTTCCTTGCTCTGGGGGTATTTGTCGACGAAGGCGTTACAAGCGCGTACGAGGTTGGCCTCGTTCAGCGTCAACGGCTTCACGGGTATTTCAACCGGGCCGTAGGTCACGAGGCCGTTAGTGGCCTCCGTCGGGCCCGTGGAACTCGGCCCGGGCGGAGGCTTTTCTCCCTCTTTGCCCCCCGTATCCTTCTGGAATATTTCGTCGTAGGATACTATCGCGTCGAAAAGGGCCTGCTCTTGCGTGAACTTCTCGTCCCACTTTTCTATTTTGTAGCGGTCCCGGTCGACATAGCCGAGGGCCGTCTTCTGATATTGGTCGCCCGCGTTCGCGAAATCTTCCACCGCGTAATACGACTCGGCCAAGTAGAAATTAACGTGATACGCCTTTTCGTTAGTGGGAAAAGAAGCCAGATATTGATTGTAGCGGTTAATGGCTTCGGCGTAGAACTCCTTCGCCCCGGCTTCGTCACGGGTTTTGCTCTTCCGTTCCGCCAGCATATTCGTGTAAACGGCGACCTCGTAGAGGGCGTTTTCCCAACGTTGCAGCGCCTTATGACGCACGTCCAGGTCGTCCTGGTTCTCGTACCACGCCGACCCGGCGCCGTAGTTGTCGACGATGCGCACGCGCGTTTTATGGGCGTTGTCGTAATCCTCCTCGCGGAGATAACACTCGACCAGCGAGTCGAGGACTTCCGGCGCCTTGCCGTAGTCGGGGTAATACTCGAGGACCGTCTCGTACGCCGTCGCCGCGGCTTTCAACTTGTCCTGTTTATACAGATAGACGTCGCCCAATTCGTGCAGGACTTCGGGCGAATAATCGCGCTCGCTTTCGCCGCGGAACTCCTCGCCGTAATGCCCTATCGCCTTGGCGATCGCGGTCTCGTCGTTGGGGTCGCTCGACCACTCCGTCAGGGAGATGGCGGCGAACTCCATCGCCTCTTGGGTCAATACCGATTTCCTTCCCGAGGTCTCGATGAGCCCGGTGAAAGCGTCGATGGCCTTCTGGTACTCGATCGAGGAGACGCCGATGTCGCCCTGGTTGTAGAAAGCCCACCCCATCTTGTACAAAGCCTTGTCGTAGAAGTCGGGGTGGGTGTCGGGGACGAGCGCGTAATATTTTACGGCCTTATCGAACTCGTACTCGTCGAAGTAATATTCGCCGATGCGGAAATAGGCTTCCGGCACGAACTTAGATTCCGGGTATAACTGCGTGAGGTTATAAAAGGTCCGCGCGGCCTCTTCTTCTTCGAACTGGGCCTTCAGGCAATAACCCAGGCCGTAGTGGGCGACGTCGGCGTACGGGAAACCCTTATACTTGAGCACGATCTGCTGGTAGGCGCCGATAGTCTTTTCGTAGTGAGGCTGGGGCTCGGGCTCGGTGTAAACCTGCCCCGCTTCCGTGGCGCCTTCCAGGAGCACCTGGTAATCGTCGAGCGCTCTGACGTGTTCTTCCTCGGAACGCTCGAGGTAAAGCTCACCCAACGCAATTAGAACGTCGGGGGTGTATGGGCTTATGGGATATTTGCCCAAAAACTCTTCGTACTTACGGATGGCCTCGTTCCGCTTCTGCCGCTCCTGCTTGGCGAGTTTGCCCGTCTTATCCAGGCGCTCGGATTCGAGCTTGTCGAGCTCCCCTTGGCGTTCGGCGATCTTCTCCTGAAGCTCCTCGATGACCGCGTCTTCCTTGGCGAGCGTATCCTCGCGCGTAATGACGATTTCCTTGGGCTTACAGCCGACTGCGGCCAAAATACAAATCGCGGCCGCCGCGAACGTGCCGCTATGCTTGTTAGGCCTCATATTTATCACCTTTACTTAGACCCGCCGAACCGTGAAACCTTTTAACCGGCGAGCGGCCGTTACGGTATTTCCTCTCCGAGCTCCTCCTCGCCTTAGCCGCCGGGGACGGGCAACTCTTCCTCCGCGGCCTCGCCGCCTTCACCTTCGTCGCTCTCAACCTCTTCGGTCGGCACCGGCTCTTCGGTCGGCACCGGCTCTTCGGCCGGCCCCTCTTCGGGCGGGACCGCCGGCTCTCCTTCGCCCGCCGCTGGCGGCGTCACGGTCGGCGGCGGCACGTACGTGGGCCGGTAAGTACCGGTCTCGCCCGGCGCCGCGATCGCTTGCTCCGGTATGACGTTGTACTTCTGAATCTCGCGGCGGTATATTTGCTCCGGCGTCTCGAGCTGTTCGTCCTTCTGGCCGATTATGATCTGTTCTTTGCGGAGCTCGTGGATGTGGACCTCTTTCTCGAACCTCTGCTTCTCCTCCCGCACGACCCCCAACTTCTCCACCATCACTTCGTCGTACGATAGGAGCTCGCGCTCGACCTCCTGGGCCCCGCGGAAGGAGATGGTCGCGAGGCCGTAGTCGGCGCCGAGTATGACGTTGCCGCCGGTTATGGAGCGGCCCGTGAACCAAAGCTCGAGGTCGTTCAGGTCCTCGGTCAGGCGGTTGACCTCCTGTTGCTCGAGCCTGATCCGCGCCTGAACGTCGGACCGGGCTTTCTCCTTCGCAATCTTGTTTAGCTCCTGGAGGGCGGTGCTGACGCGCTTGACGTTCTCCACCTCGGCTATGATGCCCTCCAAAATTTTCGCCACCTGCGGGTCGCCCGCGAACTCCGCGGCGAGCGAGAAGTTGTTGACGACGTACTCGTAGGTATCGATCGCTTTATCGTATTTCCCCTGACCCAAATAGCAGTGGGCCAAAGTCAGCCAGGCCTCGGCGTATACCTCCGACCCCTCCATATGGTCGGTGATGCGTTTCATCAAGCTCGCCGCCCGCCGGAAATGGCCGTTGGCCTTACCCTCGTCTTCTTCGGCTTCGGCCCGTTTGACCTCGACCCATCCCAGGCCGAAGACGGCGTTATCGTAGTTGGCGGAATCCCGGCTCGAGACGTCGTTGAACTCGTCCTCGGCCTCGTCGTAACGTCCCGCCTGGTAATGCAGTTGCCCGAGCGTAACGTGGGCTTTGCCCGCGAGCGTACGGCCGAGCGGCGACTTGTGTTTTATACGGAAAATGTTCTCGAGCTGAGCGATGGCCCTTTCGATGCCGCCCGCGAGGTTTTTGTCCCTCATGCCCTCGCGGAGATAGCACAGCGCGAGCGAATACTGGCCGAAGCCGTAATATTCGCTCTCCGCCGGTATGTCCTTGAAGGTCCTCTTGGCGTTATCGAAATCGTTAATGCTGTAGAGGGCGAGGCCGGCGAAATAGCGGGCGCCGTCGATGTCGGGAGAGTTGGGGTAATTCTTAACGAGCTGTTCGTAATACCCGACCGCGGCGTTATAACGCTCCATCTTCAAGCTGGAGAGCTCAAGCCGGTAGAGCGAGCGCGGCACGTATTGCGTCTTGGGGAAATTCTTTAGGATGCGGTTAAAAGCCGAGGCGGCATCCGTATACATGCCCGCCTGGTAATAGGCCTCCCCCATCATAAAGGTCGCCCGGTCGACCTTGGAGAAGGAAGGATAGAGGAGGACGACCTCCTTGAACTTTACCGCGGCGTCGTAATAATGCTCGGCCTTGAAAAGGCGGTACGCGCGGTCGTACGCGGTGGAGGCCAGCGCCTCGAACTCTTTGAACTTCTTCCCCTTGCGGAGTTCCTCAGCGTATTCGCCCGCGAACTCGTCCACGGGCCAACTCCGAACGACGGAGGCGACCGTCGCGACGGCCAACACGGCGAAAGCTATACATACCCTTCTAAGCATATTTGTAGATGTCGCCGCGGCCTCCGCGGCCGCGGGACCCGGCGCTCGAGCAAAAAACGGCTAAGGACCCATTAATTCTTCGCGGATCTCTTCCACCCGTTGCTCTAAAATCTCCCGCCGTTGGCGCGCCTGCTTGAGCCTTTCCTCGGCGCGCTTCAGCCGCGAACGCAGCGCGCGCAGCCTCTCCGTCTCAGCCTTCCGATACAACGGCCCTACGTAAAGCTGAACCGCGATGCCGCCCTTGGGCGTATCGTACTCGTCCTCGTACGGGAATCCTTTCGGGTGCTCCGGCGTCGGGAGGGTGTACGTGGTATGACCGCCCCACCACGCCTCCTCCAACTCCGAGATGTAGGGCGTTACGACAAGCCCCCACGGCAGCTTGAAACGGGCGCCGATGTTGAGGTCGCGGCCGTCAACCTCGCCGATTACGGAAATCCGCTCGTCGAGGAAGTGGTACTCGAGCGAACCGAACATTCCCTGCCACGGTTCGGAATGGGGCCACTTGGGGTCGGTTCCCTGGAAACGCGCGGCCCCCACGCCCAAGTTGACCGTCATCGGAACGCGGATGATATTCCGTACGTTCTTACTGGCTACAATGTAATAAGCGTTGTTCTGCCTATCCTGGTCCGAGTACCAGCACGGCTTCTTGCCGTAGGGGCCGATGTCGTGGTCGCCGCCCAAATTAAATGCCCCCACGGCGAACGCCGGCCACCGGGCGCTCTCCTTCTTTATCAGAACCTTGACGTCGCCGGCGTACGTCTCCGAGTCGTACTCGCGAATGCCGACCTCGAGCCGTCCGAAGAGGCCGAATTGGAAAAAGGCGTCGAGTTCCCGCAGGCTTTTTTCGAACGGTCGGCCCTCGTGAGTATAAAATTGCTTCGTGCTGCTGGTAACGGCGTAACTGGAGACGCCGACGTTGAACTGCGTATTCTCCATTACGTAGGCGTTCGGCGTATCGAGGACGCCGTTCTGAACGTCAACGCCGGCGTGCGCCACCGCGGCCAGGACGAAAGACGCCGCGAAGGCGAAAATACATCCCCTTTTCACGGAAGTCTTCTCTAAGCTACCCATCCGGCCGGCCTTCCGTTATTAAAACTACAAGGTGAGCCTTAAAATCACACCACTAACATTATAGTCGTTTAAACGTCAAGTGTCAAGCCCAAAAACCCGATTTTACCAAAATTTTTCGACCGGCCGGGGCGTCACTCCTCTTCCGCGCGTTCGATGGACGCGCCGAGGCTCGTAAGTTTGTCTTCCATACGCTCGTAACCGCGGTCTATATGGTATATCCGACGGACGTTCGTCTCCCCTTCCGCGGCCAGGCCGGCCAATACCAAGGCCGCACCCGCGCGCAGGTCCGACGCCATAACGTACGCGCAGTACAAGCGATGAACGCCGTTAACTACCGCCGTGGGCGGCGTAACCTCGATATGCGCGCCCAACCGACCGAGCTCCGGGGCGTGGCTGAAGCGGTCGGGGTAAATCCCTTCCACGATGACGCTCCGCCCCGAGGCCAGGCTCAAAAGCGCCGTCATTTGCGGCTGCAAATCCGTCGGGAAGCCGGGGAACGGCGCGGTCCTGATCTCCAACGGCGCAACGGGGAGGCTGCACCGCACGCGGATGCCGTCGTCGCCCGCCTCGACCGCCACGCCCGCGGCCGCTGAGGTCTCGTTGAATAAACTTAGGTAATCCGCGTCCGCACCCTCAACCGTAACGTCGCCGCCGGTTATGGCGCCCGCGAGTAAGTACGTGGCCGCTTCGATCTGGTCGTTCATCACGTCGTATTCGCACGGCTCCAAGCGTTCCACGCCCGTCACGGTTATCTCGCTCGAGCCGCCGCCGTCTATATGCGCGCCCATCGCGCGAAGCATATCCACGAGGTCCGTGGTCTCCGGCTCGCGCGCGGCGTCCTCGATTATGGTAACGCCTTCCGCCAACGCCGCCGCCATCATCAAGTTGGCCGTCGCGCCCCTGCTCGGGCCCGCGGGGCCGCTCAGATTGACGCGCTTGCCCTTCAGCGCCGGCGCCTCGGCCACGATATACCCTCCCCTCAAATCCACCGCCGCCCCAAGCTCCTTTATGGCCTTTATGTGCAGGTCCACCGGCCGCGGGCCGAACGCGCACCCCCCCGGAAGCGACACCTCCGCCCGCCGGAAACGTGCCAACAACGGCCCTAAAACCGCTATCGACGCCCGCATACGCCTCACGACGTCGTAAGGCGCCACGTATTGATCGACCGAGGTCGTGTCGATGGCCAGCTCGTGCGGACCTCTCCACTCTACCGTCGTTCCCAAAGACCGCAAGACGTCCGCCATCGTCTCGATGTCGGCGAGCCGCGGGACGTTCCTCAACGTCGTTACGCCGTCGGCCAGAAGCGCCGCGGCCATCATGGGCAAGCATGCGTTCTTAGACCCTTGCGCCGCGACCACCCCGGACAGGCGGCGTCCACCGCGAATCACGTATTTATCCATAACTCCACCTCGTCACATCCAGCGGGGGTCGGAATAGCCCAAAAGGCCTTGGAAGAAGGGCCGGCGTATCACCAAACCTCTTAAGCGTTTCCGCCAATTCTCTTTCGACGGCTCGAGCCACACCGCCCGGCGGTAACAAGCTATCGCGGAATTCTTGTCGCCTTTCTGCAAATAGATATCAGCCAGCTTAGTGTAAGGCCAGCCTTCGTCGGGATGCCGCCGTACGTGGCCCCCGCCCAGGCGCAACGCCCGCTCGTACTCCCCCCGCGCGGCGTACAGGTCGGCGAGGGCAAAAGTCTCCGCCCTTTCGGAGCCCTCCTTGGCCACGGCCGCCTCGAAATAATGCCGGGCGACGTCGCTCAGTTCGGCCCGCGCCGCGTGCCGCCCCAACGCGTTCATCAGGGTGGCCGGCGCCACGCCCACTACGTCGCGCGGCAGCCCCTCAAATAACTCGCCCGGCGTTTCGTACGAGGTATTGTAATATAAAACGTCCAGGCGCTTAAAGCGGAACCTTACGGTCGAAGGGAACCGCTCCATCAGCTCCCTGTTGAATTCCGCGTCGGTGCTGACGACGAAGACGCGCGGCCACGTCTCCAAAGATTCCACGATGCGCCGGCGCGGCTTCGCCAACGCGTCGGGGCCCCCTTGCGTCTTGGTGTAAAAGTGGTAACAGTCCCAATTCCGATAGGGCCAAACCATGGCCCGGGCCTGCCAGTTTCGGTTCCGGTTTACGAACGCGACCGCCCCCCTGAAATCCTGGACCGGCGTCGTGAACCTTACGCGCAAGGCGACGACGTCGTCCGCGACCGCCTTGACGACCCCCGCCGCCAACACGACGGTAAGGGCGGCCGCGGGGAAACTGCGCCGCGCCGCGCCCGCGAGCACTTTCCCCGTCGCGACGAAACCGAACGCCGCCACCGCCATAAACGCCGGGAACGCGAAGTAGCAAAAGCGCGGGTTCCAATACTGCGTCGTAAACCGAATTATCGGGACCGGGAGAAGGATCGGCAAAGCCGTCAGAAACAGCGCCGCCGCCCCGCCGAACCTACCCTGGCGTCGCCAAATCGAGACTATGCCCGCGACCCACGCCGCGAGGAAGAGGACGTTGGCCGCGGCGCGGGCCCACCCCACGGCCGCGAACGCGCCGAAAACCAAATTCGCCGTCACCGCCATCTCGCCCCCCGGAAAACGCTCGCGGTCGTAGAGGGCTTTCCCGAAAATGGGCCACACCGCGGCGGCGGCGGCCGCGATTGCCGCGACGAGCAAAACGAAAATTAACGCGTAACTCCGGCTCGAGCGCGCGTTTCGCGGCCTGAGCGCCGGCAGCCAACCCAATAGGCCGATAAAAAAATGGGCCGCCAGCACCACGGTCGTAAAATAATGGGTATACAAAGCGAGGCCGGCGAAGACGGCGTACAGCGGAAACCAAAGGTATTTGCGCCGGTTCTGAAACGCGAAGAGGAAGCAGGCCGAGGCGGCGCCCGCGAAGAACATGGCCGCCGCGTAAGGCCTGGCGTTGTGCGCGAAGAATACGAACGTAGGCGAAAAGGCCGCCAACGCGCCGGCCAATAAGCCGACGCGTACGTCGCCCCACGCCGCGGCAAGCGCGACGACGAAAATTAACGCCAGAGCCGACGCCAACGCCGCGGGCAAACGCAACGACCACTCGGAGAGGCCGAACTCCTTACGCGACCAGTGCTCCGCAAGCGCCATCGCCGGCGGGTGGGAGTCCATCTTACGGCCGGCCACGATCTCGGCCGCGGTACGCTGGTCCGCCACCCGTGCGCCCGTAATCTCGTCGAACCAAAGGCTGTGCGCGCCGAGGCGATAGAAAGCGGTAGCCGCGCCCGCGGCCACAACAAACACGAGCACTACGCGCGTCCCGCTCAACCCCAATCGCCGGCCCGAGGCCACCATTAGCCGGTATATTACGCCAGGCTAACGCCGCTGTCAAGTGCGAGCCAATACTCCGGCTTGACGTGACGGCCGATAATGTTGTAGAATAACTCAAGAAGTGGCGATATGGCGGACTTGGAAGATATTAGGAAGACCATTAAAGAAGGCGTCGCCTACGCCGCGGAAAAAGCGGAGGAGCTGTCGCGCGCCGCGGCGCTGCGTCTCCGCATCTTCGCGTTGAGGCGCCGCATCGAACGCCTCTTTGCCGAACTGGGTGAAACCGTCTATATCCTCGCCGGCGGGGGGGCCGACGTTCGCGCCGACGCCGCCGTTAAGAAAAAAATAAAAAAAATCGCCGCCCTCGAGCGCGAAGTTGAAAAAATGTTCGCACAACTCGAGAAGCTATCCCGCCGAACGGGGGCCGCCCGACGGCAAACCCGGACGAAAAAGAAAACGAAGACGAGGACGGCTAAGCCAAAGCGGCGTACGACCGGCCGGTAATGATGATGTTAAAAAAAATCCCCTGGACGCTCTGCGTAGCGCTCGCGACGGCGCCCGCGATAGGCGCCGAGGAGCCGGCCCCCTTCGACGCGTACGTAATCGGCGAGACCGACGTGCTGAACGTCCGCGTCGCGGGAGAAGCCGACCTCAGCGGCGACTACACGGTACGCTTCGACGGCAAGATCGTATTCCCCTACGTGGGCGAAATCCAAGCCGCCGGCGTCCCGCTCCCGGCGTTCAACCGTATACTGCGCGACGGACTCTCGGCCTATTACAAAAACCCGCAGGTGACGGTCGAGATAAAAGCGTACAACTCGTGCGTAGTTTATCTTTTGGGCGAGGTCGACAAGCCGGGCGTCTACGACTTCCGCGGGCGAACGACGTTGCTCGAGATGGTCGCCGAGGCGGGCGGCTTCAAAAGGAGCGCCGCGCGCGCGAGTACGATGGTCGTCCGCTCCTTCCCGGAAGAACCGCTGGTGATGCGCATAGACATGGAGAAAGTCATAGACGAGGGCGTCGTCACGCTCAACATCCCCCTCGACAAAGGTGACGTCGTCGTCGTGCCCCGCACCTTCATCGCCAACCTGAACGAATTCCTCTCGGATATATCGCCCTCGCTGACGGCGTATCTCCGCGTCAACTCGGTATACCGGACGACCTGGGAAAGGCGTTGACGGCTCGTTCGCAAAGCGCCAAGCTCCGAGAAGTGACGGCCGATGCCGGCGCCGTCGTGGTCCTGACGGGCGCCGGCGTTTCCGCGGAATCGGGCGTCCCCACGTTCCGCGGCGAGGACGGCCTTTGGCGCAACTTCCGCGCCGAGGAGCTCGCGACGCCCGGCGCCTTCGCGCGCGACCCCAAGCTCGTCTGGGAGTGGTACCAGTGGCGCCGGGAGCTCGTGGCCGCGTGCAAGCCCAACGCCGCGCACGAGTTCATCGCCCGCCTCGAGCGCGAGCACCGCGGCGACTTCCTCCTCGTAACGCAGAACGTCGACGGCCTGCACCGCCTCGCCGGCTCGAGAAAACTAGTCGAGGTCCACGGCGACATCTGGCAGGTGCGCTGCACCTCCTGCGGCTCGAGCCGCGAGGACCGGACGCTGCCCTTCCCCGAGTTGCCGCCCAAATGCGACGGCTGCGGCGGCCTGCTCAGGCCCGCGGTCGTCTGGTTCGGCGAGGCGCTGCCGGCTGAGGCGCTAAGCCGGGCCTTCGCCGCGGCGCAGAGTTGCGACCTTATGTTGGTGGTGGGCACCTCCGCGGTCGTCTACCCGGTGGCGCACCTGCCGCAGCTCGCCAGGGGCGCCGGCGCGTACGTCATCGAAGTTAATCCTACGGAGACGCCGCTCACGCCTCTCGCCGACGAGAGCTGGCGCGGCAAGGCCGGAGAGGTGCTGGGGGGTTACTCTAACCGGAACGGGCCTTGTATAATTCCCGATATAAAAAAGGCCGGATTTAAGCCCGGAACCTAATAATAATTAACCGAAATCGCGAAATAAAATCCAAGGATACTAGGGAAATGTTACTTCAGGTGTACTAATGGAACGAACTATTCTGCAAAACATATTTGATTATATCGAAGCCGAAAGACAGCGAATCCCTAGGTAAAAAAACCCTAGAACGCTTAGAGTAAAACCAGTTAATCGGCAATTCTTTTATTGCGCAACCTTTCTTATGCGCATTTAATACTATTTCGGTATCGAAGAAAAACTTCTCATTTCGGCAGAATTCGATTATCGTCAATGCTACACTACGGCTTAGGATTTTCAAACCGGACTGCGTATCTTTCCATTCTACGCCGAATAAATTCCGGATTATAAAATTAAGCCCTCGCGAAAAACAAAAACGGATTAATGGGAAGCCTATTACTCTAGAACCTGGAACCCAACGCGACCCGATAACGATATCGAAAAGGTCATCGTCTTTCGATAATAAATCTTCTAGGTTACGTACCGAATCGCAATCACATAAAACCAACCTATTATTATTTGCGGCTAATATACCAGCCTTTAACGCAGCCCCTTTACCCTTATGTTTCCCCAAAATTAAACACTTAAAACCGTGGTCGCGAATTATTCGGGCAGTATCGTCCGTGCTTCCGTCGTCAACGAATAAAACTTCGTTAATACGACTCAAATAGGATTCCCGTAAACCGGATATTGTATGAAATATCCTACCCGATTCGTTGAAAACCGGTATAATTAAAGTGTAGGATAATATCTCCGTATAGCCCATCAATATCAGTTATACTCCTTCTTAGCCAACGATCGTATATACCAAACGATAAACCCTATAACTACGCAAGAAAACCCCCACAAAACTATATTCCCCCACCACATTCCCCCTAGCCAGTAACACCATAGAGTATAAGGCAAAATAAATAACGAATAACGTACAAAGGTTAAACCGTGCATAATAATCATACTCTTCGTACCATAGAATCTTTCCCTTCGCAAAAAAGCCTCCAGCCCGAATTTCCCAACCGCCCCTCCCTCTCGTCCAAACCTAGTATTTAGGACCTTCTCGATATATTTCACGTGTTCGAATACCATAATATCTTCCCTTAAGAAAACCAAAAGTAATAGATAAAAAAGTACCGGGACTACCCAACCTCCTGAAACCCCCAATTCTTTTATCCTATCGTAGTATAATAAAGAACCCCCTGCAATAGTGAATACTATGCCGATCAACGTCGTCTGAAAAGCTACCCTCCTATCGATAGCTTTTCTACAAGCGTCGTACTCGATTATTCCCTTATCCATAACACCGCCTCAAAGTTCATTAACAACCCTAAACGAAGAATACCTAATCTCCGAAAATAAAGTGGGGATCGTTAGGGTAAAATATAGCAACGAGTCGATAATAAATCGACCTTAATTATAAGGTTTTAACCTTTTCATCCCCTTTTAAGCCCCCTGTACTTTGACGTTGCGGAAGCGTGCGGGCGCGGTGCCGTGGCCTACGTGCATCGACTGGCCCGGCTGGCCCTTGCCGCAGTTGGGCGTCCCCCACATATACCACTCGCTTTCGCGACCTATCGCGTCGCAATTTCCCCAGAAGACGGGGGTCTTGCCCGTGTACGTAGGGTTCTTGACGACCGCGTCCAGCTTGCCGTTCTTGACGAGTTGGCCCCACTCCGTCGTGAACTGGAAGTTGGTGCGCTTGTCGTCGATGGACCAGGAGCGGTTGGTCTCGACGTAGAGGCCGTCGTCGGTGGCCGCGAGCATCTCCGCCAGCGACGAATCGCCCGGCAGCAGGTTTATATTGGTCATGCGGATGATGGGGATATTGTTCCACGACTCTGCGCGGGCCGTACCGCCCGACCGCGCCTCCGGCCCGAGGACCGGCGCCGTCTCGCGGTTGCTGAGGTAGCCGACGAAGATGCCCTCCTTCACGACGTCGGTGCGCTGCGCCGGGACGCCCTCGTCGTCGTAGCCGAAGGAGCCGAGGCCGCCCGGCACGGTGGCGTCGGCGACGATGTTGACGATGGGCGAGCCGTATTTAAAGTCGCCGCGTTTGTCGAGCGTCAAAAAAGACGTGCCGGCGTACGCGGCCTCTTGTCCCAGAACGCGGTCGAGCTCGATGGGATGGCCGCACGACTCGTGAACCTGCAACGCGAGCTGGGCGCTGCCGATGATGAGGGTGGTCTCGGCCGTGGGGCAAACCTGCGCCGTCAGGAGTTGGGCGGCCTCTTCCGCGACGCGCGGGGCGTGGGCCATCAGGTCCAGGCCCCGGACGTACTCGTAGCCCGCGGTCGCGAAGTTACCCCGGAAAGAATTGGGATAGGAACGGGTCTGGATGTCCTCCTCGGAGACCGCGGTCGCGACGATGCCGCCTCCCGACTCTACTATCCTTTGGTCGACGTAGGCCCCCTCCGTCGACGCAAACGTTTTTTCCGTACGCCAAAATTGCAGGAACCCCTCGGCGACTTTTATCCGGTCGCCGCGGCTCATCTCCTCCGTCGCCCGGATCAAGAGGTCCATCCGTTCCTCGAGGGGGACGGCGAACGGGTCCTCGCCGACATCGTTGGCCCAATTGTCCACTATCGGCTCCTGGGGCGCCAGAACTACGTCGTGGGCTTTGAAGCGCGCGCTCGCCCGGGCGATGGCCACCGCTTGCGAAGCCGCCCGTCGCATCTCCTCTTTATCGAGCCGGGACGACGCGGCGAAACCCCAAGCGCCGTCCACGATGACGCGGACGCCGAAGCCCTCGGTCTCCGCGGCCGTGACGTTCTCGGGCTTGCCGTTCTTCGCCTCCAGATTTTCGCTCCGGCGGCGCAGGACGCGGACGTCCCCGTAACCGGCCCCTTCGGCCTTGACCAGATCTAAGACGTCGCCGATTAAGTCCTTCATAGCACACCCTTCTTTCGGCCGCCTCCGCGCCCTTGCGTACGTTTCACCCGTTGGAAACCGGAACAGGCGATTACCTCCAACTCCTCGTCGGCCATAATGCCGTCGAGGAGGAGGTTCAGCCCCAACGAATCGGACGGGGCGTGACCCGCGATTACGACGTTAATGTGATTGTTTTTCGCGATCTCGAGGTTTTCTTCCGTGATGTGCATTCCTACGAAAGTGCCGACCTTGGTGTTAGTGGCCAACTTCTCGAACATCCACTTCGAGCCGCCGGTGCCGCCGGTCATATCGACGAAGACCTCGCCGGCCCGGATGCGCGCCAGGTTATGTTCGGACTTAATCGAACGCGCGAGTACTTGCAGGCCGCTATCGTGGAGCTTGGCCTCGGCGTACTCCGGCTGCGCCTTTAGCATAGCCGTTACGTCCGCCACCGTCTCCGGCTTCTCGGCGTCGAAAAGGTCCTGCAGGTATTTGGTAACGCAATTATCCGCGACGGTATGCAAACAGACGAAGGGAAAACCCAAAAGTTTGGCCGCGTCCACCGCGCGCGTATGGTTCTGAACCAGCACCCGCCTTTTGACCTCGTGAAGGCGGGGGTCGAGAATGCCCTCGGCGACGTTGATGGGGACCCCCCACTTCGCCAGGATGTCGGGCTGCATCTCCATGACGCGGTAGAGGTTGGCCAGGGCGTAACCCTCGGGGTGATGGCCGATACATAGGTCAACGCGCGTGCCGCGTTCGCGCAGCCGGTCGGCCAAGACCAACTCGCCCACCTCGAAATCTATGCCTAGCATAACCGCCTTTATCTCGGCGTCGTCCGGCCCGTTGAGTATGCGGGTATCGTGATAGGGATTGGTCAATCGTTCGACGTCGAAGTCTTCCTTCGCGTCCTCCGCCAACGCTTCGAAGGTGCGCCGCTCTTTCGCGAGGTAGGCCAAGAGGCCGTCTTCGCCCCGCGGGTCGTTGGCGCGGCCGATCGCCAACGCTCGGTCGAAAAAATCTCGTAACTTCAACGGACCTTCTCCTTTCCCTCGGCTTTAACGATGCCGTTTAAAAACCGCGGGCCAAGATTTCCTTAACCCACGGCGGCCTTCGAAGAGCCCAAGCGAACGCCGCGGCCGGGTTGTCCAAAGAAACGGCGTAAACCGCGGCGCCGCGAAAACCGCGCTCCGGGTTGGCACGCGACAAAGCCGGCCCCGCCAACGTCTTCAGGACGCCGAATTTGCCCGCGGTGGAGCCGCCGCCGAAAAAAGACCGCGCCAACGCGAGGACGAACCGCGTCGCGCGTAGCGCGGCCCACTGCCGGGCCAAAGACCAATAACGCGGCCAGGATACCCGGCCCGCCAGCAGCAGCGTCTCGTAATAGTCGAGTAACGGCAACGAGAAGAAATGGTTCCGATGGTGGCACACCGATACGAGTAAACGGAACTCCTCCCCCACGTTTTTCTCGTTATCGGCGAAGCACCGCGACGCCACGGCCCGTCGCGGCGGGACCGCCGCGGCCGGGCTCCAATGCAAGTCCACCGTCGCGCCCTTGCGCGTAAAAGTCCTCCCGGGCCACCAGCGCACCGCCCGGGGAATCGGGACGAACCCCTCTCGCTCGAGTACTCCCTCCGCGGCCTCGTAATCGTCCGGCGAAACGAGTATATCTACGTCCGTCATGGGCCGGCAGGCGGGACTTGGATAAACGGCGAACGCTACGTCCACCCCTTTGATAGGAAGCGCCCGGATGCCCGCGGCCGCCAGTATATCCCACAGTTCCTCGTACAGCTTCCGCCAGGCCAAGTTCGCCGCGAGTACCTCTCGCGCCCCCGACCGCAACGCCTCTTTAAAATTCCCGTCGGCCGGGAAATCGCGGTCGCCGAGGCGGTAAGCTAAAAGCGGCGCGAGCCGCTCATCCCTCAAGAGCCCGCCGAGCACGTCCCACGAACCGCACGCTTGCCGGGCCGCAACCAACGCGCCGACGTCGAGCTCGTCTCCCCGCAAGGCGCGCGCAACGAGACGACGCGCCCCAAACCCCGTCACGCTCCACCTTCCCCTTCCGTATAACTCTTATAGTACTGGCTATAATATTTATAACCGTACGTGCCGAAGACGCGCGACATCTCCACCTGGTTGAAGACCACTCCTAATATCCTGCACCCCGAGCGCTTCAACAATTCCAACGCGCGGCGAGCGGCGTTCCGGTCCGTCCGGCCGGCACACACGACGAAACACACGCCGTCCGCCAAACCTCCCAGGACGAGCGCGTCGGTCACCGCCAGTACCGGCGGCGCATCCATAACGACGCGGCCGAACTTGCTACCCAGTTCATCCAATACGGTTCCGAACTTTTTAGAACCCAAAAGTTCCGACGGATTCGGGGGAACGACGCCGCTCGGCAAGACGGCCAAGTTCTCCACGGCGGTAGGCCGCAGCGCCTCGTCAAGGTCGGCCCGGTCCATTATTACTTCCGCCAATCCGGGTACCCTTTCCAGGCCGAAAGCGTCGTGGACCGTCGCGCGGCGGAGGTCACAATCTACCAGTACGACGGCGTCGCCGGCCTGGGCGAATATTATAGCCAAATTGACGGACGTTATCGTCTTCCCGTCACCCAAGCCGGTACCGGTCGTCAAAATCTTTTTAACGTCTACGTCCACGCCCGAAGCACGGATGGCGGTTCTGAGCGTACGGAAAGCCTCGGCCATGGGCGACTTGGGGTGGGTGTGGGTTATAAAATACGTATCGAATTTATCCGGCCGCCGTACCAACCGCCCCGCGCCGCCCGCGCCCAGCCGCGGGATTATTCCTATCACCGGGCTCCCCAACCGCCGCTCGACCTCTTCCACGGTGTTGAGCGACGTATCGGCGAACTCGAGCACGTACGCCACGCCCACTCCCAAAAAAACCCCCAACAATATCCCCACCAAAATGTTCTTCCCGTAATTCGGGCTGACGGGGACCTTGGGCACCAAGGCGTAGTCGACCACCCGGATGTCGGCCGTCCGCATCGCCTCGTTTATTTTGGCCTCCTGGAGTTTCTCCAACAACATCGTATATACTTGCTCGTTGACCTGGTACGCCCGGACGAGGCGGTTGAGCACCATTTCCTTTTCCGGCAACGAAGCCGTCCGTCCTCGGTAGTCCCCCAAGGCCTCCCGCAACATCGCCATCTTCTCGTCCGCCAATCCGACGCCCGTCGCCGTTTCGCCGTACTCGAGCGCGTTGGAGAGCGCGCGCTGAAGTTCATCCTCGGCCGCGGCGATCTCTCCGTCTATCGCTTCAACCGCGGGATGTTCCGGCGTCATCGTTCGAGCGAGTTCGGCACGGCGGCGGCGTAGTTCAATAAGGCGGCTCTCGAGCTGTTGCAGCTTGCTGCCGGCCGCGAAACCCGATATTAGAACCTCTTCCGCCGGGAAAGTTTCCTCCTCAGCCGAGAGGTCTCGCCGCCTTCCCTTAAGCACGTCCAATTCCACCGCCGAGATTTGCCGGTCCAGGCTCTCCTCCAGAAGCTTCGACTCGAGATTACCGAGCAACGTAACGTATTGCCTGGTCTCGGCGCTCATATCCAAAATGCCCGTCTCGCGCTTGAAGGTCTCGAGTTCCTTCTCGGCCTTTCGGAGGTTACTCGCCGTTCTTTCGATCTGTTCCTCAATAAACACCCGGGTGGTAGTCGCTTGGAGCCTCTTCTCCCCCAAGCTCGTCTCGACGTAAACGTCGGCCACGGTATTGGCGAGGTCGGCAACCCCTCGGGGGTCGCGCCCTCTCACGACGACGCGCAACATGTTCACGTTCTCAACCGGCCTCACCTGTATCGAGCCCATCAGGCGGCCGACGACCGCGTCGACTTTTTGCACTTTGAGCACTAACTTATCGCCGGGCCGCGCGCGCTCCGCATTAACGAGCAAGGTTCCAAAATCGGCCCGGAAGACCTTACCCACCCGGCCCGAGCCGGCGCGTCCTCCCTCGAAAACGACGTTAAACGAGGAGGGGTCGACGAACGTAACAACGAGCTCGCCGGCCGGCGTACCCTCCGACAAGTCGACTTCGGCCAGAGCGTCGCGTAGCCGGGGGGGCGAAGCCGCAACCTTATAAGTCATCCCGCGGCGGTTAGCCACCGTGGCCAAAAGGGCCCGGCTCCGAATCATCTCGATCTCGGTTTCCAAAAAGAAGGGGTCGTAATAAAAAGTCGGTAGGAGCGTTTGGCCCATAAACCGTTGGCTTACTTTTACCGTAACCGCCGTCCGATATACCTTGGGCATGCGGAGGCTAACGAGCGTCGCCAGTACCACGGTCGTCAAAAATATAATTACGACGGCCCACTTGCGGCGCATTATGACGCGGAGGTATTCGCCCAGCGATACCCCGGTATCGAACGCTCGCAGCTCGCTATCCGCCCTTTTCGCCTCGTCCATAAAAGCCAAACGCTAAGGGTTGTGGCCTTCCCGTATACCCCCCGGATTTACGCAACGGATTTTAACCTCGCCCTGGGGCGTTATATCCACGGCGTAATCGACGTCGTCCGGGTCGTCGTCGGCCGGGCAATCGAGAACGGCCGGGTCCGTCGTGTACGCGGTCCCGTCATCCGGTTCGATCAAATCTCCGTGCGGCGACAAATCCAATTCCTTCAATTCTTCGGGCCTGGCCTCCGGATGGTCGAAGAGCCACATATCCGGCCCCAACATAATCGCGATCTCTTCCTGGTTTTGACGACACTTCTCGACGCGTTGCTCGAGCGTCAGCCTATCGCGCCCCCGGGCGCCGAAAATAACGCCGAACCCGAAGAGTATCCCTACAAATACGAAGACGGATACGATAGTTAAAGCGCTGACCGCGGCCATGATGACGCCGGCGAGCGCCCGGCCGCGTGCGGCAACGCGGCGAACGAAACTCCTTATCCCGAAAACGACCGCGCCGATATCCAAGAGCAAAGTCGCGATTACTCCAACCGCCAGCGAAACCCGGTTCCTCGTCACGTCGCGCGGCGCGAGCGAAAACTCGCCCTCGGACCAACCCCAGTTCATGAGCGCCCAAATTACTAAGATAAACAAAATCGGCCACAAGCCGACGAGACCCGCGATCAAAACTGCGGTCGCTCCCCTCTTTGAAACGCCGCCACTTTCGGGCATCTTGTCCTCCGCTTGACGGACTTTTTATCTTAAATTTTATGCTAACACAACGAAACCCCGGTGTCAAAACCAAAAACCTCTCGACTTTTGGCCTTCGCGGCCAACGGCCGGCCTTCGCCCGAGCAAAAGCCCCCGCGACGCACGCCTTAACCCAGGCCGCGCTTTTTATAACGGCGACCCGCGGCCCCTCGACCCTATAAAAAGGGCGGGCGTACGCCCGCCCTTACGCCGGGTGT
>CAZWAM010000020.1:0-30471 GCA_964631855.1 uncultured bacterium | reverse complement strand
GGCGAGCGGCGCCCCCCACAACAGCCAACCGGCGACGCCGCGCGGCCGTAGCCTAAACAAGCGGTAGCCCGAGTATACGATGAGCAAGAGCGCGCCCTCGTAGCGGGTGAGGGCGGCCGCGGCCAGGCAGAACCCCGCGGCCGCGGCCCCGCGTCTTCCCGTCGCGCCCCGGCTCGCGGCGTAGACGCCCGCGGCAACCCAAAAGAAGAAGAGGCTCTCGGTCATTCCCTCCGAGAGCGTCAGGTTGTGGTGAACGGGCGAGAAGATAAAGGCCAGCGCCGCGACGCTACCCGCTACCGGCCCCGCCAGGTGGCGCCCGAGTAAATATAAAAACAGCGTTGCCCCCGCGCCCGCGGCGACGTTAAGCGCGGTCCCGGTCCAGTATATGTCCGGATAAAGTTTCAGAAGCGCCGCCCAAATCCAAAGGTGGAACGGCTGCCACTGGTGGGTTTGGAATAGTTCCGGTTTCCCGAAGGCGAGGCTGTAAGCTAAGACGCCGCGCGCCGGGCCGTCGGCAATATAAGTTAACCTTAGGTAGCGCGGAATGTAGGCGTAAAGGGCATATATCGAGACCAGGATTTTAAGGGCGAAAAAGCCCCAGGGGGCGAGGCGCGCGAGCCATTCGGTTTTCTTTTGACCCTTTTTCATTTTATTAAATGTCGCCGGCCTATCTTACGGTGGCGGTGCCGCCGTGGCCCGGGGCCCCGAGGCCGCCCGCTCCCGCTCCGGTACCGGCCCATATACCCCGGGTGCGTCGTAGACCGTGACTAAGTCAGGACGCCTCTTCGACGAAAAGTCGGGTATTTCCTTCCACCCTTCGCGCAATACAACAACCGTATGGTGAGGGTTTTCGTAAACCACGGCCTCTCCGCAAATTTCGTCGTAGAACCAACGAACCCGTTCGCGGTTTTCGTCGCTAAAGATTATCGCGATGCGGATGGCGTTTTCGCGCATTAGCGGGACGAGGTATCGCAACTCGCCTTTCAATTCGGCGCGCTTGTCCAGTAGAAAGTGCAGCGGGTGGTCGCTGAAAGCCCGCAAGGGGTACTCTTCAAACCGCCAGGTCCCGGTAGCGCCCGGTTCGCCTGTCTCGATGAGGATTATCTCCTGCGGGCCCAGCTCGCCGACGCGCCAAAGTTTCCTCAATTTCAAGGCAGTCTCCGTCGCGAAGGTGGGTCTCGTGTAACACGGGCCCTGGAAGCCGTATCCGGGCGTCACAATGATGGCATCCCAGTTGACCGTTATTATTCCCGCGCTGGCGAGCACCGGGATGGCCACAAAAATCTTGGGCAACGAATTCGCAAACCTTACGAGCACGACCGCCGTGAGGCCCGCGAACGGGAAGATGAGCATCAGCGGCGTGGCGAAGTATCGCTCCGGGCAAAAACCCAAACCCACCGCGACGGCGATAACCGTCATCGCCGCGAATATAACCGCCCAAGCGCTCCAAATCATGAGCCGGTCCGGCGTTCGCCAGCGTCGGCGAAGAACGAGTACCGCGCCCGCGAGCGCGAGCGCCGCGGTGGCGCGGCCGTCGAAGAGGAACCGATAGAACCCGTAGCCTAGGCGGCGGTACCAGTGGGCGTTGGTAAGTACGCGGGCCATGTCGGCTTTCAAGGCCGGCATTAAGGGCCAAAGGCCGGCACCCGCGGGCTGGAACGCCTTGTGGCCGACGAACACGCCTGCTACGGCAAGCGGCGCGGCCCACAGAAGCCATCCGCCCACGTTCCTCGGCCGGCGGAACGCGACGCGATAAGCGGCGTAAAGGAGCAAGAATAAAATCCCCTCATAACGGCTGAGCGCTGCCACGGCGAAGCAGAATGCCGCCGCGGACGGGCCCCGTAAGCCGGCTTCGCCCCGCGCGGCGAAGAAAACGCCGGCGACAAGGCCGAGGTAAAATACGCTCTCCGCCATACCCATCGAGACGGTTACGTTGTGGTGCACGGGCGAGAAAGTGAATATGACCGCGGCCACGGCGCCTGCCAGCGGGCCAGCCAGCCTTTTCCCCAAGAGATATAAGAACGCGGCGACGCCTGCGCCCGCGACTACGTTAAGCGCGGTTCCGGTGAAGTAGATATCCGGCCAAATCTTAAGCAGGCCGGCCCATATCCAGAGGGGCAACGGCGCGAATTGGTGGGGGGGAAAGAGTTCGAAGCCCACGAACGCGAGGCGGTAGGCCTCGATGCCGCGGGCCGGGCCGTCGGCTATGTACATAATGCGCGAGAAGCGAGATACGTAGTAGGAGACGAAAGCCGCGCTTATGGCTATCTTGAACGCGGCGAAGGCGAACGGCGCCAGGCGCTCGAGCGAAAGGCGCCAGGCGCCCCACCGTTCCGAAATCTCTCGATTTTGACCTGCCACCGGCCTACCCAAGCTCGTTGAGAATTTTAATGGTAATTTTAACACGTCGCGATTTACCACTCAACCCCAGCTTTCCAGCTTAGTTGCTGAATAAGCCGCAACATCTGCTGCGGCGGGCGGAAGCGAACGAACCATTTGGCCGGATTCCGCCCCAACCTTTTAATCGGGAGTGGGGTGCACCTCAGAGGTTTTCCGGGCCGACGTCGTAAACGGTGACGAGGTCTCGGCGCTCCCGCGACGCGAAATCCGGTACCTTGTCCCATCCCTCCCGTAGGACGACGATCGTCTGCGCAGGGTTTTCGTAGACGACGGCCGCGGTGCATATCTCGTCGTAGTACGACTGGATACGTTCCCGGTTGCGGTCACTCGTGACGATTGCGATACGGACTTTGTTATTGCGCATGAACGGGAGGAGGCGGGGTAATTTTTCGGTTAAAGGGTACCGCCGTTCGCGAAGGAAGTTTAAAGGGTGGTCGCTAAAAGCGCGGATCGCATACTGCTCGAAACGCCACCCGCCCTTTGCGCCGGGTTCGCCGGTTTCGACAAGTATAATTTCTTGGCGTCCCAGCTCGCCGCTCCTCCATAGCTCCCTCAGCTTTAGCGCGGCTTCCGTGGCGAAGGTAGGCCTCGTATTGCACGGGCCGGGGAAACCGTACCCCGGCTTTACGATGGTTGCGTCCCAACCGGCGGTGACAGCCAGCGCCAGGACGAGCACCGCGCCGACGGCGGCGGTTCTAAGCGGCGACCGCGCAAAGCGTAAGAGTTCGACTACGGCCAGGCCCGCGAACGGGAAGATGAGCATAAGCGGCGTCGCGAAGTATCGCTCCGGGCAAAAACCCAAACCCACCGCGACGGCGATAACCGTCAGCGCCGCGAATATTATTGCCCAAGCGCTCCATATCATGAGCCGGTCCGGCGTTCGCCAGCGTCGGCGAAAAACGAGTAACGCACCCGCGAGCGCCAGCGCCGCGGTGGCACGGCCGTCGAAGAGGAACCGATAGAAGCCGTAACCCAGGCGGCGGTACCAGGTGGGGTTCGCGAGGACCGCCGCGGTGTCCGCCTTTACGCCCGCGAGGGCGGGCCAAAGGCCTGTGTGCGTGGGTTGCAACCCTTTATGCGCGACGAATACGGCGCCAATCGCCAGCGGCGCGGCCCACAGGGACCATCCAATTATGCCGCGCGGCCGCTGACGAAAGACGCGATAGCCGGCGTACATCAAAAGGAACAACATCCCCTCGTAGCGGGACAGCGCCGCCGCGGCGAAGCAAAACGCCGCCGCCGAGGGTCCCTGCAGGCCGGCCTCGCCCCGCGCGGCGAAGAAAATACCCGCGACGAGGCCGAGGTAGAACATGGGTTCCGCCATCCCCATCGAGAGGGTGAGGTTGTGGTGCACCGGCGAGAACGTGAACGCGAGCGCGGCAACCGCCCCCGCGAGCGGCCCGGCCAGACGCTTCCCCAGGAGGTACAAGAAAGCGGCGACGCCGCCGCCCGCGACGACGTTTAACGCGGTGCCCGTGAAGTAGACGTCAGGCCAAATCTTGAGAAGGCCGGCCCAAATCCAGAGCGGCAGCGGCGCGAATTGGTGGGGGGGAAAGAGTTCGAAGCCCACGAACGCGAGGCGGTAGGCCTCGATGCCGCGGGCCGGGCCGTCGGCTATGTACATAATGCGCGAGAAGCGAGATACGTAGTAGGAGACGAAAGCCGCGCTTATGGCTATCTTGAACGCGGCGAAGGCGAACGGCGCCAGGCGCTCGAGCCGAAGGCGCCAGGCGCCCCACAGTTCCGAAATCTCTCGATTTTGACTTGCCACCAGCCTACCCGAGCTCGTTCGGAATCTTAATATTTATATTAACACGTCGCGATTTACCACTCAACTCCAACCTTCCGCCTCGGTAGTTGAATAAGCCGCAACATCTCCCGCAGCGGCCGGAAGCGACCGAACCATTTGGCCGTATTCCGCACCAACCCCTAAATTGGAGGTTGGTTGCACCTCAGTGGGGTTCTCCGGCGCGACGTCGTAAACCGCGACGACGTCACTGCCGCTCCCGCGACGCGAAATCCGGTACCTTGCGCCATCCCTCCCGTAGGACGACGATCGTCTGCGTAGGGTTTTCGTAAATCACGGCAGCGGCGCGAATCTTGTCGTAGTACCCTCGGACTTCTTTCCGGTTCTCGTCGCTCATTATTACGGCGACGCGGATGCCGTTCTCGCGCATGAGCGGGACGAGGTAGGGGAGTTCGGCGCTCAGGACGTCGCGGCGTTCGCGGAGGAAGTGCAGCGGGTGGTCGCTGAAAGCGCGGAGGGGATACTGTTCGAACCGCCAGGGGCCGGTTGCGCCGGGTCCGCCGGTTTCGATAAGTATAATTTCTTGGCGTTCCAACTCGCGGCTCCGCCAGAGTTCCCTCAGTTTCAGCGCGGTCTCGGTCGCGAAGGTAGGATGGGTGAAGCCCGGCCCCCGGTAGCCGTATCCCGGCTTCTTGATTACGGAATCCCACCTAAACGTTAAAACTAACGCGACAATTAATACGGCTCCTACCGCGACGGCCTTGACCGTTTTTAGGGGCGGTTTTGGGAATCGGCTGAGGGCAACTACCGTTAGGCCCGCGAAGGGGAAGATTAGCATTAGCGGCGTCGCGAAATAACGTTCCGGACAATACCCCAGGCCCACGGCCGCGGCGATAAACGTGAGCACGCCGAATATTAACGCCCAGCTGAGCCATATCGTAATCCTATCCCGCGTGCGCCAAGGCCGGAAGAAGACCAGAAAGCTGCCAACGAGCCCGAACGCCGCGGCGGCGCGCCCGTCATACAGGAGCCGGTAGGCGCCGTAACCGAGGCGGCGATACCAGGTGGGATTGGCGAAGACCCTCACCGTATCGGCCTTAACGCCGCCGAGGGCGGGCCAAAGGCCGGCGTGGCTCGGTTGCAGGCCCTTGTGGGCGACGAATACGCCGGCGGCGGCCAACGGCGCGGCCCAAAGGAGCCATCCCCCCAAGCCGCGCGGCCGGTCGCGAAAGACGCGATAGGCCGAGTACAACAGTAGGAACAGCATCCCCTCGTAGCGGGACAGCGCCGCGACGGCGAAACATAGCGCCGCGGCCCAAGACCCGCGCAGGCCGACCTCGGCCCGCGCGGCGAAGAATACGCCCGCGACCAGGCCGAGGTAGAACATCGGCTCCGCCATCCCCATCGAAAGGCTTAGGTTGTGGTGCACGGGCGAGAAGGTGAAGATGAGCGCGGCTACGACGCCCGCTAAGGGCCCGGCCAGTCTTTTCCCCAAGAGATACAAGAACGCGGCGACGCCTGCGGCCGCGACTACGTTAAGCGCGGTTCCGGTGAAGTAGATATCCGGCCAAATCTTAAGCAGGCCGGCCCATATCCAGAGGGGCAGCGGCGCGAACTGGTGCGTGGGGAAGAGCTCGAAGTCGGCGTACGCCAGGCGGTAGGCCTCGATGCCGCGCGCCGGGCCGTCGGCGATGTACATTAACCTGGTGAATCGCGGCAAGTAATACCGCAAGTAGATGACGCTCACGGCCAGTTTGAACGCGAAAACGGCGAAGGGCGCAAGGCGCTCGAGCCAAAGGCGCCAAACGCCCCGCCGTTCCGAAGTCTCTTTGTTTTGACCTAACATAGAATTAACCGGGCTCGTCGAGAAGCTAGCCGGTTATGTTAGCACGGCCCGGTTTACCGCTCAAGGCCGGGGTTTTCCGGCTCAGTCGCTAAACAGGCCGCAGCACCGGCTGCAGCCGGCGAAGACGCCGCGCGCCGCGAGCTCGCGCCGGAAGCGGCGGAGCGTGGGGCCGTTCCATATTTCGCTGAAAGGCCTGTCGCGTACGTTGCCGACGTCGAGGCCGAGGCACGGGGATACGGTGCCGTCCGGCAACACGTCCGCGCGGAGCCAGCGCGAGAAACACGCCTCCCGGAAGTTGTGACGCGGCCTTTCGTAAAAAGTCGCCAGCGCGGCGTCGTCGAGGTCCGGGTAGAGGTTTACGGGGAAAGGCCAGCGCTTATTTTTTATCGCCGTCACCTGGTGCCGCAACTCTTCAATGTCCACGGGAGGTATGTCGGGCGTTACGAAGCCCTGCAAGTACGTCGTATCCTGGGCGAAGAGTTTCGCGAAGAGCGTGCGTTGGCCGTCCGCGGCGTCTTGGTCCGTGAACCAAAGGTGTTGGAAGGTAAGTTCATCCAGGGGAAGGTCCACGAAGAGCGCCGGGAGGCCCGCGAGCGACGCGACGTTGGCGTTCGTGACCGTGCAGGTGATTTTTACGTACGGCGTTCGGCCGCGGCCGCGCGCCGCGAGCAAGGCGCCGAGGCCTTCTTTGGTCTTAGCGAAGGAGCCCGGCGAGCGACGCACGCGGTCGTGAACCGCTGGGGGGCCGTCCACCGAGACCATAATGCCGTCGAGGCCCGACTCGACCAGCGCGCCCGCGTCGCGCGCGAGGAACGTGCCGTTGGTATTAACGCCGCAGCGCAGGCCGCGATTCTTTACGTACGCGATGAAGTCGAGCGCATCGGGACGGAGAAAAGGTTCGCCGCCGGTAATGCCGACGCGTGGCCGCCAGCGGACGAGGTCGTCTATTACGCCCTTGAGTTCGCCGAGCGTTAGCTCTTCCCGGGCACGTAGGTACGCGTCGCCCTCGAGCCGCCGCGACCGCTCCACCCAGCACATCTCGCAGCTGAGATTGCACCGCCGCGTTATCCAGAAGCTGACGGCGTACGGGGCGAAGGCCCGGCCCCGGCCGAGGCGTCGCTCGAGACGGAAGGCGACGCGCGCGCGCTTAAAACCCTCCCGCAGGACCTCGCCCGGCGAACGGCGCGCTATCTTTTTCAGATAGTACTTGAACGCCATAATAGCGGCCGATATTAGCACGGCGCCCCGCCGCGGTCAATCTGTGCCAATAATCACAAAAGGCTTGACTTCGCGGCTTAGGTGTGTTATCGAGAGGGTAAATATCTGCGAGGTGTGCGCTTTGCTGACGGATTACGCGTTCGTCGCTTTCTTTATAATCTTCGGTTTGTTCTTCGTCGCTGCGGCGCTCGTCGGCGCGTGGTTCATCCGGCCGCAACGGGCCAGCCGCGTTAAAGGTGATATATACGAGTGCGGCGAGACTACGCGCGGCACCTCGTGGGTTCGGTATAACGTCCGCTTTTACCTCATCGCCTTGGCGTTCGTAATTTTCGACGTCGAGGTGGCTTTTCTTTTCCCCTGGGCCGTGGCGGCGAAGAAGCTGGGCCTCTACGCCTTCGTCGAGATAGCGATATTCGTCGGCATCCTGCTCGTGGCGTTGGCGTACGCGTGGCGTAAGGGGGCCCTGAAGTGGGCGTAATCGCGAGGCTGCCGGTCTATTGGGAAAGGCTGCCCGGCGGCGGCATCGTAACGACGAACATGGAGAAGGTGCTCAATTGGTCGCGCGCTTCGAGCATTTGGTATATGATATTCGGCCTCGCCTGCTGCGCCATCGAGATGATGGCCGCGGGCGCCTCGCGCTACGACTTCGACCGCTACGGCATGATGTTCCGCGCGACGCCGCGGCAGTCGGATCTAATGTTCATCTCCGGGACCATCACGCTCAAGATGGCGCCGCGCATCCGCCGCCTGTGGGAGCAGCTAGCCGAGCCCCGCTACGTCATCGCCATGGGCTCGTGCGCCATCTCCGGCGGCGGCTTCTACTACGACGCCTACAGCGTCCTCAAGGGCATAGACAAGGTTATACCGGTGGACGTGTACGTCCCCGGATGTCCGCCCCGGCCCGAGGCCCTTATGCACGGCTGCCTGAAGCTGCAGGAGAAGATAAAAAGCGAGAGCCTCACGGAGGCCTTCGGCAATTTCAAAGAAGACCAAGCGCCACGGGAGCGCCTCGACGGCCGTTGGATTCTCGTAAAGTAGTTAAACCTCCCCGGTTTTTGCCGTTATTTTAACGCGACTCTAGACGACTTCGTATGGCCGGATTACCTTTCGACCAGATAGCTGCTAAGATGAAAGACACTATCGGCGACGCGGTCGTCGAGGTAAACGAGGGCGACCGGGTCCCCTTCGTACGCGTTGAGGCCGACGCCGTCGCCCGGGTGGCGCGCTTCCTGCGCGACGATGGCGAGCTGGCCTTCGATTTCTTGATGTACATAACCGCGGTCGACTTCCCGGACGAGGATAAGCTCACGCTCGTATATCATTACTTCTCCTACCAAAACCAACAGTCGTTGATGGTAAAGGCCGACGTCCCCAGGCGGGGCGGCACGGCGCGGTCGATTGCCCACATCTACGCCGCGGCGGAGTGGCTCGAGCGCGAGGTCTACGACCTCTTCGGCGTTACCTTCGACGGCCACCCCAACCTCAAGCGCATCCTCACGCCCGAGGGCTTTCGGGGCCACCCGCTCCTCAAGGATTTTAAAAACGACGACTACGTACCGTTCCCGGACAAGATGCCGGGGAAATAAACAGAAACGTCTTAATTTAAATTTATGGCCACCGACACGGCGATACGTACGGAAGAGTTCCAGGTCAACATGGGGCCGCAGCACCCCTCGACGCACGGCGTCTTCCGTATGGTCCTGACGATGGACGGCGAGAGCGTCGTCGACTGCGAGCCGCACGTCGGCTTCCTCCACCGCTCGATGGAGAAGATGGCCGAGAACCGCCTTTACATCCAGTTCCTGCCGATGGCGGACCGCATCGACTACCTGAGCTCAATGTTCTGCGCCGTCGCGCACTGCGAGGCCGTCGAGCAGTTCATGGAGATCGAGGTGCCGCCGCGGGCGAAGTACCTCCGGACGATGTTTATGGAACTCAACCGCATCGCCTCGCACTGCATCTTCTTCGGCGTATTCGCCCTCGACCTCGGCGCCGTGACGCCCTTCCTCTACGGCTTCCGCGAGCGCGAGCTCACTATGGACCTGTTGGAGATGACCTCGGGCCAGCGGATGACGTTCAACTACGTCCGCTTCGGCGGCGTGGCCGCGGACCTGCCCGATTCGTTCTTCCCGGCGGTGGAGAAGTTCCTCAGGGTCTTCCCCGACAGGGTAACCGACTACGAGCGCATTCTGAACGAGAACGAGATCTTCCTGGCGCGGACGAAGGGCGTCGGTGTCGTCGACGCGGCCCGCGCCGTCAACTACGGCTGGAGCGGCCCGAACCTGCGCTCCTCCGGCGTCGACTTCGACCTCCGTCAGAATATGCCGTACGAGGCGTACGGCGAGTTGGGCTATAAGCCGGTAGTGCTCTCCAACGGCGACTGCTACGACCGCTACCTCGCGCGCATTCTCGAAATGCGCGCCTCCCACTCGCTGATAAAGAAATGCGTGGAAGGTTTGCCGGAAGGGCCGACGCAGAAAGAGAAGGTTTCCAAATTTCCGAAAATGCCGGCGGGCGAGGTTTACGTGCGCGTCGAGTCGCCGCGCGGCGACTACGGCCTGTATCTCGTTTCGGACGGTACCGGCAAGCCGTACCGCTACAAACTCCGGACCCCCTCCTTCAACAACCTCTCGATGATACGGGAGATGCTCCGGGGCGTTTACCTGGCGGACATCGTGCCGATATTCGGCTCGCTGGACGTGATCTTGCCCGACGTAGACCGATGATAGAGGCGGGAAATGAATGGGCGGCGCGCGAGAGGGAAATGGTTGGTTGTCGTCGAGGCGGCGGCGGTACTCGCGCCCATAGCGTTCGGCGCTTTTTTAATTACGGCATATCCGCTCGGCGCCGACCAGGGGATGTACGTTACGGTGGCCGAGGGCATGCGGCACGGCCGCTTGATTTACCGGGACCTCTTCGACATAAAGCCTCCCGGCGTATACTACTCGTACGCGTTGGCGCTGGACCTATTCGGGCGGGGGACGTGGGCGGTCCGTTGGCTGGACGTTATCGCGGCCGCGGTAATGGCGCTCGCGGCGTGGCGTCTCGCCAAGAGACTGGTGCCCGGGCCTTGGCCCGCGATATCCGCGGCGCTTTTGGCCTTCGCCGCGCTCGCGGCGTTCGACTTCTGGAACCTCAGCCAGCCGGACAACTTCGCCGGGGCGCCGATAGCGGTCGCCTATTGGGCGATAGTGGGGCGGGGCGACAAGCGAAGGCGTTTGAGGCTGGGCGCGTCGGGTTTATTGTTGGCTTTGGCTTTTTTGTTAAAATATACCGCGGCGTCGGCGATATTGGGGATTTGGCTGTATGAGGGGATAAGGTCGAAGCGTTTCTTCTACGCGCTGGGGGGAGCGGTGCTTTGGACCGGCTTGGCGTTCGCGGCGGCGGTGGCCGCGGTCCTGGTTTACTTCGCCGCGGCCGGAATTTTGCCCGCTTTTTGGGAGCTGAACGTCGGCGTATTGCCTCGTTACGGCGCCGCGGCCCTCGTGGGCGGGCCGCTCGCCCAGCTTAGATTCGTTTTATGGCCTACGGTCCGGACGTTGATTCAGCTCGTGCCGTATTTGATCGTGCCGGCTTTGGTGGGGTTGGGCGTCGCGCTTTGCTCGCGCAGGACGCCTGAGAAGTGGGCGCTGGCGTTGTGGTTATTTACGGCGGCCGCGGGGGTTTTAATACAGCGCCGTAGTTATTATTATCACTGGGCCGTAATGCTCCCGGCGCTGGCCGTTTGCGGCGCAATTGGGATGTCCGCTATAGCGGCGTCTTTTCGGAGGCGACGCTTCGCCGCCCTGGGCGTAATCGCGGTAGTGCTCGCCGTAGCGCCGGCCCGGCCTTATAAGTATTATTTTCAGAAATATTGGTACAGGGTTGCCTGGTACTTGGGTGATAAAGACGCCGAAACGCGCTTTTACTCGTTCTTTCAATACGCCGAATACGACTGCGTATCCGCGGCCGCGGTCGCTACTTACATCGACGAGAACGCCGCGCCCGACGACACGATTTTCGTATGGGGTTTCGACGCGACGATATACTTCTTGTCGGGGCGCTTTCCGTCCGGGCGGTACGTCGGGTACCTTCCCGCGGCGACGTGGTTTCCGCCGGCCTCGCGGGAGAAATTCATCTCTCGCTTTATCGAACACCCGCCGCGGTACTTCGTCGTGCCGCGCGGGCAGTGCGTTTACCCGATACTCGGTACGACCGCCGGGCCCGCGGCGTTGCTGAGGGGTATGCCGCGGCTCTACGAATTTTTCATCCGCAACTACGTCGAGACCGCGGATTTTCCGCCGTACCTCGTATACGTTTTGACGTGAGTTCGGCTTAGCCGCGGTTTGGCGCGCGACATGAGTTTTCGCACGGAGTTATGAAGAGGCTGCTCGAGATATTAGGCGATTGGTGGGCCGGCGCAGTCGGCTCGTTGGGGTTGCCGTCGTGGGTGACGGTCCTGGGCGAGATGGTCTTCGCCGCGATCCTGATCGGCGGCTTCGTCGCGGTCCTGGTCCTCTTCCTAATCTGGCTCACGCGCAAGGTATCGGCCCATATCCAGCAGCGGTTCGGCCCTATGCGCGTGGGCTGGCACGGCTCGGTCCAGACGGTGGCGGACGCGTTGAAGTTGTTGCAGAAGGAGGACACGACGCCGCGCGTATGCGACCGGCCCGTCTTCAACGTGGCGCCGTTTTTGGCGTTCGCCCCCACCATCGTGGCCTTCGTCGTCATCCCCTTCGGCGACGGCGTTATTGTGCGCGACCTCAACATAGGTGTGTTGTTCCTCTTCGCCATCACGACCATAAACGTCATAGCGATAATCTCGGGGGGCTGGGCCTCCGGCTCGAAGTACTCGCTTTTGGGCGGCTTTCGCTCCGCGGCGCAGCTCGTGTCGTACGAGGTGCCGCTCGTGCTCTCGGCGTTGGGCGTCATTATGCTCGCGGGCTCGATGAAGATGGGGGCCATCGTGGAGGCGCAGAGCCGCGTCTGGTTCGTCGCGTACCAGCCGTTGGCGTTCGCGATCTACGTCATCGCGGCTACCGCGGAGGTCAACCGCACGCCCTTCGACATTCCGGAGGCCGAGCAGGAGCTGGTCGCCGGCTACAACGTCGAGTACTCGGGCATGAAGTTCGCGATGTTCTTTTTGGCGGAGTTCGCGAATATGTTCCTGATTTCGGCGATCGCGGCAACTCTCTTTCTGGGCGGGTGGCGTGGGCCGTGGCTGCCGGGCGAGCTCTGGTTTTTAATCAAATCGTTCGCGATCGTACTCTTGCTGATGTTCTTCCGTTGGACCTATCCGCGGCTGCGCGTCGACCAGCTGATGGCGTTCGCGTGGAAGTTCTTGCTGCCGCTCGCGTTTTTAAACCTGTTGGTAACGGGCCTTATAATCGCGTTAGGATAGAAGGATGAGGTTATTCCGCGCCGTCGGTAGAGTTGTAAAGGGAACGTGGTGGTTGCTCGTCGGCATCGTCACGACGACGAAGCACCTGTTGCGCCACGCGATAACGGTCCAATATCCCAAAGAGCGGTTCGAGCAGTGGCCGCGCTTCCGCGGCCGGGTGGCGATGGTGGCGGGCGACGACGGCGGCCACAAGTGCACCGCGTGCGCCCAGTGCGTTCGCGTATGCCCGGCGGCGTGCATCACGCTCGAGCGCCACAAGGAGGAGGGCGTCAAAGGGTTTATCGTCGACGGGTACATCGTAGATTTGAGTTTGTGTATATACTGCGGCCTGTGCGTCGAGGCCTGCAACTTCGGCGCGCTGGCGATGATTCCCGAATACGAGATGTCGGTCTACGACAAGGCTGAGTTGGTATACGATATTCCCAAGTTGCTCTCGCGCCAGCTCGAGCCGGAGTTCAAGCGGTGACCGTCGGCTCGAGTATCTTGCGAGCCCGGGCGAAGATATGAACGATTGGATTTACGTAGTCTCCTTTTACGGCGCCGCCGGCGCGGCGCTGCTCGGCGCGTTGGGTGTGCTTCTCCTGCGCAACCTCTTCCACGCTGGCTTGAGCTTGATATTCTCGTTCTTTGCCGTGGCGGCGCTTTTCGTCCTGTTGGGGGCCGAGTTTTTAGCGGGCGTCCAGGTATTAATCTACGTAGGCGCCGTCGCGGTCCTGATCCTCTTTGCCGTGATGTTGACGCAGCGGATTACGTCGCGGCACGTGAAGAACTATACGCGCGCGCTCGTACCCGCGCTGCTGGTAGCGCTCGGCCTCGCCGGCGTGGCGGCTTTGGTTATGCTTAAACTGCGGTTGCCCGCGGCCGCGGCGCTGCCGGCGGCGAGCCCCCTCGACGAGCTCGCCGAGCTGCTCCTCTCGACGTACCTTTTACCCTTCGAGGTGATATCGCTGCTGCTTTTGGGGGCGCTCGTCGGCGCCATAGTGCTCGCGCGTAAGGAGGAACGACGATGAGCATAACGCCGGCCCACTTCCTCGGCGTCGCCGTGCTTCTCTTCGGCGTCGGCTTGCTCGTCGTTTTGATCCGGCGCAACGCCATCGCGGTCCTTATGGGCGTCGAGCTTATGCTCAACGCCGTCAACGTCGCGCTCGTTACCTTCGACCGCGTTTACGGCCCGGCGCGCCTGGACGGCCAGATCTTCTCGTTGTTTATTATAACCGTCGCCGCGGCGGAGGCCGTCGTGGGGCTGGCGCTTATCCTGGCGATCTATCGCTCGCGCGCCACCGTCGCCGTCGACGACCTCCGCGAGTTGCGCGGCTGAGTTTTAAGTAGTGGGGCGGCTAGTAGTAGCGACGGCACTCGGGGCGGTTTGCGCGGTACCGTACGCCTTCGGTGTCGGGTACGAGCTGTACGAGAACGACGCGCTGGGGGTGGCGCTTCACGTACCGCCGGGTTTCAAGGCCGACGTACCGGCGCCGGCGGAAGGTGGCAAGACGCGGGCGCTCGAGCTGGCGTGGCGCGACGGCCCTTATGCCGGCCTGAACGCGTTAATAGTAGCGCGCGAGGCGGAATACGCGGACGTGGTCGTGCTTGCCGGTATGTTCCAGCGCCGGTTGGGAGTGTCGGTCGGATTCGAAGTCGAGGCTGAGCCGCTGAGTAAGGTTGAGCTTGCGAGCGCCGGCGCGGAAGACGGCCTGCGGGCCTCGTACGAAGTGGGTGACGAAAACGGACGGCGCCGCCTCGAGGTCTTGTTTCTTTCGTGTGATAAAAGACGCTGCCGGTTGGAAATCTCGTTCGCGGTCGCTGACGACGCGCGGCTGGGAGCAGTAGCAGAGCAAATGATTAACTCTTTTAAAATCTTAGCGGCGGCGGAAGAACTTCCCCGCGAGGCGCAGGATATCCGCGGGGCCGTCGAGGCCTGGCAACCGGCGGCTTCGGAGTAGACGTACGCGATGGCCTGGTTAGCCGCAATCGTTAATTTCGCGCCGCTCGTCGGCTTCATAATCGCTCTCCTTTGGGGCAAACGGCTGGGCGAGCCCAAGGCCGCGATAGCGCCGGTCGCCGCGTTGGGCGTATCGTTCGCCGCCGCGGTGGCGCTCTTCGTGCGCATACTGCTCGGCTACGGCGGCGACTTCTCCTACACCTGGCTCCGCGTCGGCGGCTTCACGTTGGACGTCGGCTTCCAGCTCGACCGTTTCGGCGGCATAATGGCCGTCGTCGTAGCGGCCGTGTCGTTCGTAATCCACGTTTACTCGACCGGCTACATGTCCGGCGACAAGCTCTACGGCCGCTACTTCGCCTATCTGAACCTCTTCTCCGCGGCGATGCTGGGCTTGGTCCTGGCCAACAACTACTTGCAGGCGTTCATCTTCTGGGAACTGGTCGGCCTTACGTCGTACCTCTTGATCGGCTTCTGGTTTGAAAAACCGGAGGCGGCGGACGCCGGCATGAAGGCGTTCATCACCACCCGCGTCGGCGACGTCGGCCTGTTGATCGGCGTAATGCTCATCTTCACGTTGACGGGTACGTTCCACTTCGGGACCATCTTCGAGTTGGTGGGCTACGGCGCGCTGGCGCCGGCGATGATCATCGTTATTGCCCTTCTCATATTCGCCGGCGCGGTGGGCAAATCGGCACAGCTGCCGCTGCACGTCTGGCTCCCCGACGCGATGGAGGGCCCGACGCCGGTCAGCGCCCTCATCCACGCGGCGACGATGGTGGCCGCGGGCGTTTACCTCGTCGCGCGCTCCTTCCCCATATTCGCTGCCGCCGCCGCCACCTCGGAAATAGTCGCCTACGTCGGCGCGACGACGGCCCTTATGGCCGCGACCATAGCCGTCGTCCAAGTTGACATCAAACGCGTCCTCGCGTATTCCACCATAAGCCAGCTCGGCTACATGATGCTCGCGCTCGGGTGCGGCAGCCAAGCCGCGGGGATATTCCACCTCTACACGCACGCCTTCTTCAAGGCGCTACTCTTTTTGGGCGCCGGCGCCGTCATACACGCGTGCCACACCAACGACATGCGCGAGATGGGCGGCCTCGGCCGGAGGATGAAGGTGACCGCGGCAACCTTCGTGTTGGCCGCGCTCGCGCTCGCGGGCGTGCCGCCCCTCTCCGGCTTCTTCTCCAAGGATGAGATCCTCGCCGCGGTCGTCGACCACGGCGGCGCGTACCTCGCCTTCGCCGCTTTCTTCACCGTCTTCCTGACCGCCTTCTACATGTTCCGCGCGATATTCGTGACCTTCGGCGGCGAGGCGCGCGAGAAGGCGCGAGACGCCCACGAGGCGCCCTGGAACATGCTCGGGCCGATGATATTTCTCTGCGTATTCGCCGTCGGCGCCGGGTGGGTCGGGATACCGGGGGTAGGCGAAGGCTTCGCCGGCCTCGCGGGCTTGCACGTACGCGGCGAACACCACGGCGTCAGCGTCGGCGCGATGGGTGCGTCGCTCGCGCTGGCCGCGGGCGGCATCGCGCTCGCGTGGGCGCTGTACCGCGCGAGAATTTATCCCGTCGAAAAAATTTACCGGGCGTTCCGGCCGGTCGCGCGCGTGCTCGAGCGCAAGTACTTCTTCGACGACGTCTACGGCTTCTTATTCGTCAAGGGGACCGTTTTCTTCGCGCGGCTGTGGGGCCTGTTCGACAATTACGTTATCGACGGCCTCGTAAACGCGACAGGTTGGGGTCTGGTTCTCTGGTCGAAATTCGAGGGTTGGTTCGACCTGGCGGTGGTGGACGGTCTCGTCAACTTCACCGGCTGGATTACGCAGGGCTTCGGCAAAGTCTTCCGGCGCGTCCAGACCGGCTACGTTCAAGAATATTTACTAATCCTGGTGTGCGGCGTCGTCGCGATACTCGTCGCCGTGCTCGTGATAATCTAAGGGGTTGGTTTGAAGATCGTGCCGCTCAACCGATCGCACTTGAGGGGAGCCGTAGAGCTTCACCGCTCGACGCGGCCCTGGTGCTACCGGGGCAAAAACACCCGGCGCGTGCTCCGCGCGTTCTACGACGCGTACGCCAACCGCGACTATACCGTCGGGACGGCGGCGTTGGAAGGCGCGAGCGTAGTGGGCGTCGCGTGCGGGACGACGGACCTCGCGGCGCCGGCGCGTTGGCTTGCCGGGAGGCGGCCTTGGCGCTCGCTATGCGCGCGGATGGCGGGCGGGGCGGATATGGCGTCGGGCGGCTGGGATGCGGCCGCTTTGGCGCGGGCATCGGCGGATGCTCGCCGCCCGGGTTTCCTCGTAGCCGCGGCTACGGCCGACGCGTTGAGCGAGGACGACGTCGGCGCGATATTCGACGCGTTCGCGGCGTCGCTCGCGTCGCGGGGTGTGAGCCATATATATGCGCCGGCCGCGGCCCCCGAAGAACGGTTCCTTAAGGTCGGTTTTGATTTGGTGAGTGGCGAACCGGTACCGGACGGGAATGGATTTATGCTTTACGCGAGGGCGCTGTGAGATTTATGCGAAGAGTAGCGTTTTTAATTTCGGTCGTCGCGGTTGCGACCCCGGCGGCCTTAGCCGCCCAGGAAGACGGGACTTACCCGGAGATTATTTCCGCGAGCGCGCGATGTCGGGACCTTTTCTGGGACGGCGTGGACGCGATAGGCGAGAGAAAGCTGGGGGAGGCGGGGGCTAAGCTCGAGCAAGCGGTGAAGGAAGACGACGGCTGCTTCCTGGCGTACCTGCTGCTGAGCCAGCTCGAATACGCCGAGGGGAACGACGAGAAATCTACCGAGTTTTTGCAGAGAATTCCGCCGGAACCGCCCGAGCTGAGGGCGATGTACGAGGACGTCGCCGCGGCTCTTCGGGCCGACGACTACGACGCGGCGGCGGCGAAAGCGGAGGGTTTAGTCGCGGCGTACCCGCAGACTATTACCGCGATAGCGGCCCTCCACTTGCTCGCGCGGGCCGAGTACCATTTGGGTCGCGGCGAGCGGGCGCGCCGGATTTTTAAAGTGGCCTACATGTACTCGGACCTCGCGCCCGGCACGGTTCCGGCGTACGGTTCGGAAGCCGAGGCGGAAGAATTGGAAAAATTCGCCGGCCTGCGTTAACGGCCCGCCGGCGCTTGTATACCTCTTAGGAGGCTTGGGCGATGGCATTTCCCATTTTAACCGTAACAGTCTTCACTCCCCTCGTGGGGATAGTAGTGGTCCTGCTTTTGCCGGAACGGTGGGTGAACGGCATCCGGGCCGTCGCGGTCGCCTTCACCGCCGCGGCGTTGGGTTTCTCGATATGGGCGCTCGCGACGTTCGACCCGAAAATAACGGGCGCGATGCAGCTCGAGGAGTTGCACCGGTGGATTCCGTCGGTGGACATCTTCTACCACCTCGGCGTCGACGGCCTATCGATACCCCTATTTATTCTGACGACGCTGTTGTCGTTTTTAGCCGCCATCGCCTCCTTCTCTATTAAAGAACGGGTCAAAGAATACTTTGCGCTGTACTTGTTGCTGGAGATGGGGATGTTGGGCGTCTTCGTCGCGCTCGACCTCTTTCTATTCTACGTTTTCTGGGAGGTCATGCTCGTCCCGATGTATTTCCTCATCGGCATCTGGGGCGGCGAGAGGCGCGAGTACGCCGCGATAAAGTTCTTTTTGTACACGCTGTTGGGGAGCGTTGTAATGCTTTTGGGAATTCTGGCGCTGTACTTCACCTCCCAACCTCACACGTTCGACATGCTCGAGCTAATGCGCCAGCAGGGGACCTTCGTACGCACGTTCCAGATAATCGTGTTCTTGGCCTTCTACGTCGGCTTCGCCATCAAGGTGCCGGTCTTTCCTTTCCACACGTGGTTGCCCGACGCCCACGTCGAAGCGCCGACGGCGATTTCGGTGTTGCTCGCCGGCGTGCTGTTGAAGATGGGCGGCTACGGCCTGCTCCGCGTATCGTTCCCGATACTGCCGCAGGGGGCCCACTGGTTCGTCTGGCCTTTGGCCATCCTGGGCGTGATAAACATCGTATACGGCTCGCTGGTGGCGATGGCGCAAAAGGACCTCAAGAAGCTCATCGCGTACTCGTCGGTGGGGCACATGGGCTTCGTGCTCCTGGGCGCCGCGGCTATGACGCCCACGGGGCTGAACGGTGCCGTAATGCAGATGTTCAACCACGGCATCATCACCGGCGCCTTGTTCCTTTTGGTGGGTGTCCTCTACGACCGCGCTCACGTACGCGACATCAACGCCTTCAGCGGCCTGGGCGTCCGCGTGCCGGTATACGTAGGCATAATGTCTTTCACGATGTTCGCCTCGCTCGGGTTGCCGGGCCTCGCCGGCTTCGTGTCCGAGTTTTTATCGCTCGTGGGCAGCTTCCCGGTGTTCCCGGTATTGGTCATCATCTCGGGCGCGGGGATAATCATAACCGCGGCCTACTTCCTCTGGACCATAAGGCGGATGTTCCTGGGAAAGTTGACGCCGCGGTGGGAGAACTTGCCGGACATCAACTTCCGCGAGCTCGTGACCGTCGTGCCGCTCATGATACTTATGGTCCTCATCGGCGTTTACCCCTCGGTCCTAATAAAGTTAATGGACCCCGCGCTCACGGAGCTCTCGCGCGTAATGATGGCCTTGAAGTAGCGGCCGAACGTTATGGATTATAACTGGCTCAGCCTTTCGCCCCATTTAATCCTCGCCGGCGGCGCGCTTCTGTTGGTGCTGGCGGGCGCGGCGTCAAGGCGCTTTGCCGGCCGCGTGGCGCCCTATTTCACCGTCGCCGTGGCCGTCGGCGCGGCCGCGGCCGCGTTGGTCCTTTGGCGCTCGCCCGCGACGTCCTGGTTCGGCGCGTTAACTGTCGACCCTTTCTTCGTTATTTTCGCGGTCGTCTTCGCCGCGACGCTCGCGCTCGTGGCACTCCTATCGGCCGGGTACGCGCCGCTCGAGGGCGCCGACCGGCCCGAGTATTATTCCCTTCTTATTCTCGTGACCTGTGCCGTTTCCTTTATGGCGTCGGCGACCAACCTCGTTTTAATCTACGTCGCGATCGAATTTTCGAGCATACTCTCGTACGTCCTCGTGGGGTACCTCCGCGGCGACCGGCTTTCGGGCGAGGCGGGCCTGAAGTACTTCCTCTACGGCGCCGCCGCCTCCGCGGTTATGCTTTTGGGGTTTGCGCTCCTCTACGGCATGACCGGCACCACGGACCTCGCCGCGCTCGCGCCGAATTTGCCCCGTGTGGAGCTCCTATTCGGGACGTGGGGCCACGCCGCGGTGGTGTCTCCGGCCGGGACCGTCGGGGGGGCGCTTTCGCCGGTGTTCATCTTCCTCGCGTTCGCGCTCGTTTTGGTGGGGTTGGGTTACAAGATATCCGCGGTCCCCTTCCACATGTGGGCGCCGGACGCGTACCAGGGGGCGCCGACGCCCGTCGCCGCCTTTCTCTCCGTGGCGTCCAAGGCGTCGGGGTTCGCCGTCATATTGCGGCTCGTCTTCGCGCTCCACGGGCCGTTGGACCTCGTTTACGCGCCTTGGACGAAGTACGCCGCGGCGCTGGCGGTGGCATCGATGGTCCTCGGCGTCCTGGTCGGCATCGTGCAGAGTGACGTCCGGCGTCTTCTCGCATATTCTTCGATCGCGCACGCCGGCTTCGCGCTTTTGGGGGTCGTCGCGGATACGCATTTGGGATTCGCGGCGGTCCTCGTTTACCTCGTGCTGTACGCCGCGATGAACGTCGGCGCCTTCGGGACCGTGGCCGTTATCGGGCACGTAACGGGCAGCTACGATTTGAAGGATTACGCCGGCATGGGTCGGCGGCACCCGGTCCTCGCCGCGGCGCTCGCGGTCTTCTTGCTCGCGCTGGCGGGGATACCGCCGCTCGCCGGTTTCTTCGCTAAGTTCTACATATTGGCCGCGTTGATAGGCCGCGGATATATCTTCCTCGCCGTGGTCGCAATCCTCGCGAGCGTGGTCGCGCTCTTCCTTTACGCCCGGGTGCTGAAGCCGATGTACTTCGGCAAACCTGCGGGGGAAGACTTGCGGCGCCTTTCGCCCGCCGCGGCCGCCGCACTCGTCGTCTGCTTCTTGTTTACTTTTCTACTCGGCGTGTGGCCCCAATTGCTGGTCGCGTGGGCCAAGGCCGCGGTCGTACCGCTGTTACCCAGGATATAATTCAATAGCTTAGGGGTTAACCTCCAGCGTCCGGCCGGGGTTTTTCGCCTTTCACGGCCGTTGATTTAGGCGGGGGTTTCTGATAAAATTGTTTTTATAAAAAAGGTGGTACCTTATGTTTAAACGCAATTATACGTTGATGCTGTGTTCGCATTCTTCCGGGCGCGCACGGTCGATTTATTTACCTGGCAGAATCGTCGGGGCGTTGTTGACGTTCTCCTTATGTGGCGCGGTCGCCGGGGGCGTCGTCGCGGCGACGTTATATTACGAATATCGCGCGATGAACGACGCGGTCCGGCCGACCTTCGACCGGAGCCGGGTATTGACCACCGAGAACATGCGCTTAGACCACGAGATCAAGCGACGCGACAAAGTCATATCGGCTTTAAGCTTCAAGCTTCAGAAGGAACGCGACGACTATGCGCTCCGGCTCGAGGAGCTCGACTCGGCTTTAAAGAGGCTGGGCAAATTCTATACGGACCTTCGGATAATCGCCGGGTTCAAGCTCGACGCGGAATCGGCGAAGATGCTCGGCGCCGGCGGCCCCACTATAAGCGAGAGAGCGTATTTCAACGCGCTTTATAAGCTCGACGAGGAGCGTTTCCGCGCCGAGGCCCGACGGCACGAGAAAAGGCTTCGCGCCGATTACGCCGGTTGCGAGGAGGAGTTCCTGGTGTTGCGGCGATTGCTCGAGCGGCGCAAGTCCCTTTTGGCCGACGTTCCGGATATGCCGCCCGTAAAAGGCGTCGTAAGCTCGTTCTTCGGCGGGCGCCGTTGGCGCGGCCGGATTCACGGCGGCTTGGACATCGCCGCGCCGCGCGGTACGCCGGTCCGAGCTCCGGCGGACGGGGTGGTCGTAGTCGCCGGCGCCTATCCGTACTACGGTAGAGTTATCTTCGTCGACCACGGCGGCGGCTTTTCGACGCGCTACGGCCACCTCTCCGCGGCCGACGTTAAGGTGGGCGACCGCGTCGAGCGGGGGGACGTGATAGGCCGGGTGGGGGCGACGGGCCTGGCCACGGGAAGCCACCTCCACTACGAGGTGCGGATCAACGGCGTGCCCGTCGACCCGTACAACTACCTCAACGTTAAGTTGCCGGCCCGTATCGTTGACGGCAGCAGGCTTAAGGTGGTCGCCATACCGGACGACGCGGATCTACTTATACCGGACGAGGTTTTCGAGGCTCACGAGGAAGAAGTTCCCGCCGACGCGGCCGAGGCGACGGCCGACCCCGCGGCGAAGCCGGAACCGCCGAACAAATGAAGAGCAAAGTCGCACTTACGGTCGGCGGGTTGGACCCGTCGGGCGGCGCGGGCATAACCGCGGACGTCGTAACCTTCTCCATTATCGGCGTCCACGGCGTCGCGGTGGCGACGGCGCTGACCTATCAGAATACGCGCGGCGTCTCCGGGTTCTACGCCGTAGGGGAACGGGACCTGAAGGCGCAATTGGACGCCGTGTTAGAAGACGTCGACGTCGCCGCGGTCAAGCTCGGGATGTTGGCCTCGGACCGGGTGGCGCGCGAGCTCGGGCCTTATCTCGCCCGGTTTAAGGGCGACGGCGTCCCGATAGTATTCGACCCGGTGATAAAAGCCGGCGCAGGCCAGCCGTTATACGAGGGGGTTCCGGAAAAGGTTTTCGCGGACGTGATTCTACCGCAGGTTTCGTTGGTAACGCCCAACAGCGCCGAGTTGGCCTACTTCGTCGACGACGATACGGCGCAAAGCCTCGGCGAGCTGAGGACGCAAGTAAGGGTTTTCCACGGCCGCTACGGCCTGCCGGTCCTCGCTACCGGCGGCCACGTCGGCGGCAAGGCCGACGTCGTGGACCTTTTGTTCACCGGCGCGGAGATGCGGGAGTACAGGCGTCCCCGCGTGGCGGGCAACATTCACGGGACGGGCTGTTTGGTCGCGGCCGCGGTTACGGCTTACCTGGCTTCCGGGATGGACCTTCTGGATGCTTTCGAGCCGGCGGAGGAATACGTAACCGCGGCCGTCGTCGGCGCCTTCGCTCCCGGCCGGGGTAATTTGATACCGGGCCGCACGGCGGCCGTTTTCGGCGACGCCGAGAGGTGGCGGGCGTACAACAATTTGCTCCGCGCGGTCAACGTTTTTGAGGCGTCCGGCAGTACGTATAAGTTGATTCCGGAAGTGGGTACGAACATAGCGTACGGCTTACCGGGCGCGCGTACGATGGAGGAGGTGTGCGCGGTATCGGGGCGGATAAGCCGCGTCGGCGGGCGCGTACGGGCGTGCGGGATGCCAGCGTTCGGGGCCAGTAACCATATGGCGCGCGCCGTGCTCGCCGCTATGAAGCACGACGCGTCGGTTCGCGCGGCTATGAACGTCCGGTTCGGCGAGGACGTGCTGGCCGCTTGCTCCGAGTTGAACTACCGGGGGGCGGGTTTCGACCGGTCTCGGGAACCTGCCGAAAGCGCCGATAGCGAGGGCGAGACCGTGCAGTGGGGCGTGGACCAGGCGGTTTCCGGAGTAGGGTTCGTCCCCGATATCATATTCGACAAAGGCGCCGTCGGGAAAGAACCTATGGTGCGCATATTCGGGCGGGACGCGATGGAGGTCGTCCGGCGGGCGGTGGCGATATCCCGGCGGCTTTAGCTAAGGGGGAAATTACAACGTGCGGCGAACGGTGGTGATCTTCGCGGCCGTAGCCCTCTGCTCGTGTAGTCCGTCCAGGAAGGTACCCGCGGCGCGGCCGCAATATGCGCCCGCTAAGACCTTGTATAAATTAAAATGGGTTTACAACGCGCCGGATATCAAAGCGTACGAGACGTTGTTCGCGCCGGGCCGATTCACGTTGAAGGCCGAAGCGCGGCCCGCGGGTTTACCCGAGCGGTGGGGTTTCCGCGAGGAGATGGAAGCTACGCGGGCACTGTTCGCGAACGCCTACCATATCGTACTGGAGATGGAGACGACGGAGGAATCGGTGGGAACGCCGCCGCCTTCCGCGACCTCTTTTACGGCCAAGCCTATCGACGTCCGCGTGCGCGTGTGGCGCGAGCCGACGTATTGTTTTTACGCGCGCGGCAAGGTTACTTTTCGCTTGGCGAGGCCGAACGTTTACGCCCCGTGGCTAATCGCCGAGTGGATCGACGCAACGGGCGCCGAGCACGCCGACGTCGTCGCGAACGAACAGACCGGCCTCTGCTCGTGGACCGATATCAAATGGTATTATCTAAGTCGGCACCGGGAAGGAAATGAGAGGCATAAACTGGGTTGACGCCGTACTCGCGATAATAGTCGCGGCCAATTGCATTTTTGGGATAAAGAGGGGGATTTTTAGAGAACTATTTAATTTAGCCGGCATAGTACTGGGCCTGGTCGCGGGCTTCAGGCTGTACGAGGCGTTAGCCTGGAATATCGAGGGGTGGTTGGACGCCCGGCCGCCCGTGGCTAACCTCGTCGCTTTCGTGGCGATATTCTGCGTTATCGCTTTCGGCGCTAGCTGGCTCGGCCATCTACTCCATATTGGCGCGCGAAGGCTCTTCGTGGGTTGGTTCGACCGTTTGGCGGGGGGCGCGTTCGGCTTCGCCCGCGGCCTCGTCTTCGCGAGCGTGACGGCGTTGGCCTTCGCGCTGTTCCCCTTCTTCCCTCGGCTGGAACGGGATCTGAGCACCAGCCTGCTCGGGCCGCACGTCGTAAAGGTGGCGCCCGCGATATACGGCGCGGTTATGAAGAAGATGCGGGGAAGAGGCCACGAGGGTTTGGATATAAAAAAGTTAATCGACGAGTACCTGGAGTCGGAGGAAAGGACCGACGAATCGTCGGAGGGCTTCGGCGGCAAGGGCGAGGGCGAGCCAGGCGAATGAATGACTTGGGGGACCGTCGCCTGCCGGTAGACCACCATTTGCACACGCCCTTATGCGGCCATGCTGACGGGATGCCGGCGGAATACGTCGCCGCGGCCGCCGGTCTGGCCGGCGTTGGCTTCAGCGACCACTTACCCTATCTCGAGCCGGCCATGGCCGACCCGGCGCTTGCGATGTCCTGGGATGACCTTCCGGTTTACTTGGGCGGCGTTCGACGTTTGCGGGAGGAATCGGATACGCCGGTGCTATTGGGAATAGAGGTCGATTATTTCCCCGGCCAGGAAAACCGGCTCGCAAGCGTCCTTGGGGAATTGCCGCTGGATTACGTATGCGGCGCGGTTCACCGGGTAGGGGATTGGCCTTTCGACGACTCGCGCCAGCGCCACCGCTACGATGGTGCCGATATAACTAAGCTTTTCCGGGATTACTATGGACTGGTCGCGGAGATGGCGGCTTCGGGTTTGTTCGACGTATGGGCCCATCCGGACCTTCCGAAGAAGTTCGGTTGCCGGCCGCCGAAACCCGTATATGACGACGAGGATGTGGCCTTGGAGGCCGTCGCCGCGGCGGGTATGGTAATCGAGGTGAATACTTCCGGCTTGCGGAAGCCGGCCCGCGAAATCTATCCTTCGTTGGTATTACTCCGCCGGGCTTGCGCCGCGGGGATACCGGTGACGTTCGGTTCCGACGCGCACCGGCCTGCGGAGGTTGGGCACGAGTTCGGACGCGCCGTCGCCGTCGCGCGCAAAGCGGGATACGGGACCTACGCGACGTTTTCGCGGCGTGAAAAGATCGGCTTAAATCTGCCGTAAAGGTTCATCTAAGCTCAAGTATTTTTAAGGGAGACGTTATGCGTTTGGGAGTAAATATCGACCACGTTGCAACGTTACGCCAGGCTCGGGGAACCTTCGAGCCGGACCCGGTCGCCGCCGCGTTCGCCGCCGAGTGCGGTGGCGCCGCGCACGTAACGATTCATCTCCGCGAAGACCGGCGCCATATCCAGGAGCGCGATCTCGAGATATTAAGTCGTACCGTCGCCACGGGCATAGACCTCGAGATGGCCGCGACCGAAGAGATGGTGGCGCTCGCGCTGAAGTACAAACCTACGTTCGTGACGCTCGTACCGGAGAAGCGCGAGGAGCTGACGACCGAGGGCGGCCTCGACGTCGCCGGCAACCGTAAACGGCTGACCGAGGCAACGGCCGAGCTCAACGAAGGCGGCGTTCCCGTGAGCATGTTTATAGAACCGGTGGAGGAGCAGATCGCGGCGGCGCAGGAGGCCGGCGCGGGGACCATCGAAATCCATACCGGCTCGTACGCCAACGCGGGCGGCGCCGACGAGCAGTTTAAACGACGCGCGGAAATCGCGGCCGCGGTGCGGCTTGCCGCTTCTTTGGAGCTTTCGGTCAGCGCCGGGCACGGCCTTAATTATTTTAACGTGAAGCCGGTCGCGGCCGTTTCCGGGATCGAGGAGCTCAATATAGGCCACAGCATAGTGGCCCGGGCGATATTCGTGGGTTTGGAAGAGGCGACGAGGCAAATGCTGGCGTTGATGCGCGAGGCGCGCGGGGGTTTGTGATGCCCGCGGTCGTCGGCATCGGCGCGGACTTGATAAAAGTCGAGCGCGTCGCCCGCGCCTACGAGCGTTTCGGCGGCCGCTTTCTGGAACGTCTTTTTACCCCGCGCGAGAGGGAATATTGCCTCGGCCGCGTAGACCTCGCCGCGGCGCTCGCGGGCAGGTTCGCGGCCAAAGAGGCGGTGGTCAAAGCCCTCTCGCCGGCGGCGGCGACGGGCCTCGCCTACCGCGACGTCGCGATCCAAACGGACGGCAAAAGGCCCACCGTTGCGCTTACGGGGACAGCCGCGGCGCTGGCCGCGGCTCGAGGCGTCGGCGAGGTTATGGTGACGATTAGCCACGAGCGGGGATACGCACTGGCGTTCGCCGTGGCACTCGGGAAATGAAGTCGAAGTTGGGGAAGAAATCGAAAGGCCGTCTTAGCCGCGCCAACCTCAAGAAGATTCCGGCCGAGGCTCGGGCCGTCGTCGCCGCGTTGCGGGCCGCGGGCAAGCAGGCGTACCTCGTGGGGGGCGGCGTGCGCGACTTGCTCGCCGGCCTGAAGGCGGAGGACTTCGACGTCGCGACCGACGCCCGGCCCGAGGACGTCCGGCGCATCTTCCCGCGGACGGCGCCCACCGGGATAAAACACGGCACCGTCACGGTCTTGGGTTCACGGGGCAATTACGAGGTTACCACTTTCCGCCGCGACGGCAAATACGGAGACGCCCGCCACCCGGACGACGTAACCTACGCCCAAAGCGTCGAGGAGGACCTGAGCCGGCGCGATTTTACTTTCAACGCGTTGGCCTACGACCCGGTCGACGACAAGCTTATCGACTTGTTCGGCGGCGTCGAGGACTTCGAGCGAGGCGTGGTTCGCGCCGTCGGCGACGCGGTCGAGCGCTTCTCCGAGGACGGCTTGCGGCCGCTCCGCGCCGTGCGCCTCGCGGCGCGTTTCGAGTTCGAGATTGAGGCGGAGACGTTAAACGCGATACCGAAGGTCCTCGAGCGTGTCCGCATGGTCGCGGCCGAGCGGGTCCGCGACGAGACCGTGAAAATGCTGGCTACGGCGCCGAAGCCCTCGTACGGCGTGGACCTTATGCGCGAGACGGGTTTGCTCGACATATACATCCCCGAGCTTCTGGAGGGCTACGGCGTTACCCAAAACGAGTTCCACGCGTACGACGTTTATACCCACTCGCTCTACTCGTGCGACGCGGCGCCGGCGGAAAAGCCGCTCGTGCGTCTCGCCGCCCTCCTCCACGACGTCGGCAAGCCCCGGACGCGGGTCGTCCGGGACGGCCGGGTGACTTTCTACAACCACCAGGCCGTGAGCCGACGGATGGCGCGCCGCATCCTCGACCGCCTCCGCTTCAGCAAAAAGGAGCGCGACCACGTCCTCCACCTCATCTACTACCATATGTTCGGCTATACGCCGTCGTGGACGGACGCCGCGGTACGGCGGTTGATCCGCAAGGTGGGCCGCGAGAATATCGCCGACCTCTTCGACCTCCGCATCGCCGATTGGTTCGGGAACGGCACGAACTACGGCTTCCCCGGCTACCTGCGCGCGCTCGAGCGCCGCATCAACGAGGCCATCGCGCGCGAGGAGGCGTTCACGGAAAAGGACCTCGCCCTCGACGGCCGCGACGTGATGGCCGCGCTCGAGATAGCCCCCGGGCCGAAGGTGGGCGAGGCTCTGAGTTACCTGCTCGAGCGCGTCTTAGAGGACCAGTCGCTCAACGAGCGGGACCGGTTGCTCGCGCTTCTGCGCGAGAAGTTCGGCCCGGGGGGCGGCGGAGGAGAATGAAAAACGGCCCGCGAGGGCCGTTTTCATTTGCTTTCGGAAGGCGAATACAAAATAAGCGTCACCGGGCCGTCGTTGACGAGCGAGACGGCCATCAGGGCGCCGAACTCGCCGGCGCGCGTAGGCACGCCGCGCGCGGCCAGCTCCTCGATGAATTTCCGATAAAGGCGTTCGGCATCCGCCGGCGGCGCGGCGCGCGTGAAGTCGGGGCGCCGGCCCTTGCGGCAATCGCCGTGGAGCGTGAATTGGGAGACGACGAGCGCCTCGCCGCCCTCCTCCAAGAGGGACCGGTTCATCTTCCGTTCGGCGTCGGCGAAGATGCGGAGGTGGGCGATTTTGCCCGCGAGGTAAGAGGCGTCCTGCTCGCCGTCCCCCGCGGCTACGCCCAGGAGTACTAGCAGCCCCGGTCCTATTGTGGCGACGGCCTTACCGTCCACCGTCACCGACGCCCGGGAGACCCTTTGCACTACCGCGCGCACACGCTTTGCCGTTTCAAAAAAAAAGACAGTCGTTCCATGCGACTGTCTTTTTCGTTAAAATCGATGATTACTGCATCGTCGGTATATCGAATACCTGGTCGGGATAGATGAGGTCCGGGTCCTTGATCTGGTCGCGGTTGGCGTTGTAGATGAGCGGCCATTTGTAGTAATAAGGATGGCCGTATTCCATACCGGCGATCATCCAGAGGCATTCGCCCTCGACGACGGTATGGGTACCCACACGTTTTTCTGGGTATTTGGCAAGGAAGGCGTTGTCCTGGCCGATGAGCTCCTTCCAGAAGTCGTGGACTTTCTGGACCTTCATTACTTTACCTTCGAGCGCCTTGTTTTCGAACTCGACGCCTTCCGCCTCTTTGTTCAGGCGTGCCTGGTCGTCGAGGCGCGTATTGATCTGCTGGTGGATGTCGCCTTCGCCGGCACCTTCGTTCATCTTGACTTCCCGCTTAAGCGCTTTGTAGTCCTGGGCTAAGGCGAAGGGCGCGACGCAAAGCGCTAAAACCGCACAAACTAAGACAGCCTTTTTCACCCTTTTACACCCCTTTCTTGAGGAGTATCTTTGCGCCGTGGCTCGCGTAAAAAATCTATCAGCATGTTAGAGCCGTACGGCTAAGTTTAGCGCCTTACTCCCAGGTAGGTTCTTTGTCGTGGCCGTGGAGCTCAGGCGTGACTTCCAACTTCCGAGCTTTCTCGATGGCGTTACGCTTATCGTGTAGCTCCTTGTGTTTGGCGCGAAGTTCGCCAACCGTCTTCACGGCTTTGTCGTACTCGGCCTTGTAAGCCGCGTTGGCCGATTTCGCTTTCGCCATTCGGTCTTCGGCCTCTTGTTTCTTCATTTTGGCGTCGTAGTACTCGTCAAGTAACTTTTTGTTCGGGCCGCATGCCAGCGTTAAGAAGCCAAGAAGGAAAGCTCCAAGGACGCTCAGCGTAATAGCTTTTTTCATCCTCGCGGTTCACCTCCCTTCGCGAGCCTGATCGAAACTCGAAGGTATTTATGATTTCATTTGGCCGAGGCCGCCAAACCCTCGGCCCTTCCCTTGGCGCGGTATTATAATAGAAACGGATTTTCCTTGTCAAGTAAAAAAAACGGCGTTTTTAGGTCGGGCGGCGGCCGATTCGACTTGGTCGGCGGGGCGGCGTACGTCGTATAAGGGGTGGTTGAGTAAGTGGGGACCGTCCGGCAAACGCCTCTGCGCGGGCCGTTTTGTTTTTCTGAATATATAAAAAAGCGCGTGTAGGGGTTAAAGATATCTTGACACGGCCGACGCGATATGTTAAAAAATACGTTAGAATAAACGATAATTATGTTTGCCATCATCCGTACGAAAAACCGCCAATACCGCGTCAGCGAGGGCGGCGTCGTCGCCTTCGATAAGATAGACGCGGACGTGGGCGCGCGACTCGAGTTCGACGAAGTCCTCTTAGTCGGCGACGAGGCGGGGGTCGAGGTCGGCACTCCCATCTTGGACAACGCCCGCGTTACCGCGGAGGTCGTTGCCCACGAGCGTGCGCCGAAAGTCGAGGTCTTTAAATTTAAACGCCGCAAGGGTTATAAGCGGTTGCGCGGCCACCGGCAACCTTATACCCTGTTGAAGGTCCTAGCGGTTACTAAGTCGTAAAGACGTTTCGGCTTGTAGCGGGCACTATACCGGAGGTAGAAATGGCTCATAAGAAATCTGGCGGTTCGTCCCGCAACGGGCGCGATAGCCCGGGCCAACGCCTCGGCCTGAAGGCGTTCGGCGGCGAGTTCGTTAGCGCCGGTTCTATAATAGTGCGTCAGAACGGGACCAGTTTCTACCCGGGCGAAAACGTCGCCATGGGCAGGGACTACACGTTATTCGCCAAGGCCGACGGCCGGGTCGAGTTTATAGAACGTAAAAAGAGGCGCGAGGTCCACGTCGTAACGGCAGTGTAAGCCGGGAAGCGGGGACATTTCGGGCGTTGCGTCGTTGCCCGGCGGGGTGGAAAGCGCTTGACGTGAAGGCGCGACCTTTCTCGCCGGGCTTATCGTGTTTATCGATGAAGTCGAACTCGAGGTCCGCGGGGGCGATGGCGGCGACGGCGCGGTGTCGTTCCGCCGGGAGCGGTACGCAC
>CAZWAM010000019.1:26614-31099 GCA_964631855.1 uncultured bacterium | reverse complement strand
ATGCCGATTGACCGCGGCCGTCTTTCCCTCGCACGCCGGTACGCCTTACGGCGATTACCTCCAGGACTGGGCGGCCTGGCTCGCCGGCGGTTACGTGGACGCCGTAATGCCGATGGCGTACAGTCGCGCCGCGGCCGTCGTACGCGCGCAAATCGAAGACGCGGTCGGCGTCGCCGCAGAGCGATACATTTACGCCGGCATTATGGTTCCCGAGGTAGCGGCTAAAGATTTCGACGAGAAGGTGGGCGCGGAGATGGTCGCCAAGGCGACGTCGGCGCGGGAGGCCGGCGCGGAGGGGATAGTGGTCTTCTCGTACGGCGGCCTACTCAAAGAAGACGCGCTAGTCGCGCGGGCGCTACGCGAAGGGGCGTTCGAAACGCCGGCCGAGCCGCCGCTCATGAGCTGGAAGGGCGAGGCGCTTCTCGTCACCGCCGCGGACGTCGTTACGATATACGTAAAGGGCGAACCCAAGTTCGCGGTACGGGTCGAGCAGGACGTACCCCGCCGTCACGCGTACTTGCTCGCGAAAGAAATCTCGGCCCGGGCCGACGCGCGAGTGTTCATAAAAGGCTCGGAGGACCGTCCGTACCGCGTCTACGCCGGCGCCTACCGAGACCGTGGGGCTGCGGCCGCCCTCAGCGAAAAGCTCGCCGAGCTCGGCTATTGAGATGACCTCAAAAGTAAAAATCATTTCGGTTTGCGGCTTTGCGTTCCTGGCTTTATCGGGCTCGAGCACGCGCAACGCGACGACGGAACTGGTCATCATATATACCGGCGACAGCGGCGGCGAGGTGGAATCCTGCGGCTGCAGTTCCCTCGCATACGGCGGCCTCGCGCGCCGGGCGTCCCTCGTAAACGTCATCCGCGCAAATTACCCCGCGGCGGTATTCGTCGACCCGGGCGACTTCTTCAGCCCCAACGTCGGCGAACAAGACCGTTTGAAAAACGAGATCACCGCGGAAGCCTACGGCGCGTTCGGCTACGACGCCGTTAACCTGGGCGAGGACGACTTCAACTTCGGCGCCGACTTCCTCGAAAGCCTCGTCGAAGCGCACCGGATACCGGTAATTACGGTAAATATTTTCGCCGAGGACGGAAAGCCGTTAGCACCTCCCGGCAAGGTAATAAGCCGGGGCGACGTAAAAGTGGGCGTCGTCGGCTTCCTCAACCCGGAAGTAGTCGCGTTGAAAGACTTGGGCGGCGTAATCGTCGAGCCTTACAAAAAGCCCCTCGCCGAGGCGACGCGCGCGCTGGCGGCCGAAGCGGACGTCGTAATTTGCCTGGCGCACGTCGGCAACGTCGAGAAGGCGCGCGCCTTCGCCGCGCGGTGCCCGAAGGAGATAGACGTCGTCATCGCCGGCCACCGCGGCGGCCGGACGCCGCAGGCGGAAAACGTTAAGGGCCGCTGGATGGTGTACACGCGGAGCCGCAACCGCTACGTGGGCATGCTCAAGCTCAGCCTCGACGACTCGAGGAACGTCGTCGCCGCGGAAAACCACGTCCTCCCCGTAACCAGGGAGACGGCCAAAGACGAGGCGACGCAGGCCCTCGTAGAAAAATACTACGTTGCGCTCCGCAAGCTCGTGGAGGAGAAAAAGCTTCTAAAATCGCCGGAGGAGGTCCCGCCTGGGGGATTCATTTACGTCGGCTCGAGCCCGTGCGCCGGGTGCCACCCCCTCCAAACGAAACGGTGGCGTAGTTCGCCGCACGCCGCGGCGTACGAGTCGCTCGCGGGCGCGAAACGCGAGATGGACCCGGAATGCATCGCGTGCCACGTAACCGGGTACGGCTTCCGCGGCGGCTTCGGCGGCGCCGACAAGACGCCGGCTCTATTGGCGGTAGGCTGCGAGGAATGCCACGGCCCGGGCGAAGGGCACGCGCAATCGCCGGCAATCAAAACCCAGCCGATGGCCGCGGCGACGTGCACGCGCTGCCACGACGAAGAGCGAAGTCCGGCGTTCGACTATGGGAAATACTACGACGCGGTTAAACACTGAGCGCTCGCAAAAAGGCGGGCCTCAAGCCCGCCTTTACTATCTGGTAAAGCCCCTTCACACTAAGTCGGAACGCTTCTCTTCCATCAACTCGACGACGCGCCGGATGTCTTGACCCGCCCCCTTCGGGTAGACGAGCACCACGTCGCCGGCGTCGACGACGACGTTATTATCCACCCCGAACAGGACCACCGGCCGCCGGCCGGCCGCGAGGACGATGTTCCCCACGCCCTCGAGCTGATAAACCTCGCCGCGGCTGATATTGCCACGGCCGTCGCGTGGGAGCACGCGCGCGAGCGCGTCGAAGGAGCCTATGTCGTCCCAACCGCAATCCGTTTCGACGACCTCGAAGGCGGGCATCTTTTCCATAAAGGCGTAGTCCACCGACGTCGCCTCGAGCCGCTCATAGAGCGCCGCCACTTTGGCGGACCCTCCCGCGGCGAGCGGGCCCTTCAATTGTCGGACTATTTTAAATTGATCTGGGTAACACTCCCGCGTCAGCTCGAGAAAGCGGTCCGCGCGCCACGCGAACATACCGCTGTTCCACAGATAATCGTCGGAAGCGACGTATTGGCGCGCGGTCGCCTCGTCCGGCTTCTCCTTAAACGCGATACCTCGGCGCACAAGCGGCGGGCCGGCTTCCACGGCCTCGCCGCATTTAATATAACCGTAGCCGGTCTCGGGCCGGTCGGCCTTAATCCCGAAAGTAACCACCGCTCCCCCCTCGGCGCGGCGATAACCGGCATCCAACGCCTCCCGAAAAGCCTCCTCGTCGCCCACGGCGTGGTCCGCCGGGAGGACGAGGACCGTCGCCTCCCGGCTTAGCCGGTGCGCGATCTCCAACGTACCCAGGACGCAACTGGGCCAGGTATTCCGCGCCGCGGGCTCGGCTACGAAGTTGACGAGCGGCACTTGCCGCAGCAGCGGCCGCGCTTTAAGAAGTAACTCCTCCTCGGCCGCGACGTATACGTGCGACGCCTCCACCAGCGCCGCCACGCGAGCGTACGTGTCCTCGAGCAACGTACGGTCCGTAACGAGCGATAGGAACTGCTTGGGCCTATCGCGCCGCGAGAGAGGCCAGAGCCTCTTACCCCTGCCGCCGGCCAGTATCAAGGCCGTCCTTTTACCGCTAGCCATAATCCAACCGCCTACTCGTAAGCCTTGCGAAAATCAAAACGCCGTTTCGTTCAACGTTTAATTTCCGGGTAATGCTCGCCCCCCCTCAACTTGGAAAATTCAAACGTCAAGGTAAGGCGCGAACGTTCGATAAAGGGCCGCGAACTCCCGGGGCGAAAAGCGCTCCGGCCGCGCGCCCGGGTCAAAACCTTCTCGCCGCAGTTCCCCCTCCACGTCGTCGACGGAGAGACGCCCGCCCAGAAGCGTCGCCAGGCGGTTGCCTATCTTCTTGCGCCGCGCCGCGAAGATAAAATCGACGAAGGGGTCGAAGAGCGCGGGCTCCTCCAGGGGAACGCCGGGTTCGTCGTAATAGCGGTAGCACACGAGCGCGGCGTCCACCGCGGGCCTGGGCTCGAAAGCTTCCGCCGGGACGTCGAACGCGAGATAGGGCTCGCCCCGAAACTGCATCTTGACGGAAAGCGCGCCGTACGCTTTGTTGCCCGGCGCCGCGCAGACGCGTTCGGCGACCTCCTTTTGCAGCAACAACGACCACCGGATTATTCGCCGCCGGTGCCTCGAGAGCATCTCCAATATCGGCCCGGTTATATAAAAGGGAACGTTGCCGACAACTACGACCCGAAGCCCCTCGGGTATTAACTCGTCCCAAGCGACGTCTAAGATGTTAGCGTCGACGATCGTCAGGTTGTCGTAGGCGTGGAATTCGCGCGCCGCGGCGTCGACGAGGCGCTCCTCCAACTCGACGGCTACCACTTCTCGCGCGCGGCGGACCAGGTGTTGGGTCAGCTCGCCCCTCCCCATGCCGATCTCGAGTACCGTCTCCGGGGCCGCTATCGCCGCGGCGTCGGCGATGCGGCGGAGGTACTCATTATCGATGAGGAAAACCTGGCCCTTGTGCGCTCTTTTTACCACCTGACGAAACGCCCCGTCTCGAGCGTAATCAACGCGGGCCGGTAATCGGGGCGGTAATGGACCGCCGTCTCGAGCTCCCGTCGCGCGTCGTCGGCGCGGCCGAGATCGTCGTAACATTCCGCCAACAGATAACGCGTAAACGAATCGTCCGGTTCTAAAAGTACGGCCCTCTCGAAATACGGCGCCGCGCCCCGATAATCTTTTTTTAAATAAAACGCGGTGCCCAAGTTATGTTGGACCGTATGCGACCGACGGCCTACCCGGTCCGCGAGAGCAAACAGCTTTCCCGCCCGCGCGTCGTCAGTTGCAGAATAAAGCTGGTACATCTCGTATAGGAAATTCCCCACCGTGCCCTGCGCCCAATAGTCGAGGTAAGTCGCCGGGGGGGCGACGCCGCGGTATTGATATCGCTCGAGGAAGTTTATCTCCGGCGCGGGCGAACCGG